>NZ_JBITXB010000003.1:367540-736248 GCF_044544295.1 Streptomyces sp. NPDC053750 | reverse complement strand
GGCGACGGAGTTCACCAGGCCATGCTCGGCATCGCCCGACTGCACAACCTGGCCCTCACTGGATAACTCACACCCCATACGGGACAACCTCTAGTAGGACTCCGTTAGGTCTGTCTCGATCTTGATGTCGTGTGTGGCCTGCTGGGCAGGGGCTGGTGGCAGGTGGTGCAGATACCGGTCCAGCACCTCAGGATGCCCTGGAGGGCGTCGAGGGTCTGGTAGAGGGTGAGTCCGGTGTGGGTGCTTTTGGGGCCAGCCGCTGTTCAGTGAGGAAGGCGTGGGCAGCGGTCACGAGGGTGACGTGGTGGTGCCAGCCGGGCCAGGACCGGCCCTCGAAGTGGTCCAGGCCCAGGCCGTGCTTGAGTTCGCGGTAGTCGTGCTCGATGCGCCAGCGGACCTTGGCCAGACGGACCAGGTCGGCGATCGGGGTGTCGGCCGGCAGACTGGACAGCCAGTACTCGGTGGGCGTCTCGGCGCCTTCGGGCCACTCGATCAGCAGCCAGCAGTCGGGCAGCACCCCGTCCCACCAGCCCTGTTCGGCCGAGGCGGCGGCCCGGATCGGACGCTCGACGGCCTTGCCGGCGGGGCGGACGCGCACGGCGGCGAAGCGGGACCGTAACGCGCCGCGTAAGCCCTGCCGCCAGGTGAGGGAAGTGAACGCCTCCTGTCCGAGGCCGGCGGCCAGGGCTGCCACCGAGGGTGCGGGCCGGCGGTAGCGGGGCTGAGGCCAGCAGCCGATGGGACCCTTGCGGTCCGGGGCTATCGGCTTCGCGTCGAACGGGTGGGCACTCACGTCGCCGCGGATGGCCAGCACGTAGTCGATTCCCCGCTGGGCCAGGCCGGCCCGCAGGCGGGCGTTGGTGCCGTAGGCGGCGTCGGCCACCACGACCGGTGGCCGCATGCCCCAGTCGGCCAGCTCATCGAGCATGTCGAGGGCCAGCCGCCATTTCTCGCGGTGCCCGACCTCGGGCGGAACGCGGGTGATGGTGCGGCGTTCGGTGTCCGCGGCCCACTCCTTGGGCAGGAACAGGCGCCACTGCAGCGGGCAGGAGGAGGTGTCACTGGCGGCGTGGACGCTGACCGCGACCTGGCAGTTGGCGCGTTTGCCCAGGGCCCCGCAGTACTGCGGGGCCACGGCGACCGACATCCTTCCGTCCTTGGGCACCGACACGTCGTCGATCACCCAGGCCGCCGGATTGATCAGCGGCAGCATGCGCTCCGCGATCCGCCGCTGCACCGGCACCGGGTCCCAGGTGGACTGGTTCACGAACTGCTGCAGGTTCTGTTCGTTGCCGTCCGGCAGCCTTGCGGCCATGGCCTGAATCGACTTGCGGCGGCCGTCCAGCATCAAGCCCCGCAGGTAGCAGTCGCCCTTGCTCCGCTGGTCCTTGCGCGGCAGCGACGCGAAGACGTCCGCCACGTACAGCGCCAACTTCGCCCGGACACGGTTCACTTCATGTGCGTCCATCTCATGTGCGTCCATCCACCCAACATGCCCAGGAACAGGCCGAACTCGAAGACCTAACGGAGTCCTACTGTGTCTGACAAATGATCACGGTTCACGAAGCCAGAGGATGAGGGAGGCGAGCCTGATTCCGGCGAGGTAGCGGACGGCCAGTTTGTCGAAGCGGGTGGCCACAGCTCGGAACTGCTTGAGCCTGCTGAAGCATCGCTCGACCACGTTGCGGGCCTTGTACTGCTCTGGATGGAAAGCTGGCGGCCGCCCGCCGGCCGCTCCTCGGCGGTGCCGGTTGGCGATCTGGTCGGACCGTTCAGGGATGACCGCTCTGATGCCACGTCGCCGTAAGCCCGCCCGTATGGCCCGGGATGAATACGCCTTGTCGGCGATGACCGTCTCGGGCCTGCGACGGGGCCGCCCTGCAGACAGGCGAGGCACTCGCACCGCGTCCAGCACCGTGTCGAACATCGTGGAGTCGTTGACATTGCCTGGGGTAACGACGATGGCTAGAGGCAGGCCGCGGCCGTCGGCCGCGAGGTGGACCTTGGTGGTCAGCCCGCCTCGTGACCTGCCGAGCGCCTGGCCAGACGTCGAATGCGATGCATCTCCAGATTCGTCCGGCGCCTGTGCCCCCTTTTACGGGCTCCAGCGGCGTGCTGGTGGGCGCGGTTGATGGTGGAGTCCACCGACACCGTCCACTCCAGCACTCCGGTCGAGTCGTCGCGCGCCTGGACTGCTTCCAATAGGCGAGCCCATGTGCCGTCCGCCTCCCAACGCGCGAACCGCTCGTACGCAGTCTGCCAAGGTCCGTAGCGTTCCGGCAGGTCGCGCCACGGAGCCCTCGTCCGTAACCGCCACAGCACTCCATTGATCACCTGCCTGTGATCACGCCACGGTCGCCCCCGCCCGTCGGCCTTCGGCAGCAGACACTCCAGTCGTTTCCAGGCCGCGTCTGGCAGCTCCCCGCGGCCCACCGCTTGATCTCTCATTACCCGGCCCCCCGGTATCGGGCCGCCGTCCGACTCCGCCCGGCACGCCGCACAGCCTCGCCGAGAAAGTGCCAGGTCAACTGCCTGTTACAAAGAACACTGACTCCATAACTATACCTTCCGTAAGGTATAGTTATGGAATCGCGATGGTCTGCTGGAGAGGCGTGCGGAGATGGCCTTGGGTACGAAGCGGCGCTGGTTGCTGCTCACGGTGGTGAGTGCAGGGCTGCTGTTGATCACGCTGGACAATTCCATCCTCTACGCGGCGTTGCCGACGTTGGTGGAGGACCTCGGTGCGAGCAGTTCGGAGAGCCTGTGGATCATCAACGCCTATCCGGTGGTGATGGCCGGGCTACTGCTGGGCAGCGGGACGCTGGGGGACCGGGTGGGGCACCGGCGGATGTTCTTGATCGGTCTGGTGGCCTTCGGGACCGCCTCGCTGGCCGCCGCGTTCTCGTCGAGCCCGGAGGCACTGATCGCGGCGCGAGCGTTCCTGGCGGTGGGGGCGGCGACGATGATGCCCGCGACGCTGGCCCTGATCCGGGTCACGTTCGAGGACGAGCGTGAGCGCAACGTCGCCATCGCCGTCTGGGGAAGTCTGGCGATCGTGGGCAGCGGGCTCGGCCCGATCGTGAGTGGCGTCCTGCTCAACCACTTCTGGTGGGGGTCGGTCTTCCTCATCAACGTTCCCGTCGTCATCGCGGCGGTCATCGCCACGCTGGTCCTCGCGCCCCCCAATGACGCCGATCCCTCCAAGCGCTGGGATCTGATCTCCTCGCTGCTCGCGCTCGTCACCCTGGTCGGCCTGGTGATCGCAATCAAGGAGACCGCGAAGACCAGCCCCGCCCCCCTCGTCATCACCACCGCAGTCCTCGCGGCCGCTGTGGGTGGGTGGGCGTTCGCCAGGCGGCAGCGCCGCCTGCCCTACCCGCTGCTGGACTTCACGATCTTCCGCAACCCAGCGTTCCTCGCCGGCGTTCTGGCCGCCGGGCTGTCCATGTTCGCCATCGCCGGCATCCAGCTGGTCACCACCCAGCGCTTCCAGCTCGTGGAAGGCTTCACCCCCCTGCGCGCAGGGCTGCTGGTCGCCGCCGTCGCCCTGGGAGCGCTGCCGACGGCCATGGTCGGCGGTGCCATCCTGCACAAGGTCGGTCTGCTGCCCATCGTCGCGGGCGGCCTCGCTCTTGCCGCAGCCGGCGCCGCGGTGATTCTGGCCAGCTTCGACACGAGCATGGGCCTGCTGGTGGCTGGACTCCTGCTCACCGGGGCCGGGCTCGGGGCGGCGATGTCCGTCGCCTCCAGCGCGATCATGGGCAACGTCCCGGCCCGCCGGGCTGGCATGGCGTCCTCCGTCGAGGAGGTCTCCTACGAGTTCGGCAGCCTCATCGCAGTCGCCCTCCTCGGCAGCCTCCTGACGGCCGTCTACAGCGCGACCATCAACCTGCCCGCCGGGGTGCCAAACCGGGCCCGCGACAGCCTCGACGCCGCGCTCGCCCTGGGCAAGGACAACCCCTCGCTGATCACCGCCGCCTCCAACGCGTTCGACAACGCGTACTTCGTCGTGACCGTCGTGGTCACCGCCGTGATGGCCGTCGGCGCTTTCGCCACGGGACTACTCCTGCGCCGTCACGGCCCTGGATCAGTCCCGACCACCGCCGCGAAGGCCGCCGACGCCCCAGCGCACCACTGACCGACCGGAGCACCCATGCGAACCAGCAAACGAACCCAGATCCTTGAAGCGGCAGCCCGCGTCGTGGAGCGCGAGGGCGTCAAGAGTGTCACCTTCGACTCTGTCGCCGCCGAGGCCGGCCTGACCAAGGGCGGCCTGCTCTACCACTTCGCCTCCCGCGAGGACCTCGTGCTGGCCATCCACCAGCACCTCGCCGATCGGTGGGAAGCAGGCATGGCCGCAGCAGCGGGAAAGCCCGCGGCAGACGCCACAACCACCGAACGGCTCACCGCCTACACCCGCGTCGCCACCCAGAGCGCCACCCGGGCCGAGCTGCTGTTCATGCTGGAAGGCGCGACGACCGACGAACACGCCGCTCCCTGGAACGCGGTGATCGAACGCTGGGCACCGCCCCCCGCCTCAGCCACCGACGACCCCGCCACGCTCGACCGGTTCATCGCCCGCCTGGCCGCCGACGGACTGTGGCTGTACGAATCCCTCACGGCCGAACGCCTCGACCCCGACCTCCGGCAAACCATCGCCGAACGCCTTGCCGCCACCCTCCACGACGGCGACTGACCGCTCCCCGTACGGCCCAGCCCGTGTCTCGCTCCCGCGAAGCCCTGCCGGGATCTTTGTCAGACACGGCCTAGCTCTGGCGAAGGGCATGCGGCTCAGCAAGGACACGCCTCCGTCGTGGCGCACGTGGCTGCTGCTGGACGTGGCCCGCGCCCACACGGACACCGGGGATGCGGCCGGAGCGGTGAAGACCCTGGAATCCCTGCGCCGTGTGGCGCCGACATGGATGCAGCACCACACCTTGGCCGTGGCCATCGTGCGCGACCTGTGGGCGCTCCCCAATCACCCTCCGGGTTTGCGGCCGTTGGCGGAGTTCCTGGGGGTCTGTGAATAGCGTGGTGAAAGTGGGACGTTGCGCCCCTGTCAGCGTTCCAGGCATGTCGCTTACAGGAGCGGACAGCGCCCCGGCGGCCGTGCGACCGGCCCCGGGGCTTGGCCGATCTGAGAGAGCAGACCGACATGCCGCAACCTACAACGCGGGCTCGCAGGACCGGGCACCCCGGGTACAGCGAGACCCTGCCCCGTCAGCCCGAGAGCGCCGCGCCCGCCCGGCGCCTGGTTCGTGCAGCGTGCGCCGCGTGGCGCCTGGAGGACTTGGCCGAGGACGGCGCCACGATCGTGTCCGAACTGGTGGCCAACGCCGTGCAGCACGCAAGGCGTGACTCGATCCGGGTGGTTGTCGAGAGGCCCGAGACAGCGCGGGTGCTTATTGGCGTCGTGGACTTCTCGATGGCGCCACCGGTGCGCAAGGCGTCCGGCCCCGAGGACGAAGGCGGGCGTGGCCTCACGCTCGTGGAAGAACTGGCGGAGCGATGGGGCACCGAGCCGCTGCCGTGGGGGAAACAGGTGTGGGCGGAGCTACACGGGAAGGGACACGGATGACCGGCGAGCAGACGCGACGCGCGTGGGTGGGCGACCTGATCCACGACGAGGACGCCGACCGTCGCGGCATCGTGGCGGACGTGCGCGGCGGCACCACGTGGGTGCTGCGGCCGGAGGCCGGTCCGGACCGGTGGACCTCGCAGCAGCCGGACCGGCTGCGGGTGATCAAGACCCGTGAGGAGAGACTGCGGGACCGCGACACCTGACGACAGAAGCCCCGCCCGGTGGTGTCACCCGGGCGGGGCTGCGTCGTGTCACAGACGCCCCTATAACGCGGGGGTGCGGGAGACCGGTCTGACCATGTTGAAGACCTCGCGGGCGGCATAACGCTTGAGGCATCGGATGATCTCACGCCGGGTCTTGCCCTCCTGGGTGCGGCGTTCGAAGTACGCCTGGGTGCGCGGGTCATGGCGCAGCCGGGTGAAGACGATGCGGTGCAGGGCGGCGTTGGCCTGGCGGTCGCCGCCGTGGTTGAGCCGGCGCGTGCTCTGCCGGCCGGAGGAGTACTCGATGGGGCTGACTCCGCCTCAAGGACGCACTTCTCATGCCTGGATCAAGTTCGCTTTTGATAAGCCTTGTCGAGCGCAGCCAAGGCCGCTTCGATGTCCGTGGTCCCGGAGAATAGAGCTTCGACCTGGGCAAAGTGTGTCTGCTGGACGGCGGAGTTCGGCCAGCGCTGATCCATGAAGGGAACGGTGGTTCCAGCCTTCTGCCGCTCCGCGACCTCCCTGATCGCGGGGTCGACAGTGAAGGAGGCGTTCGGGATGGCGGGCAGGGTGGCACCGGAGCGGTTGTACAGGTTCTGTCCGCGAGCGGATCCCAGGAAGTCGATGAAAGCGAGGGCCTCCTTGCGATGTGGAGTGTCGGGGTTGAGGCCATAGGCGGCCGATACGGCACCCGGCATCCGTGTGTCGTCGGGGTCATCTGTGGCGGGCAGTGCGGTCATGCGCAGGGTCAGGCCGGGGGCGGCGGCACGTAGCTCGGACAGTACGCTCGCGACCTGGACGACTCCCACGGCCCGGCCCGTGGCTACCTGGTCGAGCGTTTCCTCGTACGTGGTGTCCAGTGGGTCGGCGTTGAAGCAGCCGCGCCCGTCCATCTCCATGTATTTGCGCAGGGCGGTGCGCCAGCCGGAGTTGGCGAAGGTTTCCTTGCCGAGTTCCATGTCGGTGTCGAAGTCCGGTTCGTCGGCGTAGACGGTTGTCGCGACCAGGGCGTAGGTGATGAGTTGGGTGACCCAGGGGGTGGCGTTGCCCAGGGCGAGGAGGACCTTGCCGTGGTCGCGGGCCTTGTCACAGAGGGTCAGGAGTTCTGTCCAGGTCCGGGGTGGTGCTCCTCCGATGGCGTCCAGTCCTTCCGTGGAGAAGACCGTTCCGATGCCGCTGAAGGTCACAGGTACCGCGAACGTGCTGCCGTTGACGTCGGTGACCGGTTTGACGCCTATGGGCATCGTGAGGTTGAAGCGGCGAAGGCTCAGGTTCTCCAGCAGGTCGTCGTGCTCCAGCGCGGTGACGGAGGCGGGATTGCCGTTGCCGGGCCAGACGGTGAACACGTCGGGGCCGTCACCCGCGCGGAGCGCGCCCGGGAGTTCCTGCTGGAGGTCGCCGGTGTCGGAGTAGTCGACCGTGACGTGTGTGTCGGGGTTGAGGCGGTGGAACTCGGCGACAACGGCGTCCATCGCAGACCTGTCGGTGGCGCTTGCCCTGACTGACAACTCGACCGGCCCGTCCTGTTCAGCCCCGAACGGGCCGCATCCGGTCGTCGTGGTGGCTGCGAGCGCCAGGCTGATGGCGAGGCCGAGCAGGTGTGAGGTGCGTGTCACGGACGGACTCCGGGCGGGAAGGAGGAGTGAGGTTGGCTGGAGCGAGGCGTGGGGTGTCAGGGCTGGGCCGGCCGGCGGCGGCTCGTGTGACGTTCACTAGACTGCGCAGCGGTCACACGAGCCGCCCGCGACCCAGGGGGCCGACGGTGGTCAGCCGAGCGTGAGGGCACGCTGTGCGGTGACGACGCGGGAGGAACGCGCCGTCGCGAAGGTGTAGACGCCCGGGGTGAGCGTCAGTGCTTCCGACGACCAGACACTGAGGTCCTGGCCCGGGATCGTCAGGCTCAGTCGCTTGGAGCCGGCCGCGGGGAGGGTGACCTTCTGGAACGCGACCAGGCGGCGAGGCTCCGCCGCCGCCGAGGCGGGAAGGGTGGCGTACACCTGGAGGACCTCTGTGCCCTCGCGCCGTCCGGTGTTGGTCACGGTGACCTCGACGACGACCTGTTGGGCGGCCTTGTCGTAGGTGGCTTCCAGGGAGCCGTGGGCGAAGGTGGTGTAGGACAGACCGTGGCCGAAGGGGAAGCGGGGGTCCTGCTTCCTGGCGTCGTGGAACCGGTAGCCGACGGCGGTGCCCTCGTCGTAGGCGACGGTGCCGTTCGTGCCCGGGTAGGTGGTGGGGGTGGTGCCGGGGCCCTGGGTGGCGTCGGTGGGGAAGGTCACCGGGAGGCGGCCGGCCGGGTCGCTGTCGCCGAAGAGGACGGCGGCGATGGCGGTGCCCGCACCGCGGCCCGCGTACCACGCCTGCACGACGGCCTCCACGTCGTTCAGCCAGGGGGTGGCGACGGGACCGTCGGTGTTGAGGACGACGATCGTGCGGGGGTTGGCGGCGGCGACGGCGGTGATGAGCTGATCCTGGTCTCCGGGCAGCGCGTATCCGTCGTGGTCCATGCCCTCGCCGGCGACCCGGTTGACGAAGACGACGGCGGCGTCGGCCGCGCGGGCCGCCGTCACGGCGGCGGGGATGAGGGACTCGGGTTGCCAGCCGAAGGCCAGGCCGCACGTTCCGGGCTCAGCGGTGGCGTTGTTGTAGGTGATCTCCACGGTGACGGCGCGTCCGGCGGTCAGTTCGGCGGTTCCCTGGAGCGGGTAGTCGTAGGGGCCGAGGAAGAAGCGGGCCATCTGGCGGGTGCCGGAGACGACCGTCCTGCCGTCGATCCTCAGCGTGGTTGTCCCGGACGGCAGCAGGGAGAAGCGGTGCAGGCCGGTGGTGGTCGGGGTCAGCGTGCCGGTCCACTTGGCCGACCACACCTGCGGCAGGCCCTCGACGGGGGCGGCGGTGAAGTCGACGGTGGTGTCGGTGCGGGTCGTGACCGGTGTGCCGGTGCCGTCGGCACTGGTGTAGTAGCTCGCCCTCAGGCCGGCCGCCCCGGTGGGGGTGCGCAGGACGGTGGAGGGGACCGTGGTGAGGGGGAGGTCACCCTTGGTTCCCTGGGCGTGGGTGACCTTGACGGAGCTTCCGGCGCGGGCCCGGATCGCGTCGAGTGGAGTGGTCCAGGCCCCGGGGTCGACGTATGTGGAGCCGGACACGCCGGTGAAGGTGTCGGACCCGGCCGGGCCGATGACGGCGAGCGACTTCACCGCGCTGGTGAGCGGCAGGGCCGCGGAGCGGTTGGCGAGGAGCACCGTGGAGGCGACGGCCGCCTCGTGCGCGAGGTCCTTGTGCGCCTGGGTGCTGACGTTGCCCGCCGGGACGGGGACGGGGTGGTCGAAGAGGCCGTTCGCGAACATGGTGACGAGGATGCGCCGGGCCGCGTCGTCGAGCCGGGCGGCCGGTATCGCACCGCCGGTGAGGGAACCCGCCGGGATCTGGACACCGCCGGGGCCGAGCCCGGCGAGGTCCATGCCGGCCCGGGCGGCGGCCACCTGGTCGTCCCCGGCCCAGAAGTCGGGCACGGTGTGGCCCTGGAGGCCCATGCCCTTCTTCAGGTCGTCGAACAGGCCGGTGTGCCGTGTCGCGAACGTGCCGTTGATCTTCGGGTACGCCATCATCACCGAGGTGGCGGGTGCGGCGGCGATCACGCGGCGGAAGGGCGCCTGGTAGTACTCGTGGAGCGCTCGGTCGGACACCTTGGTGTCGATGAAGAAGCGGTTGACTTCCTGTGTGTAGGCGGCGAAGTGCTTGAGGGTGGCCGCCATGTGCTGGGACTGGATGGCCACGGTGAGGGCGGTGCCCAGGCGTCCGGCGAGTACCGGGTCCTCGCCCATGGCCTCGGCCTGTCGGCCGAAGTGCCAGGTACGGGTCAGGTCGATGGTGGGGCCGAGGGCGTTGTTGTAGCCCTTGGCCCGGCCCTCGGTGCCGATGGCCTTGCCGATCCGGCCGGCGAGCGCCTCGTCGAAGGTGGCCGCCTGGGCGACGGGGACGGGGAAGGCGGTGACGCCTGTCTCGCCGCGCAGCCCTGCGGAGGCGTCGACCATGGTGAGGGCAGGGATGCCGAGGTGGGCCACGGCATCGAAGTCGCAGCGTACGAGGGCCTCTTTCTCGGCGGCCGTCATGCGGGCGAGCAGTTCGGCGGCCCGGTCCTGCGCCACGGACCGCGGCGCGGCGACCGCTCGGTCGGTGGCCGCGGGGGCCATGCTCGCGGCCAGGGCCGTGAAGGCTGCGGCGGATAGGAACGTTCGTCGGTTCACAGCGGCTCTCCGGACTGAGATGGCGGCAGTACGACGCGCCGCCGCGGGTTGGGGGAGGTGAGGCCGGCCGAGGGGTCAGGTCACGGCCGGCCCCGGCTCGATGAGGCTCTGGGAGCAGCCGCGTGGTCGCGGAGCTCCGAGGGATCGCATTCCCTTTTTCACTTCTCGGCGGCAGAGTGCTCGCCGCATCCCACGGTGAGCTCTCGGCGCCACGGCCGTATTCAGCCACGAAGTTCTTCCCAGCAGGCTGGAAACTATGACCTCCTTCGATGCAAGGTCAACCCTCCGGAACCTCCTATTTAAAATAGCCCCTCACCAGCAGGTTTTCTTCCTTGAGATTTTAATGGAGCCCTGAAATTTCAATTGAACGGGCCGATGGAATTCTCTACCATCGACGCCCTGGATGATATGAATTCACAAGACAAATAGCAGCCCGACGCATCGCCTGATGCGTCGGGCTGTCCCTCTTCGCGTACGGGAGACGGTCAGGCCGCCGCTCCGAGTTCTGCGGTGTGCAGGACATGGTCGCCCGGCCCGAGGGCGAGGGGTGCGCATCCGGGGAGCTCCACTGTGGCCGTACAGCCTTCCGGCACCGTGATGTCGGCCGTCATGCCGGTGGGGGTGAGCTCCCAGGACAGTGCGGCCGTCCCGTAGGGCGTGTCGTGGCGGACACGGGCCCAGCTGATACCGCCGCCCGGGCGGGGGCGGAAGGAAAGCCGGCGGTAGCCTGGGGCGGTGGCGCTGATACCGCCGACCACCCGGTGCAGCCAGTCGGCAACGGCGCCGAGCGCGTAGTGGTTGAAGCTGGTCATGCCGCCCGGGTTGAGGGTGCCGTCGGGCCGCAGGCTGTCCCAGCGCTCCCAGATCGTGGTCGCGCCCATGGCCACGGTGTAGAGCCAGGAGGGGCACTCGGTCTGCAGCAACAGCCGGTAGGCGACGTCGAGGTGACCGTTGTCGGTGAGGGCGTCGCAGATGAGCGGGGTGCCGACGAAGCCGGTGGAGATGCGCGCGCCGTCGGCGAGCACGATCTCGGCGAGGCGGTCGGCAGCCGGTCCGCGCTGTTCCGGCGTGAGCAGGTCGAAGGCGAGGGCGATCGCGTACGCGGTGGCGCTGTCGCCGGTGAGGCGGGCCGAAGGCAGGACGTACCGGCGTCGGAAGGCGTCGGCTGCCTCGGCGGCGAGTGCTGCGTACCGTTCGGCGTCCGCGTCGTACCCCAACTCGTCTGCGGCCAGGGCGAGATGGCGTGCGGAGTGGGCGAAGTAGGCGGTGGCGACGAGGTAGCGGTCGGTGCGGCCCGCGGCCGGGTCGTCGGGTGGGGCGGCCGGGTCGAGCCAGTCCCCCAACTGGACGCCGGTGTCCCACAGGCGGGTAGGACCGGCGAGGCGTTCGACGAGCTCGACCCACGCTTTGGCCATGGGGTAGTGGCGGCGCAGGAGTTCCAGGTCGCCGTAGCGCTGGAAGAGCGCCCAGGGAGTGAGGGTGGCGACGTCGCCCCATGCGGCGCCGGGGTGGATCGGTGTCCACATCGGCTCGCCCGGGATGACGGGGACGTACCACGGGATCGTGCCGTCCGGGAGCTGTTCGATGCCGACGTCGGTGAGCCAGGAGTCGAGCAGGCCGGCGCAGTCGTAGAGGAAACTCGCCGTGGGGGCGAAGACCTGGATGTCGCCGGTCCAGCCGAGGCGTTCGTCGCGCTGGGGGCAGTCGGTGGGCAGGTCGACGAAGTTGCCGCGCATGCTCCACACGACGTTCTCGTGCAAGCGGTTGACGAGCGGGTCGCTGCACTCGAACCATCCGGTGCGGCGCATGTCCGTGTGGTACACGCGGGCGGTCACCTGACCGGCCGTCATGTCGTCCGGCCAGCCGCTGATCTCGGCGTAGCGGAATCCGTGCAGGGTGAAACGGGGCTCCCAGGTCAGCGGTCCCGCGCCGGAGAGGATCAGGGTGTCGACGGACGTCGCCTCACGCAGGGGGCGAGTGGCCAGCTCGCCGTCCTGGAGGACTTCGGCGTGCCGCAGGGTGAGGGTGGTACCGGCCGGTCCGTCGACGGTGACCCTGAGACGGCCGACCAGGTTCTGCCCGAAGTCGAGCAGGTGACGCCCGTCGCCGGTACGGGTGACGGTGACCGGGGTGACCTCCTCGGTGCAGCGCACGGGCGGCCCGAGAGGAGCGACGAGGGTGCCAGCATCTCGTGCGCCCGTGCGGACCGGCGTCCAGTCCCCCGCTCCAGCCGCGGACGGTGTGGCCCAGGCGGGATCGTGCAGGCGGGCGTCGAAGGTCTCCCCTTCGTAGAGGCCGCTGGTGAGGATCGGGCCGGACGCCGCTTTCCAGGTTCGGTCGGTGGCGACGACATGCGTGGTGCCGTCGTCGTACTCCACTTCCAGCTGGGCGATGAGGGACTGGTCGGTGCCGTAGATGTTGCGGGTGCCGCCGTCGAAGCCGTACCTGCCGCGGTACCAGCCGTCGCCGAGCCAGGCGCCGATGGTGTTTGCGCCCTCGGTGAGGTGGGCGGTGACGTCATGGGTGCGGTACCGCAGCCGGTGGGGGTAGACGGTCCAGCCCGGTGCGAGCGCGTCGTCGCCGACGCGGTGTCCGTTGATCTCGACCTCGTAGAGGCCGTGGGCGGTGACGTAGAGGCGTGCGCGGGCGACGGGCCGGTCGAGGTGGAAGTCCTTGCGCACGCGGGCGGGGCGGCGCTCGCCCTCGGGGTCTTCGTCCCAGTCGGCGCCCACGGGTACGGCCTGCCAGGCGGCGGCGTCGAGGAGCCCCGCCTCGACGTCTCTCGGTGTGCTCCACTCCGAGGGGCCTGCGGTGTCGGGGGTCCAGACGCGGACGCGGACGGTGGCGCGTTCCCGGGATGTCAGGGGGTCGCCGGGCCACGGCACGAGGACCTGCTCGGCGCTGTCGACGCGCCCGGTGCGGCGGATACCGCCACGGCGTTCGAGTTCCAGTTCGTACGACACCTGGCGGCCGGTGCCCGGGGGCAAGGTCCAGGTCAGCCGGGGGGAGGCGACTCCGATGCCGAGTCCGTCCGGCAGGTGTTCGAAGCGGACCGGGGAGGGCTGAGGGGGGAGCAAGGAGCGACCCTTCTTTCACGTGTGGTCACATGCGGGAGCGTGACGGGTGGGCGCGGCGAGCTCCTCGGAGCCGGGAGATCCGGGGAGACGGCAGGCCGGGGCGAGGACTGGGTCAGCCCTTCAACGCTCCCGAGGTGAGGCCCTTCATGACCTTCTGGTTGAGGAAGAGGTAGATCAGGAGGGTGCCGAAGACGTTGATGCAGATGGCCGCGAAGAGGGGGCCGTACTGGGTGGCGCCGAAGTCGCCGGTGAAGTTGAGCAGGCCGACCTGGATGGTGCGCAGATCCTGGTTGTTGGTGAAGGTCAGCGCGATGAGCAGGTCGTTCCAGATGAAGAAGAACTGCACCAGGCCGACGGTGAGCAGGGCGTTGCGCACCAGGGGGAGGCTGATGGTCCAGAAGGCGCGCAGGATGCCGGCGCCGTCGATGGTGGCGGCCTCGAACAGCTCGCGGGGGACACCCCGGTAGTAGGTGGCCATCATGAAGACGGTCAGGGGCAGGCCCGTGCCGGTGTAGGTGAGGATCAGCGGCCACAGCGTGCCGGACAGGCCGGTCTGGAAGTACACCGTGAACAGGGGCAGCAGGATCATCTGCGGCGGGACCATCATGCCCGCGAGGAAGACCAGCAGGGTGAGGCTGCGGCCCTTCCACACCATGACCTGCAGGGCGAAGCCGGCAGCGGTGCCCAGCAGCAGCATCAGCGCGAGCGCGGGGACGACGGCGAGCAGGCTGTTCTGGACGTAGAGGCCGATGTGGCCGGTCGTCCACGCCTCGGTGTAGTTGCTCCACTCCCAGGTGGTGGGCAGGCTCCAGGTGGAGTTGTTCAGGTAGTCGTCGTTGGACTTCAGGGAGGTGAGGAACATCCAGATCATCGGGTAGACCTCGACGACCAGCAGGAGAGCGACGACGACCTTGACCCACAGGCGGCTTCCCGGACGGCCGCGCCGGATCCGCGGGGCACGCACGGGCGCGTGCCCGGAGCCGCCTACGGAGGTCTTCACGGGTGTGTCGATGGTGGCCATGCCTCTCAGCCCTCCGTGAGGTCGCGCCGCGAGACGCGGTAGACGACCAGGCTCACCAGCAGGCACACGACGGTCAGCAGCAGAGCGATGGTGCTGCCGTAGCCGTAGTCGCTGTAGGTGAACGACGTCTGGAACATGTACAGGGTCAGCGGGGTGGTGCCCGTGCCGGGGCCGCCGTTGGTCAAAGCGACGATCGAGTCGAAGACCTTCAGCGTGCCGTTGATGCTGAAGATCAGTGAGGACATCAGGACGGGCAAGGAGAGCGGGAGCACGATGTGGCGGACCAGCCTCAACCCCGTGGCTCCGTCGAGGCGGGCCGATTCCAGGACCTCGTCGGGGATGTCGACCAGGCCGGCGAAGAGGAGTACCGCGTAGAAGCCCATGGAGCGCCAGATGTCCATGGCGATCAGGACCCAGAAGGCGCTGCCGGCGCTGCCGAAGAAGTCGATCGAGTCGATGCCGACGGCGTTGAGGAGGGAGTTGACCGGGCCGGTCTGCGGGGCGACCTGGAAGAACTTCTGGAAGAGCAGGCCGACGGCGACGGTGGGCAGCACGACCGGGAAGAACACCAGGGTGCGGACGAGCGCCGAGGCGCGCTTGAGGAAGAAGACGTAGAGCAGCGCCAGGAGATACCCGGCGACCACCTGCCCGGCGGTGACGACGACGGCGTACTTCAGGGTGAACCAGAGCGCGTCGTGGACGGCCGGGTCGTCGAGGAGGCGGGTGAAGTTGGCGACACCGTTTCCGGTGAAGCCGTTGATCGTGTTGCCCTTGGTGAAGGAGTACCCGAGCGACCACACCATGGGGACCAGCATGATCAGGGAGTAGACGAGGAGGGCGGGACCGAGCAGGATCGCGATGGCCCTGCGGTCACCGAGTACGCGGTGCATGGGTGGGTGTCCACTTTCGTCGGAGGGACGGGGGCGGCCCGCGCGCGGCGGGGCGGGTAGGAGCGTGCGGGCCGCCCCCGACCGGTCACTGGGCGGCCAGTGCGTCCTGAACGGTCTTCATGAACTGCTCGGGGCTCGTGCTGCCGCTGACCAGACCCGCCGCGTTCTGCTGGCTGATGGTGGTGGCCTTGGTGCTGAACAGGGCCTCGAACCACAGCACGTTCTGCTTCGAGGAGCTGATGGTGTCCCGCACCTGGGTGGTGACCTCGTTGGCGTCCTTGACCTCGGTGTTCACCTTGAAGCCGGAGATGGAGCCGTGGTCCTTCAGCGCGGTGGAGCCGTAGTTCTTCGCGATGCAGGACACCCAGTCCCCGGTCTTCTTGTCGAAGGACTTCGAGGCGAAGGTGATGCCCAGGCCGACGTTGGACGGGTACTGGTCGACCGAACCCTTGCCCCCGGTCACGGCCGGGAAGGGCATGAAGCCGGTGTTCTCCGCGCCGATCTTGTTCTGCTCGTCGTCGGAGATGTTCGCCAGAGCCCAGCTGCCCATGTAGAACATGGCGGCCTTGCCCGTGAGGAACTGGTTCATCGCCGTGTCGTAGTCGATGGAGCCGACGCCCTTGCCGAAGTAGCCCTTCTCGCCGAGGGCGGCGACCTCCTCGGCGGCCTTCACGTACTCCGGGTCGGTCAGCTTCGCCTTGCCGTCGGCCACCTTCTGCAGGGCGTCCGGGCCGAGGCTGCGGTAGAGGTAGCCGCTGATCAGACGGGTGAGCGGCCAGCCCTGCTGACCGGAGGCGGAGAACGGCTGGACGCCCTTCGCCTCCAGCTTCGCCGCGGCCGACACCAGTTCCTCCCAGGTGCCGGGCACCTTCAGGCCGTTGTCCGCGAAGAGCTGCTTGTTGTAGAAGATGCCCTCGATGTTGTACTCGTACGGCAGGACCTGAAGTTCCCCGCCGTACAGGGCCTTGATGGTGGAGACGGCGGCCGGCTCCAGCTGGTCGAGAACGCCCAGCTCCTTGAGCTTCGCCTCCAGGTCGGCGACCTTGCCGGACTTGGCCAACTCCTGGGTGAGGGCGGGGGCATTGCCTGCGGCGAACTGCACTGGCAGCGCGTCCTGGCCGGCCAGCAGCTGGAGCTTCTGGTCCAGGCTCGCCTGCGGGACCGTCTCCACCTCCAGCGGCAGAGCGTCGTTCGCCGCCTTGCAGGGGCCCTTGGACATGGTGGTCAGCGCCGTCTTCACGGTGGTGTTCTCGGTGACGCTCAGGTAGTCGAAGTTCTCGGGGGCGGAGGAGGAGCCGCCGCCCCCACTGCCGCCGCATGCGGTGGCGAGGAGCACGAGCGAGGCGGTGCCGGCGGTGAGCAGGCTCAGTCGCGCACGACGGGCGCGGGAGGTACGAAGGGGCACGGGAGACTCCCAAGGATCACGACGAGAGAAGGAGGTGCGGAGAGGAGCGCCATGGGCGAAGAGCGGGCCCGGCAGCACGGGCGGGGCAATGACGCGGAGATGTTTGTAAAACGTTCTCCGTGTCGAGTGGGCAAAACCTTGCACTGCTCTTCCAGCATCGTCAAGACACAAGCAGGTAACGCGGTGCGAGACGCAGAGGACTTGACGGCTTCCGGGTAGTACGGTGTAGACCGTTATACCGAGACTTACAAGATCCGGGATGTGGACCATGGACGGGGCTTCTGCGGGCAAGCCGAGCAAACGCGTGACCATCACCGATGTCGCCCGCCACGCCGGCGTCTCCACGGCCGCGGTCTCCAAGGTGATGCGCAACGCCTACGGCGTGAGCGAGGCCATGCGGGAGAAGGTCCAGGCTGCCATCGCGGACCTGGGGTATCGGCCGCACGCCGCGGCACGAGGGATGCGCGGCCGGACGTACACCATCGGCGTACTGCTGGACAACGTCCGCAACGCCTTCTTCGCCGACATCCTCGACGGCATCCGGGACGAGCTCCGCCACACCGACTACACGGTGCTGATCGGCGCGGCCGGCTTCGACCCGGATGAACAGGCCAGGACCATCCGTTCCCTGGTCGACCGGCAGATGGACGGACTGATCCTCATCGCTCCGGGGACGCCACGCCCGGAGGTGCTGGCCACGGCCGCATCGACGCCGACCGTGGTCATCGGGCACCACGACGCCTCGGACGCCTACGACTCGGTGGTGGACGCCGACGATCTCGGCGCCGGCCTGGTGGTGGATCACCTGGTCTCGCTCGGCCACCGTGACATCGCCCTGGTCTCGGCTCCGGGCACCCGGGCCAACAAGTGGAAGCGCACGCCGGAGGCCGTGCTGAGCGAGGGCTATCTGCGCGCGATGGAACGGCACGGACTCGACCGGTTCACGCGGGTCCACCACACCGCATACTCCGACGACGGCGGATTCAGGGCGGGTATGACCCTGCTGACAGCCGACCGCCCGCCGACCGCCGTGATGACGGGTGCGGACGTCGCCGCACTGGGCATCTACCGCGCCGCGCACGAACTCGACCTGCGCATCCCACAGGACCTGTCGCTCGTCGGCTACAACAACACCGCACTCGCCGCATTGGCCCCCGTGCAGCTGACCAGCGTGGACCAGGCGGGACACACCATGGGGTCCGCCGCCGCCCGGATGCTCATCGAGCGCGTCGAAGGCCGGAGGGACAGACCCATGCAGACCACGATGACCCCCCGTCTGGTGGTGCGCTCCACCACCCGCGCGCCGCAAGGACGCTAGGCCGTGGACCGGCGGCAGGCTGCCGCACCCACCGCGGACCACGAACGCGGTTCCGGCGGAGGAACGGCCGTGGCCGGACCTGTCGGCCGCACACGTTCCCGGGTGGGGATCAAGGACGTGGCGCGGGAGGCGGGCGTCTCGCTCGGTACCGTCTCCAACGTCCTCAACCGGCCCGAGATCGTGTCCGAAGGGACGCGCTCGCGCGTCCTGGAAGTCATCGACTCCCTCGGCTACGTCCGGGCGGAGGGCGCCCGGCAGCTGCGTGGGTGGGCCTCCCGGGTGATCGCCGTCATGGTGCTCGACATGGCCAACCCGTTCTTCACCGCGCTCGCCTCCGGTGTGGAACAGGCCGCCCGTGAAGCAGACCTCGGCGTCATGGTCTGCACGGGGGCACACGACCCGGCGGAGGCTGCACGCCACCTGTCTCTGATCACTTCCCATCAGGTCCGTGGGGCCGTGCTGGCCTCCGGTGAAGGAGTCGGGCGCACGGTCGCGGCCTTCCGCCGCAACGCGGTTCCGTTCGTCGTGGCCGACCAGTACGCGCCCCAGCCCGCAGCCTGTTCCGTCGGTATCGACGACGTGGCGGGCGGCCGGGCCGCGGTGCGGCACCTGGTCGAGCGGGGCCACCGCGCCCTCGTCTACGTCAGCGGCCCCGACCGCCTCCAGCAGGTACGGGACCGGCGCCGGGGCGCGCTGACCGCGATCAGCGAGTCCGGCCTGCCCTCCACCGCGCTCAGGGAACTGTCCTGCGATGCCCTCACCGTGGCGGCCGGCAAGGACGCCGGACATCGCATCCTTGGCCTGCACGAGCGGCCCACCGCCGTCTTCTGCGCCAACGACCTGCTCGCCCTCGGTGTCCTGCAGGCCCTGTACGAGGCCGGCCTCAGAGTGCCGGACGACCTCGCGGTGGTCGGGTACGACGACATCGAGTTCGCCGCGTCGGCCGTAGTGCCGCTCACTTCGGTGCGACGACCGGCATCCGCCATGGGACAGCAGGCCGGCCGCCTGCTCATCGAGGACACGGCCCACGGCATCGGGCATGCGCACAGTCACGTCGTGCTCCAGCCCGAACTGGTCGTACGCCGATCCACGATGGCGGCTCCCGCGCGCTGATCGGCGCCACTCAGAGCCGTGCGGGACGCATGTGGGACCGATGAAATCCCCTGGGCTCGTCGGCCGTCCACCTGCGGGCCCGTGCAGCGCTCTCACGCGCACGTCGTTCTCCGCCCGGAGCTGGTCGTGGGCCGGTCCGCTGTGGAAGCCCCGGCGTGTCGCACCTGAGGTCCCTGCCGGCGGGACGGACGCCGACAAAAGTACGGGCCGGCCGCTGTCGGCGTCAGTGGCCTCGTGCGGTCCATGTCGCGAGGTGCGGCGCCTCGTCGCCGATGGTGGTGTTCGCGCCATGACCAGTGCGGACCATGGTGGTGGGCGGCAGGACCAGCAGGCGGTCGCGGATCGACCGGACGATGGTGGGGAAGTGCGAGTACGAGCGTCCGGTGGCTCCCGGTCCGCCCGCGAACAGGGTGTCGCCGGTGAAGACGGTGCCGAGCTCCGGAAGGTGGAGGCAGACGGCTCCCCGTGTGTGCCCGGGCGTGTGCAGTACCTGCAGCTGTGTTTCGCCGACCTCGATGCGCTGGTTGTCGGACAGGTAGCCGTCCGGGTCGCGGTCGGGGTGGGTGTGCTTCCACAACAGCCGGTCGTCCAGGTGCAGCAGGATGGGAGCGCCAGTGGTCGCGGCGAGCGCCGGTGCGGCGTTCACGTGGTCGTTGTGGGCGTGGGTGCAGATAATGGCGGTCAGTCTCCGGTCGCCGACCGCCTCGGCGATGGCGTCGGCGTCGTGGGCGGCATCGATGACGACGACCTCATGGTCGTCCCCGACGATCCAGACGTTGTTGTCGACGTCCCAGGTGCCGCCGTCCAGCGTGAAGACGCCCGAGGTGACCACGCGTTCGATGCGCGCGCCGGCGGCCGTCACAGGATCACCACCGAGCGCAGGACGTCGCCCTTGTGCATGCGGGCGAAAGCGTCTTCCACCTCGTGCAGGGCGATGGTCTCGCTGACGAAGGCGTCGAGGTCGAGGCGGCCTTGGAGGTAGAGGTCGACGAGCATCGGGAAGTCGCGGGAGGGCAGGCAGTCGCCGTACCAGGAGGACTTCAGCGCCCCGCCCCGTCCGAAGACGTCCAGCAGCGGCAGCTCCAGCTTCATCTCGGGTGTGGGCACGCCGACCAGGACGACGGTGCCGGCCAGGTCGCGGGCGTAGAACGCCTGCCGGTAGGTCTCCGGACGGCCGACGGCCTCGATCACCACGTCGGCGCCGAAGCCGCCGGTCAGCTCGCGGATCGCGTCCACAGGGTCCTGCGTGCGCGAGTTGACCGTGTGCGTGGCGCCCAGGGACGTGGCGGTGGCCAGCTTGCGGTCGTCCACGTCGACGGCGACGATCTTCGCCGCACCTGCCAGCCGTGCGCCGACGACGGCTGCGTCGCCGACGCCGCCGCATCCGATGACTGCCACGGCGTCGCCTCGGCCGACGCCCCCGGTGTTGATCGCCGCACCGATGCCGGCCATCACCCCGCAGCCGAGCAGTCCCGCAGCGGCCGGGGACGCGGCCGGGTCGACCTTGGTGCACTGTCCGGCGGCGACGAGGGTCTTCTCGGCGAAGGCGCCGATGCCGAGAGCCGGTGACAGCTCGGTGCCGTCAGTCAGCGTCATCTTCTGCCGCGCGTTGTGGGTGTCGAAGCAGTACTGGGGGCGCCCACGCCGACAGGCTCGACAACGGCCGCACACCGCACGCCAGTTCAGGATGACGAAGTCACCCGGCCTCACGTCGGTCACACCTGGTCCGACCTGCTCGACGACGCCGGCCGCCTCGTGGCCGAGGAGGAAGGGGAAGTCGTCGTTGATGCCGCCCTCGCGGTAGTGCAGGTCGGTGTGGCAGACGCCGCACGCCTGCACCTTCACGATCGCTTCACCGGGCCCGGGGTCGGGGATGATGATCGTTTCGACGCGCACGGGTTCGCCCTGGGCGCGGGCGACGACACCGCGTACGTGCTGGGGCATGGGGACAGGTCCTTTCGATGGGGTGATACGGGGGCAGGTATCCGGTGCCCGTGGTCAGCTCGCCGGACGGATGCGCACGGGCAGCGAAGCCCAGGAGCGCAGGGTGTTGTTGAGGTGCCGCCGCGGCTCGCCGGCAAGTTCCAGGTGTGCGACGCGGCGGGCGAGTGCGGTCAGCAGGGCCTCGGCCTCCAGACGGGCGACGTGCTGGCCGACGCACTGGTGGATGCCCATGCCGAAGCCGACGTGACCGGAAGGGTCCCGGGTGAGGTCGAAGCGGTCGGGGTCCTCCCAGCGGTCCGGGTCGCGGTTGGCGGCGCCCAGGAACATGAGGATCTTGCCGCCCTCGGGGATGCGGGTACCGGCGATGTCGACGTCGGTCGTGGCCGTGCGGAAGAACGTCTGCACCGGGGACTGCCAGCGCACCGCCTCGTCGAACGCCACCCGCGCCAGCTCGGGACGCGCGCGCAGCCGCTCCCACTCCTGCGGGTGTGTGGCGAAGGCGTACAGGGCGGCGGCGAGCCCGTGCACGGTGGTGTCGACCCCGGCGGTGAGCAGCGACCGCACCACCAAGGGCGCCTGAGCATGGGTGAGGTCCCCGCGGTCGGCGGCGGCCCAGATCCGGGCACCGAAGCCGTCCTCACTCAGCGCCTCGCGGGCGCACTGGGCGTTCACCCACGCCGACAGCTCCCCCGCCCGCTCTGCGTCGGCCCGGACGAGGGCGTTGCGGGGTCCGAAGGCGTTGAAGGCCATGTTGCCGTAGGGCAGCAGGTTCTCCCGACCGCGCGGGCCGAGACCGACCGCGTCGGGGAAGACACGCAGGGGGTACGCCTTCGCCAAGGCGTCGAAGGCGTCGAACTCCCGGCCCTGCTCGGCCAGTACGGTCTCGACGAGCTCTTCGGCGACCGCCTGCCACGTCTCACGCAGCCGGCGCAGGGCGAGCGGCGCGAGGATCTCGCGCAACACCCGGCGCGGCGCGTCGTGGTGCGGCGGGTCGGCCTCCAGCAGCAGGCTCGGCGGGCGCCACGGCTCCTCATGGCGGAAGTTGGCCAGCCCCACACCGGCGCCGGACTGGAAGGTCTGCCAGTCGACGAGGGTGGCATGCACCTCCTGGTAGCGGGCCAGGGCGTGTACGCCATAACGGGACAGGCGGACGACGGGGCCGGCTGCGCGCAGCTGCCGGTGCAGGTGCTCGGGGTGTTCCAGGTGTTCGGCGGCGAACGGGTCGGCGTCACTGGTCGGCGGTGACGTGGGGACGGCTGTTGTCTTGGTCATGGCGGCTCCATGCATCGGGACACTGGGTGCTGGGCGGCGGTGCCGGAAAGCTGGGCAGCGTGCGGCTCGGATCAGCTGTGAGGGTCGGAGCGCCCAGAGGTCCAGGACGCTCAGAGGTCCAGGACCAGGCGGTCGGAGTGCGAGCGGGACACGCAGGGCAGCATGCAGTCGCCCGCCGCGCGTTCGTGGCCGGCCAGGACCGCGTCGCGGTGGTCGGGCGTTCCCTCCAGTACCGGGACGAGGCAGGTGCCGCAGGTTCCCTGTTCGCAAGAAGACAGCACCTCCGCACCGGCCCGGCGCACGGCGTGCAGCACGGAGACCTCGGAGGTGACGGTCACCGTACGGCCGGTGCGCCGAAGTTCCACCTTGAAGGGTGTCCGGCGCACGGGCTCGGATCGGTCCGCGGCGGTGAAGGGTTCGGTACGCAGGCTGTGCTCGGGCCAGTGGGCGCATGCTTCCTCGACGGCGGCCAGGAGAGGGGCCGGTCCGCAGCAATACACCTTGGTTCCGGGCAGCGGCTCGCACAGCCACGCGGCGAGGTCCAGCAGGCCGCACTCGTCCTGCGGGCCGAGGTGCACGCGGTCGTCGTGGGCTTGAGCCAGTTCCTCGCGGAAGGCCATGGATTCACGAGTGCGCCCTCCATAGAGCAAGTGCCACTCGATTCCCATGAGTTCGGCCTGGTGGATCATCGGCAGCAACGGAGTGATGCCGATGCCACCCGCAATGAAGAGGTATCGGTCGGCCGGCACGAGGGGGAAGTGGTTGTGCGGGCCGCCGACGCCGACCGGATCGCCGGGCTTCAGCCGGTCGTGCACGTACGCCGATCCTCCCCGCCCGGCACGCTCGCGCAGCACGGCGATGCGGTAGCTGTACGGATCCCACCGGTCGCCGCACAAGGAGTACTGCCGTGTCGTCCCGTTCGGCAGCACGAGATCGATGTGGGCGCCCGGCGTCCAGTCCGGCAGCCGCGCGCCGTCGGGGTGGTCGAGGACGAGGGACACGACCCCGTCCGCGACGACGTCCTTGGCGCGGACCCGCAAGGAAAGCGTGGAAGTGGGCCGGGAAAGAGCAGGCAGCAGGTTGTGTACGACCACGATGTCGCCTCCTGTCTGTGGAATGCAGGAAGGATGCGCGTGGCCGCCGTCGCAGCGCGACGGCATTCTCACTCAGTGAGAGACGAAATTCGCGCCGATGTCACACCGCCGTCACACACCAGTCCGCTCCCGCCCCGTGGGCGCCCCGAGAGCACGGGACACACCACGGGCGGCCGTGCGCACGACCGGAACGACCGCCTGGGCGCCCGCGTCGTTCGGGACGATGACCGACAGCGCCGCGACCACCTGGCCGTCCGCTCCGCGCACCGGGGCAGCCACGCCGAGAGCTTCCTCATGGACGTAGCCGGGGCAGTAGGCATACCCCTGCTGACGGACTTCGGCCAAGGTCGCGCGCAGCCGGGCGGGCGTGGCCGGGGTCGCTCGGGTATAGGCAGCGAGCGGGCCGGCCAGCAGCCGTTCCTTGAGGTCTGCCGAACCGTGGGCCAGGAGCACCAGCCCGCTGGACGAGGCGTACAGGGACAGGCGTCCGGCGATCCGGGTGTAGTTGATCACTGCGTTCGGTGCCGAAAGGCGTTCGAGGAACAGCACCTCGTCACCGTCGAGGACCCCCAGTTGCACGTGATGGCCGACGACGTCGTGCACGCCCTCCATGAACGGCATGGCGGCGTCCCGCAGGGACAGCGCGGGCGAGGCCCGCACCGCGAGTTCCCAGAGCCGGACACCCACCCGTACGCGGCGATCGTCGTCCCGGCTCAGGAATCCGTGGGCGACAAGTTCCCCCACGATCCGGGACGCCGTGGCCACGTGCAGCCCGGTGCGTCGGGCGATCTCGGAGACACTCAACCTCGGTTCGTCCTGACTGAACGCCTCCAGGACGCGCGCGGCACGGGAGAGAACCGACTCGGGGTGGGGTGTCTTCATCGGGTGCCGTTCCGGTGATCAAGCGGGTGGACGCCAGTGCTCCAGGATGTCACCGTTTCGGCCCATGGACAGCCCTGATGAACGGCGCTTCTCGTTCGGCACGAGTGAAGGAGACTTTTCAGGCGGGTTCCGTGACGAGAGCCGCTTCGTGTCGGAAGAGTGTTGTTGTCCGTGTGGGGTTGCAGCGCCTGGTCAGGAGGGTGGGTGGGGAAGCCGGTTGCCATGTGTGATCGCAGGCGCGGTCATGTCGAGCAGGAGCAGGGCGTCGTGGCCGGGGGGTCGAATCGGGTCGGAGGAAGACCCTGAGCAGATCGCCACGGCTCACGATCCCCTGCAGCACGCCCTTGGCGTCGACGACCGGCAGGCGTTTGATCCCACGCCGCGCCATGACACGGGCAGCCCCGGCCAGAGTCTCGCGGCGGTCCACCGTGACGGCGGGGGACGTCATCGGGCCCGTCGCCGTCATCCCTCGTGCCTTGTCGTGGGCCGGGACGGGCCCGGTCCTCGGGTGCAGTCCTGGTCGCTGTCCTGGAACTCCTCCTTGCGCAGCAGGTCAGCCTCGGAGACGACTCCGACCACGCGATTCCCCTCGTCGACGACCGGGAGGGCACTGATCCGCTGTGTTCGCATGGTCCGCACGATGTCCTTGGACCCTGCCCCGGCGGCCAGCGCCACGACGGAGCGGGTCATGACGTCACTCACGGTGTAAGCGGAGCCGTACATCGTTTCCTCCCGCACATATGGGCGGCGTTCTTACATGTCCAGGATCGGCCCTGCTGCCTGGGCCGGCTTGGGCCGAACGGTCCGTTCCGCAGGGCCGTCCTTCCCCCCCGCCGAGGGCGGCACGACCGATCGTCCAGCAGGCGGGGGGCGATCTTGACGCGCAGTCCGTCGGCCTTGTGTGCCTTACGGGGAACGGTCGCCTCACGAGCGACGTTCACCTGGACCAATCCCCGTGTCACTGCCCGGTCAAGCGCCTCCTTCAGCCGGGCCAGCGACATCTCGACCGAGGTCGCCCCCAGGCCGGTCCCGGCTTCCCTCCCCGCCCACGCCCTTCCTGGAGCGCCCCTCGCATCCATGCCTCGACGTGGTCCTCGGTGAGGTCCTGGAGCCTGATGTGCCCGAGCCTTCCGCGGACGCGGGCCAAGGTCATGGTGTAGCTGTAGGCAGTGCTCGCTTCCAGATCCTCCGCCTTCATGGACAGCCACTGATCGAGCCACTCGTCCACCGTGACCCGACTGAGCGGTGCACGCGCTGCCTCGCAGCGACGCTGAATCAGGAAGCTCGAGCGCCGCGCCCGGAGCTCAGCTCGGATTGGTCGCCACGATGTCAGGCACGATGTCCAACACCAGGAGCGCCGCCGCCACATGGGTCGGGTTGTCCTCCACCTTGACGGCCGAGAGTTCGTTGGCGCGCGAGACGCGCCGCTCGACGGTGTTTCGGTGGGCGTAGAGGTGGGCGGCCGCCCGGGTGGCGTTGAATCCGCACTGCACGTAGGTGAGGAGCGCCTCCCGCAGTGCCGTGTCAGCCTCGGCCAACGACCCCAACGTGTTGATGACGAACCGACGTGCGCCGGCACGGTCCTTCGTGAGCGCGTCGATCAGCTCGACGTCGGCGTAAGCCGTGAATCGCCGGTCGGACCCGAGCCGGATGACCAGCGCCTGTGCCGCGAGGGCGTCCTGGTGGCTGGCCCTGAACCCTTGGAGCCCATGCCCCGGCCTTCCCACCGCCACGCGGACCCCATCAGCCGTCGCCATGACCTGCTCCACGTGGTGAAGGTCCGGGACGGCACCCGCCCCCGAGAGCCAGATCCACCGCGACGTGGCACTGGCGCGTGCCACCAGAGCGGTTCGACCCGTGGCTGCGGAGCGCACGGCCAGGGTCGCCTCGTCCAGAGCATCGACTTGCTGAGGATCGTCGATCCACAACACGAGACCCGTGTGCCACCGTGCCATCCGGTAACGCAGGCGTCCCTCGGCAAGATCCTCCGCCATCGGCGCCCCGCTGGCGATCAGCTGAATCAGTGCGATCCCCTCGGCATCCGCGTTGCCCGCCGCAGCGGTCAGGCCGACTTGGCGCAGGGCTGCGACCGAGTCGAGGGCGTACTGCACCATCGACTGGGCCGTGACGTCCAGGACCCCCACGAGAAGGTCGGGGTCGGCGCAGCGCGCCACGCATTCCTCCAGCCATCGCCGCCAGCCGATCCCCAGCGCCACACGCCACGCACCGGCGAAGTCCGGCGCGATGCCCCGGGAGACGAGATCGTTGATGTACGCCATGGCTCTCGGGCCGACGTAGGGCTCCACTCGCCGCCCCGGTTGCTGGACGTTCGCGGTCAGCCATTGGACGAGATCGGAGCGGTTGAGTTCCCAATCCTCTTCGACCAGCGAGGCATCGGCGAGGAGGGCAGGATCGTTCTGGGCCACGAGAGAGGGCCTTGCGAAGGTGTCAACCAGGGCGTCCGTTTCCGTCAGCAGGCGCTGGCACAGTGACCTGATCGCGTCAGCGACCTCGCGGGAGGGCGGGGGCCACAGCTCGTCCATGTCTCAGTGTCCCCCTGAATTCGAGGTGCCAACGCCCCCGACATGCCGTGTCACCGGTAGAGGCGTGGTCGGCCGCCGGCATCGGGTCGCCCCCGACGTGCGGCAACGGCTGCCCGAAAGACTGCCGTGCACTCGGCAGGCCGGAGAAGCTGGATCCGTCATCGTCCGCTCTTTCGCTCGTCAGTCGGTCGGCATCGACCTGGCTCATGACGTGCTTGCGCGTGTGCTCCCCGAGGCGGTGCCCCGATTCGGACGCACCCGCTCCACGTGGCACACCCCGCCGCGGTGATGCGAACCCCGACTTCGCCCATCTGCGGATCGGTGAGGTCGACATCCGCCGCCTCGACAGGCGTGGACGGGTCTCCGGAGAACAACCGCGCGCATGGGGCTCCAAGAGCTGTGGACGTGTTTAGCGTTACTAAACGACGGCAGGTCTATCAGGTCGTCGATGGCGCCGCAAGGGACTCTGCGCCGTTGTTCGCGGAGGGGCACACCAGCTGCCCGTGACGCGCATGCCTTAGCCTCGTGCCACGGAGGGGGCTCGTCTGGGTCGGCCTGTCACCCGACGGGCACACGACCTCGGCCTCGGGACGGGCGGTGAGCGGCGATGTCCATGGATGACAGCGGGAGAGCAGGCGGAGCGGCCAAGGGCTCCGCTGCCTCCGAAGCATCCACAGGCGCGCAGCTGAGGAAGATCAGGCTCAGCCGCGGGTTGTCGTTGACGGAGGTCGCACACCGGGCAGAGGTCACCAAGGGCTTCCTGAGTCAGTTGGAGCGTGGGCTCACCAGCGTGTCCGTCCCGACGTTGCTGCGCGTCTGCGATGTGCTGCAGATCGGGGTCGGCGAGCTGTTCTCGTACCCCTACGAGCAGGTCGTGGAGGGCGGAAGCCTGATCGACATGGGCGGTGAAGGCGTAACCGAGTACCTGCTCACGCCCGCCGACACCACGGCCTTCCAGGTCTTCCGATCCGTGATCGAACCAGGCGGAGGCACTGGTGGCTCCTATCGGCTCGACACCACGATCTTCGCGATGGGGCTGAGTGGCTCGACGCGTCTGATCGTCGGAGGCGAGACACGGATGCTGTCCGCCGGCGTGTCCACCTCGTTCTCCGGTCAGACGCTTCACCAGTTCGACAACCCGGGTACGTCGGTGAGCGAGGTCCTGTGGGTCCTGTCGCCTCCGTTGCTGCGCGTCGCGCGAGGACCGGCCTAGATCCGCTCGTAGACGGTCGGTCGGCTCGTTCGCAGGATGAGGGCCTGCACCGCGCCGACCACGGCCGAGAGGGCGACGAACCCACCGATGACCCAGGCGCCCTCGGTGGTGCCGACCAGGAGCGGGAAGTTGGCGACCATCAGGTAGACCACACAGGCCAGGCCAAGGAAGGCCACAGCCGGGGCCACGACCGTGCGCCACACCGACTGTTTCTCACCGGCGCGCCGGAAGTAGCCGATCACCGCGAGACTGGTGGCCGCCATCAGCAGAACGATGCCGAGGGTGGCGGCGCCGGAGAACCACGCGTAGAGGTCCCCGATCGGGTCGAGGTCGAACGCGACGACGACAAGTGTGGTGATGGACGCGATCCCCGAGGCGACAGCCGAGGATGATGACGGCGCGCGGTGCCGGGGGTGAACGACGCCCAGCGGCGCAGGAAGGGCGCCGGCCCGGGACAGCGCGAACTGGTAGCGCGTCACGACGTTGTGGAAGGCCAGCACGCACGCGAACTGACTGGTGATCAGGAGAACCTGCATCACGTCGGCCCAGACGGACCCGACGTAGCTCCGCGCCAGCGCGAGGACCAGGCCCTCGGGGTCGGCCTTCGCGGCGCCGGTCACCGATTCGACTCCGACACCTACTACGACAGCCCACACGGTGAACGAGTAGAAGACCCCGATCACCAGGATCGCGATGTACGTCGCCCGCGGGACCGTGACGTCGGGGTCCTTGGCCTCGTTGCGGAACACGGCCGTCGCCTCGAAGCCGATGAACCCGAAGATGGCGAACATGACGCCGAGGCCAAGGGAGCCGTTCCCCACGATGGAAGGTGACAACGGCTCGGCTGTCAGGCCGTGGGCGCCACCATGGCCCAGGATTCCGAAGTCCATGACCAGGAGCAGCAGGGATTCCAGCATCAGCACGGCACCGAGCACCTTGGCACTCAGCTCGATGTCGCGATAGCCGAGGAAGGCGATGATGCCCAGCGAGACGAATGCCCACAACCACCACGGAGAGCCGACGTCGGCGTACCGCTCGATGACATTGCTCGTCGCGACGCCGACATAGGCGTTCACCCCGACGAGAAGCAGAGTGTAGGAGAAGAGCGCGAGGGTCGCGGCCGAGAGGCCGGGTATGCGGCCCAGCCCCGCTTGGACGTAGGCGTAGAAGGCGCCCGCGTTGCGTACCCGTCCGGCCATCTGCGTGAAGCCGACGGCGAAGATCAGCAGCATCACGGTGGACAATGCGAAGTACAGCGGCATCCCCGGACTGCCACTCACGGCGAAGGCGAGCGGCACCCCGCCGGCCACCAGTCCGAGCGGCGCCGCTGCGGCGACGACCATGAACACGATCTGCGATACGCCAAGCCCGCGGTTGAGCGGGTTGCCCGATCCTGCTTCACCGCCAGGTGCTTCGACGCGCCCTGTTTTGGAGCGGTCGGTCATGTCGACCACCTTTCAGCTCACGGGCCGGTACCGGCTCGTCATGGGTGGATGAATGAGTGCGTGAGGTAGTACGGCCAGACGAAGCGGACCGGCGCGGCACCTCCGCAGCAGGACGAGGGGACCCGACTTCTGCTGCTCCGGCTCAGTTCTGAGAAGTCGTGACCCCGAGCGAGGCCTGGGCTGCTCGTCGCTTCCTCTTGGCCGCGACAGCATGAGTGACAGCCGCGATCCGCCTCGGCTCGATACGCATGTGGTGCCCGAAGCGCGGCGAAGGCGTGACGACAGCGAGGCCGACCTCTCCGCGCGACCGCGACGAGGTGTTTAGCGCTACTAAACGCGGCAAACGTCTATCACGCCGGTGACGGCACCGCAACGGCTGCGGCGAGGCCGGCCCCTGCGGAGGCGCCGCCAGGCGTCCTGCTCCTCGAAGAGCCGAACACGACCTCGCCCGAGGTCACTGCTCGGACGTCCACCACCGTATGAGCGCAGCGCTGCACCTGCCTGTGCATCCTGCACCGGGCCCGGGCGAAGCAGGTGCTCACTGTCGTTCTCACCGCGGTCGCGGCTGGGGACAGTGAAGCGACCGCCACAGGAACAGCGAGGAAACGCCATGACAGCTGAGGTGTTGGACGCCGTCGAGGAGTTCGACGTGGTGATCGTCGGAGCAGGGATCTCCGGGATCGGCGCGGCCACCTATTTCAGCCGAGAGCTCCCCGACAAGTCGCTCGTCGTGTTGGAAGCGCGCGACGACATCGGGGGCACTTGGGACCTGTTCCGCTATCCCGGCATCCGCTCGGACTCCGACCTCCACACATTCGGTTACGAGTTCAAACCGTGGCGCCACGAAGCCGCGATCGCCGACGCGCCCCTCATCAGGGAGTACCTCCAAGAAGCAGTCGAGGAGAACGGCCTGGAGCGCGTCCTCAGGCTCCGCCACCGGGTCGTCCGCTCCGAATGGTCCTCAGCGGACTCGAAATGGACCCTCACCGTCCAGACGTCGGACCCCGCCACAGGAGCGACCCAGGTCAAGACCATCCGCGCGGGATGGGTCTTTGCCGCCACCGGCTACTACCGGTACGACGAGGGATTCTCCCCGGAGTTCCCTGGGCGGGACGACTTCGAGGGCCAGATCGTTCACCCGCAGCACTGGCCCGAGGGCCTCGACTACAGCGGGAAGAAGGTCGTCATCATCGGGAGCGGCGCGACCGCGATCACGCTGGTGCCGGCCATGACCACCGGGGCGGGCGCCGCCCGGCACGTGACGATGCTGCAGCGCACCCCCACCTACGTCATGGCGCTTCCCCGTGTCGACAGGGTCGCCCTGGCGCTCACGAAGCTCCTCGGAGAAGAGCGCGGGTACGCCGTGACGCGGTTCAAGAACATCTGGGCCGACCGTGCCGTCGTCAAGGGTCTGCGGACCTTCCCCAAGGCCGGACGGGCGCTGATCCGGCGCGAGAACATCAAGCGTCTTCCCAAGGGATTCGACGTCGACAAGCACTTCAACCCGCCGTACGACCCGTGGGACCAGCGGCTGTGTCTGGCACCGGACGGCGACTTCTTCGACGCGATCAAGGAGGGCAGGGCCTCCGTCGTCACCGACGCCGTGGCGAGGTTCAGCAAGCGCGGAATCGTCCTGGCGTCGGGCGAGGAGCTGGAAGCCGACGTCATCGTCACCGCGACGGGGCTGAACCTGCAGCTCTTCGGCGGCATGCCCATCGTGGTCGACGGGCGTCAGGTCGACATCGCGGACGCGCTCTGTTACCGCGGAATGCTGCTGAGCGGGATCCCGAACTGGGCGATGGCGATCGGCTACACCACCTCGTCCTGGACGCTCAAGGTGAGCCTGATGTGTCGCTACTTCATCGACCTGGTCAGGCACATGGACACCCGCGGATACGACACGGTGGTTCCGGTCGCACCGGCGGGGACGGAGCGCAAGCCCGTCATGGACCTTCAGGCCGGGTACGCCAAGCGCGCCGAGAAGCGCATGCCCAAGCAGGGCCTCGAGAAGCCCTGGCGGATGGCGATGTCCTACCCCGAGGACGCCAAGGCCCTCCGCGGCCCGGTGGCCGACGAGCACCTCGAGTTCGGCGCCCGTCGGGCGGCCGCACAGTCGCCCGGTGGGAGGCGAGCCACCCATGCCTGAGACGAGCGGCGCCGAGGGCGTCGACCAGTACGCGACCTTGCCGTCCGGGATCAGGATCTGCTTCCGGGACTACGGCGACAAGGCCGACCCCGCGATGCTGCTCGTCGCGGGACTGGGCGAGGACCTCACCTTCTGGACCGACTCGTTCGTCGGCTCACTCGTCACCCGCGGCTTCCGGGTCGTCGCGATCGACAACCGCGACGCCGGCCAGTCGACGTTCGTCGCCACTCCCCCTCCCGGACTCTGGCGTCAGATCGCCGGGCGTCCACGCGACGACGCGTACGCGCTGGCCGACATGGCCCAGGACGGCGTCGGCGTACTCGACCATCTCAGGATCTCGCGAGTGCACCTGGTGGGGCGGTCAATGGGCGGGATGATCGCGCAAACGATCGCGGCCACGACGCCCGAGCGCGTGCTGTCACTGACCTCCCTCTACTCGACCACCGGGGCGAAGAAGGTGGGCCAGCCGGCTCTGTCGACGATCCGACTCCTTGCCGCCCCGCCGGCGAGGACCAGAACCGCGGCGGTCCGTGCCCACCTGCGGCTCACCCAGCACGTCGCAGGAACGGAACATCCCATCGACGACGCGGCCGAGGCCGCCATCGCGGCTCGCGGATGGGACCGCAGCGCCGGTGACCCGGCGGCCGGCACCGCGCGCCAGATCCAGGCCATCCAGCGCTCCGGAGACCGGACAGCCCAGTTGAGCAAGATCACGACCCCGACCTTGGTCATCAACGGCGACCGAGACCTGCTGGTCAACCCGAGCGGCGGCGCCGCGACCGTCCAGGCGATCCGCTCGGCACAACACGTGGTCATTCCCGGCATGGGCCATCACATTCCCGAGACCCTCGTCGATCCCATCACGAGCTACATCTCGCAGCACGCGGACCGCGTGGGTGAAGGAGGAAACCATGTCCGGATCTCGTAAGTCCGACTCCAGCGACACCACGGTCGACGTCGTGATCGTCGGCGCCGGTTTCGCCGGCCTGAGCGCCGCCGAACGGCTGGTGAGCACGGGACGGTCCGTCCTGGTCGTGGAAGGCCGCGACCGGGTCGGAGGCCGATCGCGCTCCGGCGAGGTGGCCGGCGTGAAGGTCGACCTCGGAGCGACGTGGGTGGCACGACGCCACACCGCCATCCGGGACCTCGCGAGCCGGGTGGGGTGTACCACGACCCGCCAGTTCGACCAGGGTCGCAACGTGCTGTGGCTGGCCGGTCGGCGCCGCACCTACAACGGCACCATTCCCAAGGTCTCCCCCGCGACTCTGGTGGACATGGCCCGCATGCAGACGGCGGTGAACAAGCTGGTCGCGACCATCGACCTGAACACCCCATGGGAGACGCCCGGGGCCGGCAGGCTCGACGCCATCTCGTTCGGCGAATGGCTCGACCGGAAGAACGCGCTGCCCAGCACCCGTGCGCTGATGACCATCGTCAGCAAGGTGCAGTGGGGCTGCACCCCGGGAGACGTCTCCCTGTTGCACGTACTGCGCTACATCCGTGCGGCGGGCGGGCTCGACCACATGCTGGACGTCGAGGGCGGAGCGAACCAGGACCGGTTCGTCGAGACCACCCAGGAGATCGCCAAGCGGGTGGCGGAGCGGCTCGGCGACCGTGTGCGCCTGGACACGCCGGTGCGCCGCGTCACGCAGGACGACGACGGCGTCACCGTCAGCACCGACTCCGGCGAGATCCGCGCCGGGTACGCGATCGTCACGGCCGCGCCGGAGCACCGCGCCGCCATCGCCTTCGAGCCCGCTCTGCCCGAGCAGGCCGAAGGGCTCGCGCGAACCTGGCCCATGGGCGTGCTGAGCAAGGCCTTCGTGGCCTACGAGAAGCCGTTCTGGCGGGTCGAGGGACTCTCCGGCGAGGCAGTGACCGACACCGGAACCGTGTTCATCACCTTCGACGTGTCCCCCGCCCCCGGCGGACCGGGCGTCCTGATGACCTTCTGCGACCCCCGCGTCTTCGACGGCTTCGACCCCGAGACCCGACGCGACATGGTCGTCCGGCAGCTCGTCGACCTCTACGGTCCGCAGGCCCGCACCCCGATCGACTACCTGGACCACTGCTGGGGATCGGAACCGTTCGCCCCGGGCGGCCCCCACCCTGCCGCCGGCCCCCACGCGACCACGAGCTACGGCAAGGCGCTGACCGAGCCCCACGGGCGCGTCCACTGGGCCGGCACCGAAACCGCCGGCGAATGGGCCGGCACCATGAACGGCGCGGTCCTGGCCGGCCAGCGCACCGCCGAGCGCGTCCTCACCCTCCTGCCACGCGCCGTCCGAGAGGGGGCGTCTCGATGAGGGAGGTGCTGTTCCTGCTGGCCGACCTATGGATGATCTTCGTCGGCTACTTCTACGGCTGGAAGCTCGTCCGCCGGTACGGCAACTACCTCCTCGGTCTCGAATTGATGGTCGTCGCGACGTCGGGCAGCAACTTCCTGCTCTGGTCGCTGCTCGGCGCCAAGAGCGACAGCGTCCTGTACGACGTGGCGTACTTCTTCGACGCGTTCTCCCGGTCGGTCGGCATCACGCTCATCCTGATCATGGGCCTGATGAAGGTCACCCACCGCTACAAGCCGAGCCGCAGCGTCGACGTCGCCGTGTTCGGAGTCGCGATCGTGGCCGGTCTGTTCCTCCGGCCGTTCCACGGCGCGGAGCTCCACACCGGCGGCCTCGCGTTCTGGGTCGCCGTGTTCTACGTCGTCGTCAATCTCCTCACGGCGGTCTTCCTCGGGTACTTCGTCAAGCGGCTCTGGAACGCGGGCGCGAAGCGGATCGCGATCTGGACGGGCCTGGTCAGTGCCGCCGGGTCCACCATCGCGTTGGTCTACGACTTCTTCCCGCTGCCGTTCGACGACGCGAACCGCACGATCTTCTACACCGCCGCGCTGGCGACGTGGGGCACCCAGGGGTTCGTCTACTTCCGTGCCTACCGCACGCTGCACGACCGCAACGCGGCCTTGGATGCGACCCCGGCCCGCACAAGCAGCACCCTCGCATGAACCCCGAAAACGAATAAGGAGTCAGCATGGCGAAGAGGCACGTGTACGCGGTGGTGGATCCGGCCATCGGCAAGCTGGTCAAGGAGTACCCCACCGCGACGGACGAGGTCGTCGACGCTGCGCTCGACGCGGCGGCGGACGCCTATGCACGGTGGTCGCGGCAGATCTCCGTGGAAGAGCGCGTCCGGTCGCTGCACGCCGTCGCCACCCTGCACGTCGAGCGCAGCGGGCAGCTCGCCGAGATCATCCACCGGGAGATGGGCAAGCCGGTGGACGAGGCCGTCGCGGAGGTCGAATTCAGCGCCTCGATCTACCGGTACTACGCCGAGAACGCGCAGAAGTTCCTCACCGACGAACCGATCGAGCTTCTCGAGGGAGAGGGCACCGCTTTCATCCGTCGCCAGCCGGTCGGCGTGTTGCTGGGGATCATGCCCTGGAACTACCCGTACTACCAGGTGGCCCGATTCGCCGCGCCCAATCTCGTGCTGGGCAACACCATCGTGCTCAAGCACGCGTCGCAGTGTCCGGAGTCGTCCGAGGCGCTCCAGCAGCTGTTCATAGACGCGGGCTTCCCCCCGGGCTGCTACGTCAATGTCCACGCCACCGGCGAGCAGATCGCTCGCGCCATCGCGGACCCCAGGGTGCAAGGCGTCTCCTTCACCGGTTCGGAGCGGGCCGGCGCGGAGATCGCCGAGACGGCCGGGCGCAGCCTCAAGAAGGTGGTGCTCGAACTGGGCGGTTCGGACCCGTTCATCGTGCTGTCGACCCACGACCTCGACGCCACGGTACAGGCGGCGGTCGAGACGCGATTCGAGAACAGCGGGCAGGTGTGCAACGCCGGGAAGCGCTTCATCGTCGCCGAGGACATCTACGACGCCTTCCTCGACAAGTTCACCGAGAAGGTGCTCGCCCTGACCGACGGCCTGGCGCCGCTCTCCTCGGTCGCCGCCGCCGAGTACGTCGAAGAACAGGTCGAGCGAGCCGTCGATGACGGGGCGACCTTCGTCTCCGCACGCCGGCGCGAAGGGGCGTACTTCCCGCCTGGCGTTCTGACGGGCGTCTCGCCGACGTCGCCGTCGGCCGCCGAGGAACTCTTCGGCCCCGTCGCGACCGTCTACCGCGTCGGATCCGAGGACGAGGCCGTCGAGCTGGCGAACACAACCCCGTACGGACTGGGCTCCTACGTGTTCACGACGGACACCGAGCAGGCGCTGCGCGTCGCCGACAGGATCGACGCCGGCATGGTCTTCATCAACGGCGTCGGCCTCGAAGGCGCGGAACTGCCCTTCGGCGGGGTCAAGCGGTCCGGCTTCGGCCGCGAACTGGGCCGGGCCGGAATCGACGAGTTCGCCAACAAGAAGCTCATCCGCACCGCCCGGACGTGATCGCCGCACCGCGCAGAAGGAACCCCACCATGACCATCGAATTCGACGCCGCTGTCTTCAGGACGCCGAACGAACCACTGACCGTCGAACGAGTGACCCTTCCCTCGACGCCTCCGCCCGGCGAGGTACTCGTGCGGCTCAAGGCGAGCGGAGTGTGCCACAGCGACCTTCACGTGCTCCTGGGCGAATGGGAAGTTCCTTCGCCGATGATTCTCGGCCATGAAGGTTCCGGGATCGTCGAGAGCGTCGGCGAAGGTGTCACGACGCTGAAGAAGGGCGACCACGTCGTGCTGTCCTGGACGCCTTCATGTCGCCGCTGCCGCTACTGCATCAGCGGCAGACCCGTCCTGTGTGACATGGTCAGCCGGCACTCGGCGAACCACCTTTCGTTCGACGGCCGTACCCGGATCACGTCCGTGGACGAGGGCGACGTCTACAGCTTCGCGGGCCTCGGAACGTTCGGCCAGTACACCCTCGTACCCGAATCGGCCGCGATCGCCATCCGGGACGACGCCCCGTTCCCGCAGTCGGCCTTGGTCGGATGCGCCGTCACGACCGGCGTCGGTGCGGCCGTCAACACCGCCGGCGTGCGGCCCAGCGACACCGTGCTGGTCATCGGCTGCGGAGGCGTCGGGCTGAACGCGATCCAGGGGGCCCGGCTCGCCGGCGCCCGGAGGATCATCGCCGCGGACATCTCCGACGAGAAGCTCGAGCAGGCACGCGTCTTCGGTGCGACCGACCTGATCAACAACGCCCGCGAACATTTCGCCGACAGGGTGCAGCAACTCACCGACGGACGCGGCGTGGAGATCTCCATCGAGGCCATCGGGCTGCCCCGCACCATCGAGTCGGCCTACGAGGTCCTGGCCCGAGGCGGCACGGCGGTAGTCGCCGGGCAAGTGGCGGACGGCATGAGGATCTCCATCGACCCCTTCGTCATGTCCGATCAGGAACTGTCGCTCATCGGCTCGAACTACGGCTCCAGCAAGCCGGATTTCGACTTCCCCATGCTGATCGACCACTACATGAACAACCGCATCGACCTGGACTCCCTCGTGACGAGCGTGATCGGTCTCCAGGACATCAACGAGGCGTTCGACCAGATGAAGCGCGGCATCGGCATCCGCTCGGTGATCACGTACTGAAAGGCAGGGGCGATCTCATGGCCCTGGAATCATCACGCTCGGCTTTCGAGCGAGCCCGCCGCAGCGTCGGCGGGGGTGTGGGCTCGGGCCTGCGCGCCGCGATGCCTCCCCATCCGCTCTTCGTGCGGGAGGCGCGGGGCGCGTACGTCTGGGACCTGGACGGCGACCGGTACGTCGACTACGTGATGGCCTGGGGCCCGCTCGTCCTCGGTCACGGCGACCCGCGCGTGGTGTCCGCGGTGTCCGAGGTCGCGGCGAAGATGCAGGTCGTCGGCACCGGCCACCCGCTCGAGTACCTCGCGGCGGAAGCGGTTCTCGAGGCCGTGCCGCACGGCGAGCGACTGCTGTGGAGCAACACGGGGACCGAAGCGGTGCAGGTGGCGCTGCGCCTCGCGCGGGCCGCCACCGGGCGGCGCCGCGTCCTCAAGTTCGCCAAGAGCTACCACGGCTGGCACGACACCGTGTACGCCGGGATGTCCGAGAACGACTGCGACCGCCCCGCCACCCCCGGCGGACCGGGGCAGTCGGCCAGCGTGCTGGACGACCTGGTCGTGGCGCGCTTCAACGACGTACAGCTGGCCGAGCGCCTGCTGAGCGAGTCCGCCGAGCGCGACATCGCGGCCGTGCTGGTCGACCCGGTGATGAGCAACGCGGGCGTCGAAGCACCCTCACCGCAGTTCCTGTCGACGCTGCGAACCCTCTGCGACCGGCACGGCGTCGTCCTCGTCTTCGACGAGGTGATCGCCGGGTTCCGGATCGCCCGGGGCGGGGCGGCCGAGAAGTACGGTGTGCTGCCCGACCTGTCCGTCTTCGGGAAGGCGATGGCCGGCGGCTTCACCCAGAGCGCCGTCGTCGGCCGGGCCGAACTGGTCGATCAGGTGACGGCCGGCGTCGTGCACGCCGGAACCTTCAACGCCAACCCGGTCGCACTGGCGGCCGTCGCGGCGACGATGCGCGTCCTGGCCGATCCCTCGGTGTACGAGCTGCTCGAACGGACCTCGTCCGAGTTCGAAGCTCTCGTCGGCGGCGCTCTCGGTTCATCTGCCGACTTCGGCCGCTTCAACCGGGTCGGCTCGCTCCTCCAGTACGTCCCCGCCGGTGGAGCCACCGGGCTCCACGGGACCCGCGGGCTCTGGACCGTGATCCTCGAAGAGATGCTGCGTCAAGGCTTCCTGTTCATGCCGTCCGGCAAGGTCTTCATCAGCACGGCACACACCACCGCCGACATCGAGGCGACGGCCGAGGCCCTCGACCGGCTGCTGCGGCGGCTGTGACGTCCGCGTCCAGCCGCGCGTAATCCCCCACCGCTCCGAGCCAGGCCGCGTGTTCCCTTCCCCGCGGCCCGGCCCACCTTCCCGGAAGACACCATGCTGAACCTCTCGGTCCTGCTCGAGGACTCCGCCCGCACGCACCCGGACCGGGACGCCGTCGTCCTCGGCACGACACGACTCACCTACGCCCAGGTCGAGGCAGCCGCCAACCGGGTCGCCAACCTCCTGGTCGACCGGGGCATCTGGCCCGGCGACAAGGTCGCGATCAGTTGCCCGAACGTGCCCTACTTCCCGATCGTCTACTACGGGATCCTCAAGGCCGGCGCCGTCGTCGTACCACTCAACATCCTGCTCAAGGGCCGTGAGGTCGCCTACCACCTCGCCGACTCGGAGGCGAAGGCGTACTTCTGCTTCGAGGGCGGTGAGGGCCTGCCGATGGGAGCGGAGGGACACGCCGGGTTCACCGAGTCCCCGGGCTGCGAGCACTTCTTCCTCATCACCGCCGATCCCGCGGCGGAGAGCCCGATCGATGGCGCCGAGACCCTGGGTGCCGCGCTGCGGGGCACCGCGGCGACGTTCGACAGCGTCGGGACGTCGGGGGACGACCCGGCCGTGCTGCTCTACACGAGTGGTACGACCGGACAGGCGAAGGGCGCCGAACTCAGTCACGCCAACCTGGTGCTCAACGCCCTGGCGTGTAACCGGCTGTTGGGAAACCGGCCGGCCTTGGACACCCATCTGGTGGTGCTGCCGTTGTTCCACTCCTTCGGCGCGACCGTGCAGATGAACGCCGGCTTCTCGACGGCGAGCACACTGGTGCTGCTGCCGCGGTTCGACGCCCAGCAGGCGGTGTCCCTGATGCGGCAGGAGGACATCACCTTCTTCGCGGGCGTCCCCACCATGTGGTGGGGCCTGCTGCAGGCGCTCACCGACGACGTCGACGTCGAGCGGATCGCCAGGAACCTGCGCGTCGGTGTCTCCGGCGGTGCCTCGCTCCCCGCCGATCTCATCAAGCAGGTCAGGGAGCGACTGGGCGTCCAGGTCCTGGAGGGCTACGGCCTCTCCGAGACCTCGCCGGTGGTGACCTTCAGCGATCCGGCGCGAGAGCCCCGGCCCGGCTCCATCGGCGTGCCGATCTGGGGCGTGGAGGTCAAACTCGTCAACACCGACTGGTCCGAGGTCGAGGACGACGGCACGGGCAGCGCCATCGGGGAGATCGCGGTCAGGGGCCACAACGTCATGAAGGGTTACCACGGCCGGCCCGAGGCCACCGCCGAAGCCGTCAAGGACGGCTGGTTCCGCACCGGCGACCTGGCCCGCAGGGACAAGGACGGCTTCTACTACATCGTCGACCGGGCAAAGGACCTGATCATCCGCGGTGGCTTCAACGTGTACCCGCGCGAGATCGAGGAGGTCCTGATGACGCACCCCGCGATCAGCCTGGCCGCGGTCGTCGGCGTGCCGCACGAGAGCCACGGCGAGGAGATCAAGGCGTTCGTCATCCTCGACCGCGGTGCTGAAGCCTGCTCCGACGAGCTGATCGCCTGGGGCAAAAAGCAGATGGCCGGCCACAAGTACCCGCGCATCGTGGAGATCGTGCAGACCCTGCCGATGACGTCCACCGGAAAGATCCTCAAGCGCGAACTCACGTGACCGGCACGCCAAGCGCATGGACATGGGTGGGAAGGACGGCAGATGACAGTGGATGAGGGCCGGTGGCGGGGCACGTTCCCCGACGGGTTCGGTACGGGGACGGGCGCGGCCCCCGACTCGCTCGTGGCCGCCTGGAAGGCACGCGTGGCGAGGAACCCGGACGGCACAGCGCTCCGATTCTTCGACGGTGCTCTGTCCGCGCGGGAGGTGGACGCGGCGTCGGACGCCCTGGCCGCAGCGTTCCAGGCCCGCGGAACCGGTCGGGGTGATCGGGTCGGCGTGTACCTGCAGAACCTTCCGCAGTACGCGCTGGTGCTGCTGGCCCTGTGGAAGCTGGGGGCCACGGCACTGGGGCTCAATCCGATGTACCGGCGTCAGGAGCTGCGCCGGATCATCGACGACTCCGGGGCGGTCGGGGTCGTCTGTGCGGACTCGGACGTCCACGAGACGCTCGGCACGCTGGCGGGGAGCACGGTCCGATGGCTGGTCAGCACGTCGGCACTGGACTACCAGTCGAGGAACGATCCGCGGGTCTTCATGACGACGGAGCGCCACGCTCCGGCACCGGACGGCGACCTGGTGGCCCTGATCGGCGAGTTCGAGGGCCGCAGCCCCTCACCCGTGGAGCTGACCCGCGACGACGTCGCGTTCCTGACGTACACCTCGGGAACGACGGGGCCGCCGAAGGGTGCCATGAACACCCACGGCAACGTCCTGAGCGTGGTGGCGACGTGCGCGTCGTGGATGGGTGTGGGCGACGGGGACGTCGTGCTCGCCGTGGCCCCGCTGTTCCACATCACGGGCGCGGTGGTCAACGCGACGCTCTCCCTGCTCACCGACACCACGCTTGTCCTCACGGGCCGGTTCCACCCCGCAGTCGCCCTGGACGCCTTCGCCGAGCACGGGGTGACCTACACCATCGGCTCCATCACCGCGTACAACGCGCTCTACGAGCTGCCGCAGGCCGGACCGGAGCACTTCGCGTCGGTGAAGGCCCTGTACTCCGGCGGCGCGCCGATCCCCCCGGCCACGGTCGAGCGGTTCCAGGAGCGATTCGGCGTCTACCTCCACAACGGCTACGGGATGACCGAGACGACGTCCGCCGTCATCGCCGTGCCTCCGGGGGACAGGGCCCCCGTGCATCTGCCGAGCGGCACGCTCTCCATCGGCAAGCCCCTGCCGCACCTCACCGCGCGCGTCGTGGACCCGCACGGCGATCCGGTGCCGAGCGGGGACCAGGGCGAACTGGAGTTGAGCGGGCCGCAGGTGGTGCCCGGGTACTGGGGCAAGCCCGAGGCCACCCGCCAGACGATGCCGGAGGGCCGGCTCCGTACCGGTGACGTCGCCGTCATCGACGAGCAGGGCTGGGTCTACTTGGTGGACCGGCTCAAGGACCAGATCAACGTGTCCGGGTACAAGGTCTGGCCGCGTGAGGTCGAGGACGCTCTGTACGAGCACCCGTCGGTGCTGGAGGCAGCCGTCGTCGGGCAGCCGGACGCGTACCGCGGCGAGACCGTCGTCGCCTACGTCTCGCTCAAGGCGGGTCTGCACGCCACGGCAGAGGAGCTGATCGCCTTCTCCCGTGAGCGGCTGGCCGCGTACAAGTGCCCGCGTGAGATCCATTTCCTCACCGACCTGCCCAAGACGCAGAGCGGCAAGATCCGGCGTGCCGAACTGCGCCGCATCGACGTCGCCGGGCCGATACCACCCTCCAAGGACTGATCGTTGAGCGCGAACCACACCGACCAGGGCCGTTTCTCGGGCCGCATCGCCATCGTGACCGGAGCGAGCCGGGGTATCGGTCTCGCCGTCGCCGAGCGGCTCGTAGCCGAAGGGGCGCGCGTGTGCATCACCGCGCGCAAGGGCGGACCGCTCGAAGAGGCCGCCGCTGATCTTCCCCGGAGCAGCGTCATCACCGTCGCCGGCAAGGCGGACGACCTCGAGCACCGCCGCGAGGTCTTCGACACCGTCGCGCGCGAGTTCGGCGCACTGGACATCCTGGTGAACAACGCGGGCATCAATCCGGCGTACGGTCCCGTCGTCGGCCTGGACCTCGATGCCGCCCGCAAGGTGCTGGAGGTCAACGTCCTCGCCACCCTCGCCTGGGTGCAGGACGCCGTGGCCCACCCGAAGCTCGGATTCACCGAACGCCGAGGCACCGTCGTGAACCTCTCCTCGGTGACCGGAGAGACCCCCGCACCCGGCATCGGCCTGTACGGCGTGAGCAAGGCGGCGGTGTCCCACCTGACCAGGACCCTGGCAGTCGAGCTCGGCCCGGAGATCCGTGTCAACGCGGTGGCACCCGCAGTGGTGAAGACCCGGTTCGCCGAAGCCCTGTACGAGGGCAAGGAAGCCGAGGTGGCCGCCGACTACCCCCTGCGGCGTCTGGGCGTGCCCTCCGACATCGCCTCCGCCGTGGCGTACCTGGCCTCGGAGGACTCCTCCTGGGTCACCGGCCACATCCTCACCGTCGACGGCGGCCTCACGGTCGCCGGCGGTACCGCGTGACGACCGCGCCCATCCGACAAAGGACAACCATGACTTCCCCTCACCTTTCGCCGGAGATCGCGGAGCTGCGTGAGCGTACTCGCCGGTTCATTCGCGAGGTCGTCATCGACGCCGAGCCCGCACCGGGCGGACGGCTCGACCAGGCCACCCGTGCCCGGCTGCAGGCCGCGGCGAAGGAGGCCGGTGTCTTCGCGCCACTAGTGCCGACGGAGTACGGCGGGCGGGGCCTGCCCCTCCCGCACTGGTCACCGATCCTGCAGGAGGCCGGCTACTCGCCGATCGGTCCTGTGGCGCTCAACTGCATGGCACCCGACGAGGGGAACATGCACATGCTCAACCTGATCGCGACCGAGGAGCAGAAGAAGCGCTATCTCGCGCCTCTGGCGGCGGGGGACGTCCGGTCGTGCTTCGGCATGACCGAGCCCCATCCCGGAGCGGGGTCCGACCCGGCGGCGCTGCGGACCACGGCCGTGCGCGCCGACGGCGGTTGGATCATCGACGGCCACAAGCGGTTCACCAGCGGGGCTGTCGGTGCCGGGTTCTGCATCGTGATGGCGCGGACGCCGGCTGTCGACGGCTCCCCCGAAGGGGCCACCATGTTCCTCGTCGACATGACGAACCCCGGAATCCGGGTCGGCGAGGCGATCCACACCGTCGACCGCTCCATCGACGGCGGTCACCCGCACCTCCACCTAGAGGACTGCTTCATCGCCGACGACGCGGTGCTCGGCGAGGTGGGGCTGGGATTCCGGTACGCACAGGTACGGCTCGGGCCTGCACGTCTCACACACTGCATGCGGTGGCTGGGGCTGGCGCGGCGGGCGCACGACATCGCGCTGGACCGGGCCGCCCGGCGTGAGCTGTTCGGCGGCCCGATCGACTCGCTCGGCCTGGCACAGCACCTCATCGCCGAGTCGGTGATCGACATCGAGACCTCCGACGCGATCATCGCCAAGACCGCGGCTCTGCTGCACAGTGACCCGAAGGCGGGTTCGGCGATGTCGTCGGTGGCGAAGGTGCACTGTTCGGAGGCGGTCTTCCGGGTGGTCGACCGTGCCATCCAGATCTGCGGCGGCGACGGGGTCTCCGACGGGCTTCCACTGGCGCAGTACCTCAACGAGGTCCGCCCGTTCCGCATTTACGACGGCTCCAACGAGACCCACCGGTGGGCCATCGCCCGCCGTGCCTCGGCCGGCCGGAGCGCTGCGGTCCGAGCCGGTGAGCGGTACCGGGGCGACGCTGTCGTGGGCCGGAACGGAGGCTCGTGATGCACACCGTCCCCGACGGCGTGGAGGTCGTCGCGAGCTGGGAGAGTTCCCGTCACCTCGACAGCCCTCCGCTCCTGGTGCTCGACGCGGTCACCGGCTTCCTCGACGCACACGGCATCGGCAGCGGCCCGCTCGCGTGGCAGCGCATCGGCGAAGGCCACTCCAACATCACCTACCTGATCCAGCGCGGTGGCGATTGTGTCGTCCTGCGCCGTGGCCCGCGCCCGCCTCTGCCCAAGTCGACGCACGACATGGTGCGCGAGGCCCGCATCCAGAAGATCCTCGGCGGCCACGGGGTGCCGGTGCCGGAGATCGTCGCCGTCTGCGAGGACGCGTCCCTGCTGGGCGTGCCGTTCTACCTCATGTCCCGGCTCGACGGGATCGTCATCACCGACACGATCCCACCCCACCTCTCCCCCGCCGAACAGCGCCGGGCCACCAGCGAGGCGGTCGTCGACACCCTCGTCGCCCTGCACAGCATCGACGTGACCGGAGCGGAACTCGCCTCCCTGGGCTTCCCCGAGGGGTATCTCCGGCGCCAGGTCGACAGGTTCCACGGGTTGTGGGAGGTCAACACCACACGCAGCCTGCCCGCGGTGGAGCGCATCGGGGACTGGCTCGGCCGTAACCTCCCGACGAGCCAGGCGGCCTCGGTGGTGCACGGCGACTACCGCATGGGCAACCTCATGTTCGCACCCCAGGCGCCGGCCAGGGTCCTCGCGATCCTGGACTGGGAGATGGCCACGCTCGGCGACCCGCTCGCGGACCTGGGGTACCTCACCGCCACCTACTCCGAGGCCGGCAGCCCTGCCACCCCGCTCGAACTCACCCGGGTGACCCGGTCGCCCGGCTACCTCACCCGGCGTCAACTGGCAGAGCGCTACCAGTCCCGCACGGGCCTCGATCTGTCCCCGCTGCCCTGGTACCAGACCCTCGCACTGTGGAAGGCAGCGATCTTCTGCGAGGCCATCTACATCCGCTGGCAGCGTGGGGAGCGTCCCCACGACAAGACCTTCGGGCCGTCGCTCGAAACGGGTGTCCCCCGACTGCTGGAGCAGGCGGGGCGATACGCCGGCCTGACGGCGACCACTCGCCGCTGACAACGCGTCCCGGTACGGCCGCCCGACTCCAACGCTCGTCCTCAACGGCTGCGACCGTCTCCACGACCCCTCGCGCCGTGTCCGTCTTCCCTTTTCTTCAGAGAGAGATCTCGTGCCCTCCGCTTCCTCCCGGCCTTCCCCCCGTGACACACGAGTGCTGGTCACTGTCAACGCGCTGCCGCTCGCCGTCGGTGTCCTGCTCTCCTGCTCCACGACCCTTGGAGAGACCTCCGTGTACGGACGTCTCACCCTCGGCATGGCGTGGGCGCTCACGCAGCTCGTCGTCCTCGTCGGCGGGACGTGGTGGTACGAGAGCCGGGCCGCGTCCTCGTGCGAGCCGGCCCCGGCGACGACCGCTGCCTCTCGTTCGGTCGGGGGCACCTGGTGACGACGTACCTCCTGAGCGTCGGCTCGCCCGACCTCATCGGCTCCGCCGCGAGGGGCGCGGTCATCACCGCCTTCTTCGTCTTCATCGGCCTCTGCCTCCTGTGGGTCTTCACCCTCGCCACTCAGGACGACGATCCGGAACGCCTCTACGTCGCCGGCCGGTCTCTCCCGCCCGTCTTCAACGGCGTCGCGATGGCGGGGGAACAGATCACGGTCGTCATCCTGGTCTCGTTGCCGGGAGCGATCGCCCTCTTCGGCTACGACGGTGTCTCGACCGCCGTCGACAGTGCCCTCGCACTCGGTGTCTTCCTGCTCCTCGCCTCCAGGATTCGCGCGACCCGCCGCTACACCCTCGGTGAGCTGTTCGCCCTGCGTGCCGAGGGACCGGGAACGCGGATCGCCGGTGCGGTGGTGACGCTGTGCATCGCCGTACCCCTGCTCATGGTCCAACTGCGTGCCGGCGGCATCACCGCCGCTCTTCTGATCGGCATGCCGACCGAGACGGCCCAGGTGGTGTGCACGGTACTGATGGGATTCCTCATCACATGCTTCGCAGGAGTGGCCGATCTGCGCGGCACCAGTTTCATACAGGTCGCCAAGGTGCCCATAGCCCTGGCGACGCTCGCCGCATTGACCCTGCTGGCGCTCCGCCTGTTCGACTGGAGTCCTGAATCGCTGTTGTCGGCCGCCATGGACAAGAGCATGTCGCCGGACGACTACCTCAGCCCCGGGTTGTGGGCGCACACCGCCGACTTCGGTCCGCTCGGCACCATCAGCGACCACATCGTCGTCATCCTCGGCACCGCGATGATGCCCCACCTGCTCCTGCGCGTCAGCGCCAGTCGGGACGCGTCCGCCGCGCGACGATCATTGAGCGTCGCCGTAGGACTGACCGGCCTCTTCTACCTGCTCCTGATCACGGCCGGTGTCGCCGCTGCCGCGGTGGTGGGCAGCGGACAGATCGGGGTCGTCGACGTGAAGGGACAGGGAGCCCCGATCCTCCTGGCATCGGAGGTCCTCCCCCACCACTCCACGGGCCGGATCGTGGTCATCGTCCTCGTGGCCTGTGTCGCCTTCCTCGCCGTCCTCACAGCCGTGGCGAGCGTGACCTTCGCCGCCGCCGTCTCCGTGGCCCGCGACCTGTTCGGGCAGAAGGGCCGTACCAGGATCGGCATCGGAGAGCCGGCCGTCATGCGACTGTCCGTTGTCACGCTCTGCGCAGTCAGTCTTCTCCTCGCCACCGCCCTGTACCGCTACCCCATCGAATTCCTCCTCGCCTTCTCGCTGAGCCTCGCGGCCACCTGTGTCTTCCCCGCGCTCGTCTACTCCTTCCTGTGGACCGGCTTCGACCGCCGAGGGCTGCTGTGGCTCGTCTACGGAGGGCTGTCCCTCTGCGCACTCCTGACCCTCGCCTCCCCCGCGGTGTCCGGGACGAAGTACGCGCTGTTGCCGGACCAGGACTTCAACCTGATCCCGCTTCACACCCCCGGGCTGATCTCCGTCCCGGCAGCCTTCCTCCTCGGATGGCTCGGCAGCGCGACGCGCCCGTGGGAGGGGACCCCACGAACCCGGCGCACGGCGTTGAGGGAGGGACGAAGTCAGTGACACGTCCTGACTTTTGACTCGACAACCGTAGGAGAGCGGCGGTGCGACCGGCGTGTGCATCGTGCACCGGGCCCGAGCAAGGCAGGTGCTCGCTGTCGTTCTCGTCGGCGGCCGTGGCTGGCGAGAGTAACGCCACCAGCCACAGGAACAGCGAGGACCTTGAGGGAGAGAACGCACATGACGACACCGAAGCAGCCCCAGACCCTTACGTCGGTGGGGACTGACACGCCGACGGACGAGATACTCAAGCTCCTGACCCGCGACGGAGGCGTCATCGTCAAGGACATCCTGACGAAGGAGCAGATGAACCGCTTCAACGCCGAGATCGAGCCGCCGATGCGGGCACTTCGCCCGGGCTCGACCCACGAGAATGACATGGTGGCCGCGTTCCACGGCAGCAACACCAAGCGACTCACCAACCTGGTCACGCACAGCGCCACGTTCCGCAACGAGATCCTCGAACACTCCCTGGTCCACGAGGTCTGCGACCGGACCTTCCTCCCGGAGTCGGGCACGTACTGGATGACCACCGCGCAGGTGATCGAGATCGGCCCCCGCAGCCAGGCGCAGATGCTGCACCGGGACCTGGAGAACTGGTTCCCTTTCATCGGGATGGGGCCCAACGGCCCGGAGGTCACCCTCAACTTCCTGATCGCCCTGACCGACTTCACGGAGGAGAACGGCGCCACCCGAGTCATTCCGGGGAGCAACCACTGGAACGACTTCGAGGACCGCGGGACTCCTGAGCAGACAGTTCCCGCGATCATGAACGCCGGAGACGCCCTTTTGTTCAGCGGCAAGACCGCGCACGGTGGCGGCGCGAACCAGACCAGCGACGCGTACCGGCGGGCCGTGGCCTTCGCCCTCAATCCGGGCTTCCTCACCGGCGAGGAGGCGTACCCCTTCCTGGTCGACATGGAGGTCGCGAAGACGCTCTCGCCGCGTGTCCAGCGCATACTCGGGTTCCGGTCCCAGTACCCGAAGGGCTCTCCTGGCCTGTGGCAGGTCGACTACGCCGACCTGGGCGACTACCTCGGTCTCTGAGAGCCGACCCGATCAACTCACGCGCCATGGCCGGCGCCCTCTGCCGGTGGGACGGACGGGCCCGAGGGGCTTGCACTGCGTCGCAGCGAGGCACGGGTCTCACCGAGGACGGCAGGGACCGTGCTGTGGTCAGGTGCGGCTCTCGCCTGATGCTGTGTGCTCGACGGGACCGCACGCGAGGGCGAGCAGTTTCCGCCAGTCGACCGGGGGCGCTGGTGGCGGTGCGCCGGGGCGGTCGCGTGGCAGCAGCACCCGTAGCGCGCGGGGCCGTACCGAGCACACGACCGGTGTGCGCAGCCACAGCGCCTCCCCGTCGACCGCCACCGGAATCTGCGCCTCCTCGCCGCCCCCCGTCTCCGGGGGCTGCGGGCCCCCGCCGGCCGTCACCTCGACCCGCCGCGCGGTCGTCACGGTGAGTCCCGGCGCCTGTGAGCCCCACAGGGCCAGCTGTGCCGCCTGTGCCGCGTTCTGCACCCTGATCCCGATCACACCCAGCTCACCGTCGTCGAGCACGGGCCGGCGCCCGCCGCCGCTCAGTTCGTCGGGCGAGACGTACGGGTTGTTACTGATCAACAGCGCCTGCTGGTCCGCGAGCCGGGTACCGTCCACACGCGCGTCGAGTCGTCGCGCGCCCTCCCTGGCCAGAAGGTCCGGCATCAGCTTCAGGGCGGTGCCCGTCTTGTCGTCGCGGTACTCGGGGCTCTGCACGATGTCCGCGTACACGCCGAAGGACACCGTGTTGACGAAGGGACGGCCGGACACGTCGCCGAGATCGACCCGGATCTCCTCGCCGTCGGTCAAGGCATCCAGGCAGCGGGCCGGGTCGGCGCGGTCGAGGCCGAGATCCATGGCGAAGTGGTTGCGGGTGCCCGCGGAGATCACAAGGAACGGCAGTCCGTGTTCGGCGGCGACGGCCGCGACCAGTGCCTGAGTACCGTCGCCACCGGCGACACCGAGCAGGTCGGCACCGTCTTCTACGGCCTCTCGGGCCAGTCCGCCCACGTCGACCGGGGCGGACGGGTCCAGCAGGATCACCCGCGCGCCCAGTCGCTCCGCCCGCTTCACGAGGTCGAAGCGGGCGACCTTGCCACCGCCCGCCTTCGGATTCATGATCAGCACCGCCCGCCTCGGCGGACGTGCGCGTACGGGCCGCTGCGACCGGGGCGGCCGCGCTCGGTGCAGCGCCGTGCGGCCGCAGGTCACCGCCGTCGCCCAGCACAGGCTGGAGATCATCGCGATCAGCCACAGACCGCTCCGCGCGTAGAACACGAGCACTCCGGCCGGCGCCGCGACGGCCACGAACGCGCCGAGCAGCCGCACGAGACCGCGCCGGGCCACGAGCCACCACATGCCTGCGGCGCAGACCACGAGCCCGAGGATCCCGGCCATGACCACGAGCAGTCCGCCCCCGCCCAGCGCAAGCAGCAGCACCCCCACGGCGGCGGCTGCCGCCACCACGGCGCACCGCGCGAGCAGCCGGGCTGCCGGCCCGGCCCGCGACCGTGCCTTTCGTGTCCTGTCTATGGCCTTCTCCTGAAGGGGTGCTGAGCTGTTCTGCCTCACCAGCCTGACTCAGCACCCCTGGCCGCGTGCGTCCCGGACGCCTGTACGGGTGAGCCGGTCGGTCGAGCGCGTCGATCCCCGGCGCGAGACAGCTGGGGGGCTGGCCCCAGCCGCACGAGGGGCGTACGCCAAGGGCTTCCCGTACATTCGCACTATGGGAACCGATGTCGATGCGTTCCTTGGTCAGCTGGCCCGCCACCTCAGGCCACAGGTGGCGAAGCTGGTCGGCCTGGTGCTCCAGCGCCTGAACGACGAACTCCCCGAGCTGTCGGAGGAGAGGGAGATCGCGGCTCTGACCTTGGAGGAGACAGGCCAGCACGTAAGCGCTTTTCTGGATTTCCTGGAGACCCGCCCTGGTGCGAGCTCGCCGAACGCTCCTGCGGTCGCCTTGGAGGTAGGTCGCCTCTACGCCCGGCGAGGGGTCTCGGTGAGCAGACTCCTCCGGGGCTACCGGGTCGGCCACCTCAGCTTGCTCGAACTGTTGCAAGCCGAAGCGCCCCGCCTCACCAGTGACTGGCACATGATCCACCTGGCCTCGATGCGGCTGGTCACGATCGGCTTCGACTACGTGGACCGGTCCTCGGAAGAGGTCGTCGCCGCCTACCAGGAGGAGCGCGACCATCTCCTTCAGCAGCGACTCGCCCTCACCAACAGGGCGAGCAAGCGGATCGGGACCACGCTCGATGTCACCCGCACCGCACAGGAGTTGACGGAGGTGTGCACCGAGGAATTCGCCGATCTCGTCACCGTCGACCTCTTCGACTCCGCCCTCGACGAAACGGGCACGGGTTCACCGGAGGTTCTGACGCAGCGCAGAGTCGCCCAGCGCTCCGTCCTCGTCGGCTGTCCGGAGTCCCTGCTCCGCATTGGCGAGGCCCACTCCTACCCCGACGACTCGGAACCGGCGCGCACACTGGTCACCGGGCGATCCGTCCTGCACCGCATCAGGGGGACCGAGATGCCCGTGTGGATGGCCCCCTCCGAGTCCCACAGACACGCGTTGCGCACCCTCGGCCTCCACTCGGTTCTCCTCGTGCCGTTGCACGCCCGTGGGGAGACCCTGGGCCTGGTGCAGTTCTCGCGCCATCGCACCTCGGTCCCCTTCGACGACGACGACCTCCTGCTGGCGCAGGAGATCGTCTCCAGGGCAGCGGTGTCCATCGACAACGCCCGCCGGTACACCCGTGAGCGTTCCACCGCGCTCGCTCTCCAGCGAACCCTGCTGCCGCGACACACGGTGAAACAGTCGGCCGTCGAAGCGGCCTCGCGTTACCTGCCCGCCGGGTCCCGCGCGGGTGTGGGCGGCGACTGGTACGACGTGATTCCGCTGTCCGGGGCCCGCGTCGCGCTCGTCGTCGGCGACGTGGTCGGACGCGGCCTGCACGCCGCCGCCACCATGGGCCGACTCCGCACAGCCGTCCGTGCCTTCGCCGATATCGACCTCATGCCCGATGAGCTGCTCACGCATCTGGACGACGTGGTCATCCGGATGCAGCGCGAGGAGTCACGGGACGAGGGTGAGATCAGCGCCACCTGCCTGTACGCGATCTACGACCCCGTCTCCCGCCTGTGCTCCGTCGCCAGTGCCGGCCATGTCCCGCCGACCGTGGTGACCCCCTCGACCACCGGCGAGGACACCCGGACCTCCAGCGTGGTCGACCTGCCCGAGGTGTCGGTCGGTCCGCCCCTCGGCCTGGGCGGACTCCCTTTCGAGACGACGGGGTTCGAACTGCGGGAGGGCAGCCTGCTGGCCCTGCACACCGATGGGCTGATCTCCGACCGCACGCGTGACGTGGATGTCGCACTCACCACACTGCACGATGTCCTCACCTCGGCGCCGGAGTCGCTGGAGGAGACCTGCGACCAGCTGCTGGCCGCACTGCTGCCCAGCCGACCCGCCGATGACGTCGCTCTGCTGGTGGCCCGGACCCGAGCCCTCGATCCCGACCATGTCGCAGCGATCAACCTGCCGTCCGATCCAGCAGCCGTATCCGGAGCCCGCCGCTTCGCTTCCGACGTACTGGCAGCCTGGGGGCTGGAGGAGATGTCCTTCACCACCGAGCTGGCCGTCAGCGAACTGGTGACGAACGCGATCCGCTACGGCAAGAGCCCCATCCAGCTGCGACTGATCCTCCAGTCGACGCTCACCTGCGAGGTCTCCGACGCCAGCAGCACGGCCCCGCATCTGCGCCGCGCCCGGATCTCCGACGAAGGCGGCCGGGGCCTGCTGCTGGTGGCCCAGCTCACCGATCGCTGGGGCGCACGACACAGTCGTGAGGGAAAAGTCATCTGGGCCGAGCAGGCTCTCCCCGCGGACAGCGGGTCCGACCACCGAGCGAACGAAACACCGCTCGGGCCTCAAGAGTGAGGCGCGTGCGACCAGGGCGTTCGCCTGGCCGGTGACAGAGACCTCGACCGACTTGATCGATTGACTAAGTCGATATACTGGACTGTATGGCTCATGTTTCCGCGGCGGAGCGCCGCCCCCAGTTGATCAAGGCGGCCATCGACCTCATGACCCGGGAGGGCGTCGCCGCGGGAAGCACCCGTGCCATCGCCGCGGAGCTCGGCGTCGCACAGGCCACCGTCCACTACACCTTCGGCACGAAGGAGGATCTCTACCGGGCGGTGATGGACCAGATCACCGACGAGCTGGTCGCGCAGGTGCAGCGGGCGGCGCCGGAGGACGCGGGCTTCGAGAAGACCTTCAGCGCCTTGGCGGGGGCCTTGTGGGGCACCGTGCGCGAGCCCACGTCGCACCAGCAGCTGCTCACTGAACTGACGATGTTCGCCCTGCGTGTGCCCGGGCTCAACGAGGCCCGGCAGAGCCATTACCAGCGGGTCATCGAGGTGACCGCACAGGTGATCGCCGAAACCGCGGACAGGACGGGACAGAAACTGGCCGAGTCCCCGGAAACAGTGGCTCGGTTCTTCCTCTCCGGCTTCGACGGACTCACCATGCAGGTCCTGCTGAGTGTGCCGGACGAGGCCACGGAGCGGACGGGCCTCAGGGCACTCGTCGCCGCGACCGTGGCGCTGGCCAAGGGGAGCCTCGACCTCCCGGACGTGCCGACGCCCTGACACGACGTGAAGACGGTTGGGGGCGCACCTGGAAGGTGCGCCCCCAACCGTCTCTGCCCACTCGTGAGACTCAGCCGGCCCAGACGTCCTCGACGTAGCGCCCGGACTCAACGAGCGCCGCGAGCCACGCCACGGCCTGCTCATCGCTCGAACCGGTCCGTTCACGGTAGATCGCCATGAACGCTTCCCGTACGGCCGGTGCCATACGGCGGCCGTCGCCGCAGATGTAGACGCGCCCGTCGGACTCCAGGACCGACCACACCTCCTCGCTCTCGCGGGCGAGGCGCTCCTGGACGAAGCGGGCGCCGTTCTCGGGCGCGTGCATGAAGGTGGGGCGCATGCTGACGGCGCCGGCCGCCTCGGCTGCCTCGAACTCCTCCCGGTGGAGGAAGTCCACGTCGGGATGGTCGCAGCCGAAGTAGCAGAGCAGGGTGCCGGTCGAACCGGCGTGATGGCGATCGAGGACCGCGCCGCGGAAGGGCGCGAGGCCGGTACCCGCGCTGATCAGGATCACCGGTACGGAGGTGTCCTCGGGGAGGCGGAAGGACTCGCTGCACGGCAGGACCCGGGCCTGGATCACATCGCCCGCGTTCACCGTCTGCAGGAAGTGCGAGGCGATGCCCCGGAAGGTGCCCTCCCCCGACCGGTGGGGCGCCGCGAGCAGCGACACCATCAGGTCCGCCTCGCCCGGCCGGGCCGCGGCGGACGACGAGATCGAGTAGTGCCGGGGGCGCAGCACCGGCAGCAGCTCCAGGAAGCGCTCGAAGGGCAGTTCGCACGCACGGTAGCGCTCCAGGAGGTCCAGGACGCTGAGCCCCGCGACGGTCACCTGCTCCCGGAAGGTCTCGGCATCGGCGGTGGCGAAGACGGTGAGCGGCTGCTTCTCGGGCGGGCAGGAAGTGTGCTCGGCGAGCACGGCGACCTGCTCCTGGGTGGCCGGGTCCTGCAGCTCGACGAAGTCGGTGAGCAGGCGGCGCAGGGTCAGCGGCCGGTCGACGGGCAGCGCGCCCCGGCTCCGGCGGCGGGCGCGCAGCCGGACCGTGCGGTCCAGGTCGAGGCCGAAGCGGTCGGCGACACGCTGGACGAGGGCCTCGGGATTGCTGGGCAGGACAGCCAGGTGATCAGCGGTGCGGTAGCTGACGCCCTCAGGCAGACGGAGCCGCAGGAACCGCTTGGAGCGTCCGAGTTCGTGGTCGGTGTCGACGAGTTCGTACGCTTCGAGGACCTCCATCGGCTGGACGCCGTGGCGCTCGGCGAGACCGCCGAGGACCGACTCCGAGGTGTCCTCCAGCTCGTACAGCCCTTCTGCTTCCGCCTCGGGTGCGGGGCCCGCCGTCTCGCCGGCGGTCGCTTCGCCGTACTCGTCCAGCAGGACCGTCCACAGGTCCGCCGTCCACTGGTCGACCACTCCGCCGAAGTCACCGGAGGCGTCGGCGGCGCCGCGCTCCAGAAGCGGGACGGCGCCGGCGGCGGCCAGACGCTCGTCGATCAGGGTGGGGATGCGCTGGTAGGTCGCCGCCCAGTTGCGGTCGCCGACACCGAGGACGGCGTACCGCAGGCCGGCGAGCGAGCCGGGGGCGAGGTTCTCCAGAGCGGCGACGAACTCGGCTGCGTCGTCGGTGGGGCGACCGTTGTAGGAAGCGGCGACGATGACGACGGGCCCCTCGGTTCCGGCCAGCCTTTCCGTGTACTCGTTGAGGGAGGCGACGGACGGGGTGAAGCCGTGCTCCTCGCCGTCACCGCCGAGGTCGCGGGCGATGCCGGCGCAGGTGCCCAGGTTGGATCCGTGCAGCAGGGTCAGCGCGGTGCCGCTCGCACGGCGCGTCACGGTGGCGGTCCGGCCCGGGACGGGATCCGCCGCCGTCACGGCGGGCAGGCGCCGTTCGTCGCTGGTGCGGCGGGCGAGCCGGAGGCTGAACCCGTCGGGCTTGATGGTCAACGTCGACTTGATCTTCAACTGGTAGTCGGTGTGGTCGATCAGACGGTAACGGTGCACCAGCAGACCCAGCAGCAGGGTGGCCTCGTGCAACGCGAACTGGCGGCCGATGCAGGCCCGCTCGCCGTTGCCGAACGGCTTGAAGGCGTGGACCGAGCGGGCCGCCTCCCGCTCGGGGGTGAAGCGCTCGGGATCGAACAGCTCGACGTTCTCCCCCCAGGCCGCGTCACGGTGGAGGGCCGAGGTGATCACCATCAGCGACTCGCCCTTGCGTACGGGGTACTTGCCGCCGATGACGGTGTCCTCGATCGGCTCGACGGCGAACGCGGGAGCCGTCGGCCACAGCCGCAGGCTCTCGTTGAGCACCTGGCGGATGTAGGTGAGCTTGCCGATGTCGCCGTACCCGGGATCCGGGGCGTCGGTGTCACCCCACAAGGCGTCCACCTCGGCCTGGGCCCGGGCGAGCACCTCCGGATGCTTGGTCAGGTAGTAGAGGGCGAAGGAGAGCGCGCTGCTGGTGGTCTCGTGGCCGGCGATCAGGAAGGTGATCACCTGGTGGCGGATGTTGACGTCGTCCAGCAACTCGCCGGTGGCGGGGTCCTCGGTGTGCAGCATCAGCCCCATCAGGTCGTCCGTGCTGGTGTCGCCGGAGGCGCGACGCTCCTTGATCACCTCGTCGACGAGGTCCGTCATCAGGTCGATGTCCTTGCGGAACTGCTCGACCTTCTTCCTCTTGAACAGCTCGGAGCCCGGCACGGACTCGCCCTTCTCCTGGGCGAAGACGAGAGCCCGGGCCATCGCGTCGACGAACGGATGCAGGTCGTTGCGCCGGAATGACTGGAAGTCGTAGCCGAAGCCACACAGACCGATCGTGTCGAAGGTCAGCCGGGTCATCTCGTCGGGAACGTCCACCGACTGCACCCCGGCCAGCCGGTCCCACTTGCTGATCAGTGAACGGGCGACCTTCAGCATGGGGGCGTGGTAGCTGCGCATCGCGCCGAGCGAGAACGCGGGCATCAGGATGTCGTGGGCCTTGCGCCAGTTCGGTTCGTGGTTGTAGGCGGTGAACAGACCATCCCCGGCCAGGGCCCGAACCTCGACCAGGTCGGCGTGAACGTGCTTGCGGAAACGGGTCTCGTCCGACAGTTCGGTCACGAGGTCCAGGCCGCCGATCATGACGGTGTCCCTCCCGAAGACCCGCAGCCGGTACACAGGCCCGAACTCCCTGAACTCCTTCTGCAGGTAGGCCAGGAAGTCCGCACCGGCGGGAAGGTTGAACGCGTGGCCCACGAGGGGCAGCGGGGGGCGCTCGGGGATCGCCCGCGCCGCACCTACGGACACCTGAGTCATGAGCGTGCCTTTCGTTTCTCTTCAGCGGTCACCAATCAACTTACACGTGACTTTGTCACTCGAACATGTCGGATGACTGTATCGAAGGACACAGTCGGCGAGGGGAACCCGGAATCCCTGACGAACGTCCGGCGGCGGCAGCTTGACAGGCAACCTCGTCAAGGGACACGGTTAACCGACATGGTCGTGTGACCATGTCGTGCGTCTAGCTATAGGCGTGCGCTTCTTCCCGAGCACATCGAGGTTTGCGCATGAACACCATGCTGGCCGGGCGGCTTCGCCTGGACACCCGTACCTTCGCCGTCGAAGAGGTTCCGATCCCGGTTCCCGGCCCGGGCGAAGTCCTCGTCGAAGTGCGGGCCGCCGGCGTCTGCCTGTCCGACATCCATCTGATCGACGGCAGCCTGAGCCCCTTCTACCCCGTGGACACCGTCAAAGACTCCGGTGCCCTCACCCCCGGCCACGAGGTGGCCGGTGTCGTCCACACCGTCGGCCCCGACGTCAAGGGCAACTGGACTCCCGGCCTGCGTGTCGTACTACAGGCCGGTCAGGCGTGCGGCGACTGCGCCGACTGCCTGCGCCACATGACCTGCCGCCAGCCCCTGACCCGAGGAGTGGACTACGACGGGGGCTGGGCGCAGTACGCCCTCGCCCGGGAGGACACGCTGCTCCCCATCCCGGACAACCTGCCGTTCGACCAGGCCGCGATCATCCCCGACGCCGTCTCCACCCCGTACGCCGCGATCGTGGACACCGGCGCGGTCCGCCCCGCGCAGGCAGTCGGCATCTGGGGAGCCGGAGGTCTCGGCGCCCACGGCATCCGACTCGCCCGCCTGGCCGGCGCCGCCCCGGTCATCGCCGTCGACCCGCTGCCCTCGGCCCGAGAGCGCGCCCTCCTCTTCGGAGCCGACGAGGCACTGGACCCCACGGCCGGAGACTTCACCGAGGCGATACGCAAGGCCACGGCAGGGCGGGGCATCGACGTCGCCTTCGACTTCGCCGGCGTAGGAGCGGCCCGCGCCCAGGCCGGCACCGTGCTCGGCCCGAACGGCGTCCTGGTCCTCGCCGGCCTCACCCCGGAGCCGGTCAGCGTCGCCGACAGCATCGACTTCTGCTTCAACGTCCGGCAGATCCGCGGACACTACGGCTCCGAACCGGAGCACGTGGAACAGCTCGTCCGGCTGGCCGCCGCCGGACGGATCGACCTCGGCCCCTCCGTCAGCGCCCACGTCCCCCTGGCCGAAGCCGCGGACGCCGTCGCCCGGCTGGAGAAGAAGATCGGAGACCCGATCCGCCTCGTACTCACCCCCTGAGCAAAGTGGAGTGGAGTCCGGATCACCCTTCTCTGTTTTGATTTCTTTCGAGGGAACAGACAGCAGCCGAAGCCGGTGCTCGATTACGAGACCGGACGGCAAGCACGTTTACGATCGCCGAATTGTTCGAATGAAGTCACACCCCTCGGGCGTGGTCGGGCATGGCGTGTCACATCGCTTGTCAATCGCTGATGCCCCGAACTCAGGAGTCGGTGCATCGTGCACTCGCTCCGATCGAGACAGGTGCACTTTTTCGTTGCAGTCGGAGTCCACAGTTGGGACGGTGGAAACGTCGGAGCCGCGACCAACGAAAAGTCGGAAACAGGCATACGAACCGCGGATTCGGGCGTGGTACGTCACCATACCTGGTACGACACATAGCATTCCCGAATCCCTTACCGACCTGATCACTCAATACATCTCACAATACGCAGACCGCGTGAGTGAAGGAGGAAAACATGTCGAACTCTCTTAAGGTTGGAATCGAGGACACGGCAGTCGACGTCGTGATCGTCGGTGCCGGCTTCGCCGGCCTGACCGCCGCAGAACGGCTGGTGAACATGGGCGTGTCGGTCTTGGTGGTGGAAGGTCGCGACCGCGTCGGAGGCCGAGCGTTCTCGGGCGAAGTGGCCGGGGTCAAGGTCGACCTCGGGGCGACGTGGGTCGCACGGCGGCACACTGCGATCCGGGACCTTGCGAGCCGGTTGGGGTGCACGACGACCAGTCAGTTCGACGAGGGCCACAACGTCCTGTGGATGGACGGACAGCGCAGCACCTACACCGGCACCTTCCCCGAGGTCTCACCTGAAGCCTTGGAAGACCTGGCCCGTATCCAGATGGCGGTGGCGGAACTGACTTCGACCATCAACGTCGATGCAGCCTGGGAATCCCCGGACGCCGGGCAGCTCGACGCGATCTCGTTCGGAGAATGGCTCGACCAGCAGCAGGCGACGACGAGCACCCGGGCGCTGATGACGATCCTCACCAAGGTGCAGTGGGGCTGCAGCCCGGGGGACGTCTCTCTGCTGCACGCTTTGCGCTACATTCGCGCTGCCGGGGGCGTGGAGCACATGCTCAGCGTCGAGGACGGTCAGCAAGAGGAGCGCATCACCGAAACGACTCAAGAGATCGCCGTGAGGCTCGCCGAGCGACTCGGCGACAGGGTTGTCGTCGGTGCCCCTGTTCGACGCATCACCCAGGACGACGGCGGCGTCACGGTCAGCACCGACTCGGAAGTGATCAACGCCAAGTACGCCATCGTCACTGCCGCCCCCTCGCACCGCGCCGACATCGATTTCGAGCCTGCCCTGCCCGACAAGGCAGAAGGGCTCGCGAAGACGTGGCGTCTGGGCACGCTGAGCAAGGCGTTCGTCGCCTATGAGAAGCCCTTCTGGCGGAGCAGCGGGCTTTCGGGTGAGGCACTGACCGACACCGGGACCGTTTTCATCACCTTCGACGTTTCGCCCGATGACAACGGACCAGGCGTCCTGATGGCCTTCTGCGACCCCCGCGTATTCGACGGTTTCAACTCGGCGGATCGACGTCGCCGGGTGATCGACCAGCTCGTCGAGCTGTACGGCGCTCAGGCGAGCACCCCCATCGACTACGTGGACCACTGCTGGGGCCCGGCGTCCGAACCGTTCGCCCCGGGAGGGCCGAACCCTGCTGTAGCCCCCTATGCATCCGTCAGTTACGGCAGCGCCCTCACGGAGCCTCACGGGCGCATCCACTGGGCCGGGGTGGAAACCGCTGGCGAGTGGGCCGGAACCATGAACGGCGCCGTGCTGACGGGTCAGCAGACCGCCGAGCGGGTCGCACAGCGGCTTGGAGGGCGCGCCGACAAGGGTGCCCAGTAGGCAGCGCTGCGGGGAGCCGATTTCGGCAGGCCGGACGGGAGGGCGCGACCAGCCCATGCACCGTGCACCATACCCAGGGGAAGCAGGTGCTCAGTGTCGTTCCCTCCGCGGCCGTGGCTGGCAACAGTGAGGTACGAGGTAAACCGCCACAGGCGAAGTTCGGTAGTCCTGAACATCCTTGTCGTGGGCTTGCCGACTGGGACACCCAGGAAAGCTACTTTGAGTAATCAGCCTGTCATTGTGTGACTCGGTGCCACTGGCCGGGCCGTCGCTTCTTCCTTGCTGCAACGCGGACGTGGAGATCGTCGGAGTGCGGCGCGTGCTGAGCAAATCTTGACGCGAAGCATGCAGTAGGGCAGACACCCATTTAAAGGAGATCAGGACAGCGTGAGGACCGAGGACACGAAATACAGCAACTTCACCGGCTGGATCGACCGGCCCGACGACGTGCAGCCCGCGCTGGACGGCGACCTCACCTGTGACATCGCCGTCATCGGCGGCGGCATGGGTGGCATGGCGGCTGCACTGCGCCTCGCGGAGCGTGACCAGGACGTGGTCCTGCTGGAGGCGAAGTTCTGCGGCTACGGCTCAGCCTCGCGCAACGGCGGTCAGATCGCCGGGGCGCCGGGGGGCGACCTGCGGATGCTCAGCATCCAGTCCCCGAAGAAGATGCCGGTCATGGCCAGGCTGGCGGAGCATGCGGGTCACTACGTGGAAGACCTCATGAAGAAGCACGAGATCGACTGCGACTATGTCGCGAACGGTCTGGTGTGGGGTGCGGTCTCGCCCATCATGATGCTCAGGGTGCGCACCCAGGCGGCGATCCTGCGCGCCTTCGGTGGAAGCGGGACTGTCGGCAACAGGGAGGAACTCGGCCTCCCCACCGGCTTCGTGGGCGGCATGCGGGAGTCCATCGGCGGGATGCTGAACCCGGGCAAGCTCGCTCGTGGTGTGCGTCGCGCGCTGCTCGCCTCCTCGGCCAAGGTCTTCGAGGAGACGCGGGTGAGCGATGTCCGGCGGACCGGCGGCATCGTCGAGCTCACGACACCGCACGGCACCGTACGGGCCAACAAGGTGGTGCTCGCAACCAGCGTCTACGCCGGCGAGTGGGACATCACGCCCAAGAATCTCGCGACGCCGCTGTACGTCATCGAGATCGAGTCGGAGCCCATCGCGCCGGAGCGGCTCGCCGCGCTGGACTGGACCAGTCGGTCCGGCATCATCACCCAGCACCAGTTGATGACGCACTACCGGCTCACCGAGCGCAACACCATCGTCTGCGGGGTCCGCCAACCGCAGCGGGGCCAGGCCTTCCCGCTCCCGGACCGGGTCCCGGACCCCGAAGTCGTGAAGGACATGGGGAAGGACCTGGCCAACCGGTTCCCGTCGCTGGCCGACGTGGCCATCGAGCGGGCGTGGGGCGGTTGGATCGGCATCAGCCCGGACTGGCTGTCGATCGCCGGACAGGTGGGCGACAACGTCTTCTACGCGATGGCCTGCAACGGCCACGGCCTCTGTCAGGTGCCGTACGTGGCCCATCAGATCGCCGACTACATTGTCGACGGCGAGATGTCGCAGGACCTCGCCGGCATCTGGTCGGACGCCTCGAAGTACCCGCCGTCGATGGCGATGCTGATGCAGCCGCTCGTCCTCCGAGCCGTCTGGAGGCTGGACCGGTTCAACGACTTCCTCAATGGCAGCAAGACGCTGGCACGACGGACGCTCCGTCGTCGCAGGCCCGGGAACTCCTGAAGGTCTGGGTGGCGCCTGAACTGTGACGGCGTGGTGCGGGATCGTCACCCGCTATGACAAGACCGCCGAGTCCTACGAAGCAGCCGTCGCCCTCGCATCACTCCGGGTGTGGGCCTGACATTTGACGACAGAACCTAGTCTGCTGTCGCGCTGGTGTTGACGCCGAGCCGCAGTGGACGTTCGGGTCTGATGCAGGTTGGGTGACGGGTCGGCGCGCAGTATCGTCCGCCCAGGAGAACGAACGGCTTCGTCGACGCGGTGTGGACGGCGTCGGCAGGTAGGGGAGTCCATCCGCAGATGGACGAGTGTGAGCAGCGCTTGGCGGTCGGCGCTCAGGCGCCGCCGGTGGAAGCCGACAGCGCGGCGCTGCTGCCGCAGAGGCTGGTCGAGGAAGCGACGAGCAGGCGTGCGGATCAACGGGTGTCACTGCCTTGTCCACGGCTGGGTCGCTGTCACTGCCGCCCGGTAAGTTTTCCCCAGTCGTCAAGTGCCGTTGGAGGAGGGGGACATGGGGATAGCCAGCATGTCACTCAGAGCCGGTGTGCTGGCTCTGGTGTGTGCCACCGGATTGCTGGGCGGCAGCCCGGCGCTCGCTGCGGAGTACCCGTACACGCCGAGCAACCCGCAGACGCACCCCGGGGGGAACTGCGTAACCGCCGGAGCACTGCCCTGGATTGGGAACACGGACGTGCGTCTGTCGGTGGGCGTCGACGGACAAAGCAACACCGAAGGCCACCCACAAGCCCGGTTCGTCCTGCGACAGCAGGACAGCAGTGAGCCCGTACTCGACGTCTCGATCCCAGCGGGCGTCGGCAGCTCCGCCACCCTGCGCGTGCCCCAAGACCTACTTCCCGAAAAGGAGAACTACTGGTGGCAAGCACGGTTGGAGGGCACCGGCGGTGCCTCACCGTGGACCACCGCATGCGGGTTCAACATGGACAGGACGAGACCGGCTGAACCTGCCGTCTCCTTCCTCGACGCAGCCACCTATCCCCAGGGCGCGCCGCCCGGCACGCCGCGCACGGTACGTTTCACCCTTCCGGAGGGGACCGAGGCCACCCGCATATGCTTCGACCCGGAACGTGAGCTCAACGGTTGCCCGGAAGGCCAGGGCATCCCGATCGGACCGGAGGGAACCGTCACGGCCACGTTCATCACTCCCGAGCGAACGGGCCCGGCGAGCATCTCGGCCCGGACGGCGGACAGAGCAGGCAACATCTCCGATCGCGTCTATGCCGAGTACTGGGTCCAGTACCCCTTCATCGAGCGGTTCGGCGACTACAACAGCGACGGCCACCCGGACCTGCTCGGTGTCGGCGAAGACGGCAAGCTCGTCCTGTCACCGGGCGTCGAGGGTGGGGGTTTCGCTGCCTCCCAGGTGGCTGACGGAAGAGACTGGTCGCACGCCACGGTGGCAAGGGCCGGCTGGCTCCTGAACCGGTACGGTCCCCAAGAGGCCAATGATGTCCGCAACGACATCGTGGCCCTCCAGGACGGCAAGCTGTTCGCCTACCCCGGTGACGGTCTCGGTGGGTTCGGCGCGCCAGCGGAGATCACTGGCTACGACTGGTCCCACGTCACCAGGATCGCGTTGAACCGGACTGAAGACTCCAGTCCCATGCTGCTGGCCGTGGAATCCGACCGACTTCTGCTTTTCGAACTGCAGTTGCAGGAAGGGCTATGGGTCGGTGAGCCGTCCGTCCTGGGCACGAGCGGCTGGAGTTCGACGTCGGTGCACTTCTCGGACACGCCCTCGGAATCAGGTGCGCCCTCCTTCTGGGCCCGAGACGCGGAGCAGGGGACATTGCAGCTCTTCCCCCTCGACTACGGCACCAGCCAGATGTGGGACCTGGGCACACCGACGACGGTCGCCGCGGCCGGCTGGGCAGCAGCACACCGTCCCCAGCTGGCCGTCGTCGGTGACGTGAACGCCGACGGAACCGGTGACGTGGTGACCGGCGACGGGGCAGGGGAACTCGCACTGCATCCGGCAGCGCCGGACGGCAGCCTGGGATCCCCTGAGGCGCTGAATTCCCCGGCCTGGAGCGACGTCACCTTGTTCTGACGCCCGGTTGGCCGACGGCCCTCGGATCCTCCTGAGGGCCGTCACCTTGCCACACTGGGGAAGCGCTCCCGACTGCTGATCCGCTCCGCGCGCAGCCGTCCTGTTCCCCGGCCTGTCCCTGCGTCGGCGTTGAGAGCAGGGTTCAGAAGAAGCCTGAGATGCGTTAGCCGGCGACCAGCACACGGTCGGCGACACCCTGCGCCAGGCAACTGGAGTACGCCCCCGTCCTCGCCTTGTCGAGAGCTAGGACGCCGACGACGGCGAGGACCACGCGCTGCTCACCCGACTCCCCTCGCCTGCGGCCTCCGCACGGAGGTCGGGGCCGGCGTGGTCGAACGCCGGGCGGACCACGCCGCCGGAGCGCCCGCCGGCCCAGGGGCGGCGGGCGCTGCTCAGGGAGTGCCGGGAGCGGGACCGGTCAGTGACCGGCTACCGTTCCGGACAGTTCGTTGGTGGCCTCGGGCAGCGTCACGGACGTCAGCTTCTCGCCCGATTCCAGGTCGAAGGCGTGCAGTTGGCGCTTGCCCGGTTCGGAGACGTACGCCGTGTGGTCGCGGACGAAGAGGGTGGGCCTGGGCTGCTGCCAGTCCAGGGGCTCCGTCCAGTCGCCGACCGCTTGGATCTTCTTCTCCACCTTGCCGGTCTCCGGGTCGATGACGTGGAGGACACCGTTGGTGCCGAGCACGAGTGCTTCGCCGTGCGGGCCACGGGCGAGCGAGCGGAAGGAGTAGCTGGTGCCGAGGTCGACCAGCTTCATCTTCGCCGTGCGGGTGTCGATCAGCGATATGCGGGTGGGCCGTTCCAGTTCCGCCTCGGGGTCGGTCTTGTAGTCGCCCAGGAGGATCGGGGAGACGTCGCTGCCGGCCTGGTTGCCGGTGCGGGCGTAGTCGTCGGGAGCGTCGACCTTGGTGAACTTGCCGTCCTTGTAGAGCAGGACGCCGTCCTCGCAGCCGAGACCGACGACGTCGCCCTGGGCGGCGGCCTCGCCGTGCACGCCCGGGCAGTTCTCGGCGCGGGCGATCTCCTTGTTGTCCTTGTCGAGGACGAGGGCGCCGGTGCGCTTCTCCTCGGTGCCCAGGGTGGTGACGAGTTCGCCGTCGGCCAGTTCGATGGCGACGCCGTGGTGGGGCTCGGCGGAGGTGTAGCTGCGGCCCTCCGGCTGCTTCCCGCCGGCCAGGTCCGCGGGGTCGAAGACGTTCACCTCACCCGTGCCGTCGGTGAACAGGATCGTCCTGCCGCCGTGCCGCACGACGTGGCCGGGCTTGGCACCCTTGAACTCGGCGCCCGTGAAGGTCCCTTGGGCCGCGTCGAACACGCGGAAGCCGCTGTCGGTGGAGACGATGACGTGGTCCTCGTCGCCCGCCGGGTTGACCCGGTTGAAACCGGGCAGCTCGACGGTCTTCGCCGGCTTCAGGGTCTCTCCGTCGAGGACGTACAGTCCCCCGTCGTACGAGGCGACCAGCGGGTTCTGCAGCGCGGTGGCCTCACTGCTCTTCGTCTGCTTCTTCGGCTCGGCGTCGGACGAGGCGCCGTCGCTGCCGCCGCAGGCGGTCAGTGTCATGGACGCCGTCAGGGCGAGGGCCGTGCCCGTGAGCATTCTGGCGCGTGTCGACCTGTTCATGGTGTGGATGTCCTTTCCGGCCCTGAGGGCACGGGGTTGTGGGGTGGAGGGGCCGGCGGCCGGTGCGCCGGCCCTCGGGGGAAGCCGGTCAGTCACCGGTGAGTCCCTCGGCCATGGCCGAGGTGTTGGCGCGCATCATGTCCAGGTAGGTGCCGGCGCCCTTGCCCTTCTCGGTCAGCGACTCGGAGTACAGCGAGACGACGTCCACGTCACCGCCCATCTCCCGGCGCAGGACCTCGGCGAGCCGGGTGGGCTGGGAGGAGTCGGCGAAGACGGTGCGCACCCCGGCCTTCTCCATGGCCCGGGTGAGGGAGCGCAGGTCCGAGGAGCTGGGCGAGGCGAGTGTCGTGCCGCTGGGGACGACCGCGCCGATCACGCGGAAGCCGAAGCGGTCGGCGAGGTAGCCGAAGACGTGGTGGTTGGTCACCAGGGCACGGCGGTCCTCGGGGATGGTCGCGAAGGACTTCTCCATCCACGTGGTCAGTTCGGCGAGTTGTCCGTCGTAGTGGGCGGCGTTGTCGCGGACGGCCTTCTCGTTCACGCCGTCGACGTGTTCCACGACCTGGTCGGTGATCAGGCCGGCCGCCTTGCGCACGCGGTCGGGGTCGGTCCAGAAGTGCGGGTCGGGCTCGCCGGCCTCGCCGTCGGGACCGCCCTCCTCACCGGCGTGGAAGGTGAGGGGATCGGCCGCCTCGCCGGCCGCGAAGGTGGCCACTCCCGATGTGCGGGCCGCCTCCACGTGCCGCAGGACGTTCTCCTCCAGGCCCAGGCCGTTGTAGACGACCAGGTCCGCGTTCTCCAGCTCGGCGGCCTGTACGGCCGACAGGCCGAAGGAGTGCGGGTCGGCGTTGGGCTTCATCAGGACGCTGACGTCCGCCTCGTCGCCGACGATCTCCCGGGTGATGTCGCCGAGGATGTTGGTCGTCACGACGACCCGGGGCCGCTCGTCGCCGCCCGCGCAGCCGGTCGCCGTACCTGCGACGAAGAAGAAGGTGACCAGGGTCAGCAGCAGGGCGCGCACCCGCGCGGCCCCCACACGTACGCTCATCGGCCCGTCTCCACCATCAGGGACGGCCGGATGTCGAGGTCGAAGGTGCGGGCGACACGGAGGTCGTCGTTGTAGTCGATCTCGTACACGCGCTTGCCCGCGGGGTCGTTGAGGTAGGCGCGGCTCCGGTCGACCTCGATCACCGGTGCCGCGGCTTCGCCGGTGGCGGCCCTGGGGACGTCCTTGAGCAGACGTTCGGTGACCGTGGTCTCCTTGCCGGTCGACACGTCGTAGCCGTGCAGGGCTCCGTCGGTCTCCAGGACAACGAGCGGGGAGCCTTCACCGGCGGTGTTGGCGGCGACCACGGGGCCGGTCTCCACCCGTTTCCAGGCGCGCTCGGTGACGTCCAGGACCCAGACGGCGTCCTTCCCCGCGGGTGCGGTGAGCGTGGTGCTGCCCGGACGGTGCCGGAATTCCGTGGCCCGCGCCGCCTTCGGCACGTCCTCGCCGAACGGGATCTTCTCGGCGGTGAAGGTGCCGCCGTCCTCGTGGACGAGCAGGGCGCCGTCGGCGCAGCCGAGGACGACCCCTCGCCGGGTGACCGCGTCGCCCCTCGGGTCCTCGCACGCGGACTCCGGAGTGGCGACGCGCTTGCCGGACCGGTCGAGCACGGCGACCTTCGCGTGGGCGTCACCGTCGCGCGTGAGGGTGATCAGGTGTTCCGCGTACGGCACGACGGGCCCGGCGTAGGTGCCCGGGAGCTGATCGGGGGCACCGAGGGCACCCTTCTCCAGATCGGCACGGGAGTAGACGCCCGCCTTGCCGTCCGCTGCCGTGACCACCGTTACGCCCGCGTCGCTGCGGATGCTCGTGCCGGAGCCGCCCGGGAGTTCGCCCACCTCCTTGATCTTCGCGCTGTAGTAGTGCACGTGGTCTCCGTGGTCGACCGTCCAGGCGCCGCTGTCGAGCACGGGGGTGCCCTCCGCGCCGTGGAAGTAGCCGAAACGGCCGTCGGTGGTGAGTTCGGTGACGCCGGCCTTGCGCGCGGTGTCGTGGAGTCTGCCGGTGATCAGGTCCAGCACGCGGGTGTCGCCGGTGCCGGGGTCGCTGAGAAGGAGCCGGGACTGCTGCTCGGCGGCCTCGGTGGCTCCCTCGACGTAGCCATGGGGGGTGGCGGAGGAAGAAGGGCTCTTCGGGCTGGACTTGGCGTCGTCCCGGCCCGCGCAACCCGCGGTCAGCAGGGCCACGGACAGGAGCGCCGGCACCAGGGATGTGACGTTTCTTCGGACGAACAAGGAGATCGCCTCAGGTTTCGTTCGGTCGGGTCGTGGGGGCGTTCACGGTGAACGGGGCGGCACGGGCGGGGAGACCGGCGCGGCGTGCACGACGCCGGTGCCGGCACCCGGACGCCAGGTGGGACAGGAAGAAGAGGCTGACCGCGAGGGCCGAGACGGTCGCGCCGGCCGCGGTGCTCAGGTGCCAGGAGAGCAGCAGGCCGCCGAAGGTGGCGGTCGCGCCGAGGGCCGCGGCGAGGAGCATGACGCCGCGGACGCTGCGCGCCCAGGGCAGGGCCGCCGCCGGCGGGGCGATGAGCAGGCCGAGGACGAGCAGCGTGCCCACGATGTGGAAGGAGGCGACGATGGCCAGCGCCAGCAGACCGAGCAGCACGGCGTGCGCCAGTCGGGGGCGCAGACCGAGCGTCCGGGCCTTGCGCTCGTCGAACGCGAGGGCCAGGAAGGCACGGTGACCGAGCACGGAGACGGCCAGCGCCAGCAGCAGCGCCGCCCCGAGGAGGACCAGGTCGCTCTCTCGTACGGCGAGGACGTCACCGAAGAGGAACCCGGTGAGGTCCACGGCGAACGACTGCGAGCGCGACACGATGATGACGCCCAGCGACAGCATGCCGACGAAGAGCAGGCCGATACCGGTGTCCTGGGACAGCCTCGGAGTACGGCCGAGGGCGGTGACACCGGCCGCCATGACGGCCGCACTCACCACCGCACCCACCAGCAGGTTCCCCCCGAGCAGCGCGGCGACCGCGACGCCGGGCAGGAGGCCGTGGGACATGGCGTCACCGAGGAAGGCCATTCCCCTCAGCACCACCCACGTCCCCGCGAGGGCACATATCGCCGACACCAGGATCCCGGCCCACAGGGCCCGCTGCACAAAGGCCACCTCGAAAGGGGCCGTCAACCACTCCATACGAAGACCCTACAATGACAATCATGTTCAATAAACCCTCAGCAACGCCGCCCGGCGACGAGCCAAGGAATGAGCGCATCCGGTTCAGCGACCTGGACGCGGGCTACCCCGGCCGCCCAGTACTCCGTCAACTCAGCGCCCACATACCGGCCTTGGCGAAGACGGCGCTCGTCGGTCCGAACGGCAGCGGGAAGTCCACCCTGCTCGGCGTCCTCGCCGGCGTGATCGACGCCACGTCCGGACAGCTCTGGTACGCGGAGGGGCGCCCGCCGGCCTTCGTCCCGCAGCGCGGCGCCGTCGGCGACGCACTCCCCCTCACGGCACGGCAGACCGTGGAGATGGGTCGCTGGGGAGAGCGGGGGCTGTGGCGGCGACCGACCCGGCAGGACCGGACCGCGGTCGACTCCGCCATGGAACGACTGGGCGTCGCCGACCTCGCCGACCGCCAGCTCGGCGAGTTGTCCGGTGGGCAACGTCAGCGCGTCCTGATCGCCCAGGGCCTCGCCCAGCAGTCCGACCTGCTGCTCCTGGACGAGCCGACCACCGGGCTCGACCCCGAAGCCCGGGAACGGATCACGGCGCTGTTGACGGAGCTGGTCGCCGACGGCACGACCGTCGTCCAGGCCACCCACGACCTGGCGGCCGCCCGCTCGGCCGACGCCTGCCTGCTCCTCGGCGACGGACGGCTGGTCGGGCAGGGCCCTCCCGAGCACGTACTCACCCCGACGGCCCTGTCCCGGATCTGGCAGCCGGCGTAGGCGGGATTCACAGGAACTCGCCAGCTCCGCCCAAGGGGGGGCACAAGCTGCCTCATTAAGCTGGGCGGGCCCGGCACCGTGTGAAGACCGCGCCGACGGCCACGGGCTGACCAGGAACAGTGGATACAAACGGTGAAACGAGTGACGTGAGCGATCAGAAGTACACGGGGAGGCAGGGCAGACTCGCTGACGCCGTGAGCCTGACCGTGCGGACCGGTGTGCAGGTCCTGCTGGGCGGTTTCGCGCTCCTCACGATCGTCACGGTCGCCGGGGTGCTCGGGCCGATGCTCGCGCTCGACCTCTACACACCGCCCGTCGCGGCCTGGTGGACCGTGTTCACCGCCGTGGTCGTCCAGGGGGTGCCGTTCCTCCTGCTCGGTGCGTTGGTCTCCGCGACCGTCGGCGCGCTCGTGCCCGAGCGGGCCTTCACCCGCCTGCTGCCGCGCAGTCCGGCTCTCGCGGTACCGGTGGCGGGCGCGGCCGGCGTGGTGCTGCCGGGGTGCGAGTGCGCGTCCGTGCCGGTGGCCGGCAGTCTGATGCGGCGCGGGGTGGCCCCGGCGGCCGCGCTCGCGTTCCTGCTCTCCGCGCCCGCCATCAATCCCGTCGTGCTCATCGCCACGTCACTCGCGTTCCCCGGCCAACCGATGATGGTGGTGGCCCGGTTCACCGCCTCGCTCGCCACCGCCGTGGCCATGGGCTGGCTGTGGGCGCGCTTCGGTCGCACGGAGTGGCTTCGGCTGCCGACGAGGCCGGCGGCCGCGTCCGGCACCTCACGCGCGGGTGCCTTCGTGGCGGGGCTGCAGCACGACTTCCTGCACGCCGGGGGCTTCCTGGTGCTGGGGGCGGCCGCGGCAGCGACCTTCAACATCGCTGTGCCGCGAGCGCTGCTGGACGTCTTCACCGCATCCCCCTGGGTGTCGGTACTGCTCCTTGCGCTGCTCGCCGTGGTTCTGTGCGTGTGCAGCGAGGCGGACGCCTTCGTCGCCGCGTCGCTCAGCGGGTTCGGACCAGTGGCCCAGCTGGCGTTCATGGTGGTCGGCCCGATGGTCGACCTCAAGCTGTTCGCGCTTCAGGCAGGCACGTTCGGGCGGGAGTTCGCGCTCCGGTTCTCCTCCGTCACCTGGGTGACCGCAGTGGTGAGCAGTGTGCTCGTGGGGTGGTGGCTGCTGTGAGAAAGTACGGTCCCGCCGTGCTGTTGCTGCTGGTCGGCGTCGCAGTGCTGCGCATCTCGCTGTTCAGCGATCTTTACCTCCGGTACGTCCAGGCAGGACTGCGCCCCTATTTGATCGTCTCCGGCGCCGTGCTGAGCCTGCTCGGTCTGCTGCGGGGCGCACAGACCGCACGAGCGGCGCGCCAGGACACTTCCGGCTCCGGCGGGCGCGGTCACCCCGCTCAGGGCGCATCGGACCACGGTCACTCCCACGCGGCCGGTCCGCGCGTCGCCTGGCTGCTCGCTCTCCCCGCCCTCGCCCTGCTCTGCTTCCCGCCCCCGGCGCTCGGTTCGTACAGCGCGGCCCGGGAAGAAGCCCGGCGCGCCGAGGAGTACGTCGGCACGTTCCCCGCCCTGCCCACGGGCGATCCGGTGGAGCTGAGTCTGGCCGAGTTCGGCTCCCGCGCCGCCTACGACAGCGGGTACTCGCTGAAGGGCCGCACGGTGCGTCTGACCGGCTTCGTCACGTCGGGCGACGGCGGCACCTGGTACGTCACCCGGCTGCGAGTGGCGTGCTGCGCGGCCGACGCGACGGCGGTCAAGGCGGAGATCCGCGGCGCGGGGGCACCGGAGGCCGACACGTGGGTGACGGTGACGGGGACCTGGATCCCCCGGGGAGCGCTCGGCTCGGCCGCGGCCTGGCCTCCGGTGCTGAAGGCCACGACGGTCCGTGCCATCGCCGAGCCGTCCGACCCCTACGAGGAACGCTGAGAGCCGAGCGCCGCCCAGTCCGTCAGGCGGGTCCGGCGTTGAGGACGCGCGCGGCGGGGCTGCGGGTGTGCAGCCAGGCCGGCAGGGCGGCCAGGGCCGCTACGGCAAGGAGTACGGCCGGGACCGCGGCCGCGAGCCAGCTAGCCGGGGGTATCACCACGACCGCGCTGAACAGCGCGAACAAGCCGAGGCCGGTCGGAATCCCCACCGCGATCCCACCCACCGCGGGCAGCAGTTGCGCCGTGCAGAGCGCCGCGACGACCTGGCCGGGGGTGGCGCCCAGGGTGCGGGTGACGGCCAGGGCGCGTCGTGCCTGCACCGCGGTGCTCCAGCTGACCAAGACGGTGTTGAGCACGGACAGCGCCACGAGGGCGACCGTGACACCGAGCATCACCTGGCCTGTCACGGCGTTGCGGATGTCCTCGAACGTGGACGTTCCCTGAGCGGTTTCCGCTTCGAGCGACACCCGGAAGGTGAGGGCCGCGGTCACCATGACCGTGGTGGCGGCCGTGCCCACGGCGCTCAGGACCGCGCGACCGGGGCGACGGGCGATCAGACGCACCCCGATCAGGAGCGCCGTCGGCAGATGGGCCGTCATGGCGGTCAGCCGAGGACGGCGTGCGATCAGGTGCGCCGGGTCGGCCAGGGCGTCGACGGTGCTGGAGCGCACGGTGCGCACGACGGGGCCGAGCGTGCCGATCAGGGCCACCAGTACGGCGAGCAGGGTGACGGCCACGACGATGTCGGTGGTCGGCGGGCCGACCGTGTTGAGCAGCCCGGCACTGGGGTTGGCCAGTGCGGGCGCGGTCAGGCATCCCACGGTGACTCCGGCGGCGGCCGCCACCACGGTGAGGAGCAGGTACTGCGCGAGCAGCAGTGCGGCCACCGTACGGGGCGTGGCGCCGACCGCCTTGAAGAGACCCGCGCGCCGGTGGTCCCGCGGGGCGCGTACGGCGGCGAGCGACGCGAGGGTGACGAGCGCGGCCGCCGCGAGCAGGCCCCCGCCGATGACCAGGGCGGGCTGGGCGGACCTCAGCAGCCGGGTGTCCCCGTCGAGGAAGCTCTGCCAGGGATGGGTGTTGACCCATGCCTGGCCCCGGATGTCGTCGGTGAGGACGGTTTTCGTCCAGGTGCGCGTCGCGTCCGGGTCGGACAGCTTGATGTTCAGCAGGTACAGCAGTGACTCGTCGCCTGCTGCGGCGCGGGCGTCGTCGGTGGTGAGCCAGATGCGGCCGCCGAGGTCGGAAGGCCCCGGGCCCGAGGCCCAGTTGCCCCACGGGTAGACGGCGGTGGCCGCGCTGATGGCCGTACCGACGACCGGGTAGTCGCGCCCGCCGATGGTGACCCGGTCTCCGACCCGCACGCCGAGTGCCTGGGCGAAGCCGCGTTCGACGACCGCGCCGCCGTCGCGTACCCATGTGCCGGAGGTCACGAGCGGCCGGTCCACGGCGGACGCGGTGCGCTCGCGTCCCTCGACCGCGGTGTTCTCCGTCCGTCCGTGGGCGCGGACCGTGGTGGAGAACCCGGGGACCGGGTCGGCGACCGTGTCCGCGCCGGGGGCTCGTGCGATGCGCCGGGCCAGCGCGGCGGGGTCCGGGTCGGTGGTAACGGCCACGATGTCGGGTCCCGCGGTGGCCTCGCGGGTCTTCAGGTATCCGGCGGCCACGGCGTTGTCGGTGGCCATCCCCAGGGTCAGCGACGCGGTGGCGGCGGTGACGGCGGCCAGGAACACGACGGCCTCGGCGGGGCGGCGCATCAGGTCCCGTGCGACGAGCCGCCAGATCAGCAGCAGACGGCCCACGGTCACTCCTCCCAGCCGAGGAGCGCGCCGAGTCCTGAGCCACCGGCGGCCAGGGGTGTGTCCCCGGCCGTTGCTCCGTCACGGAGGGAGAGGACCCGGTCCGCGGTGGCGGCGACGCGTTCGTCGTGGGTGACGAGTACGAGGGTCTGTCCGGTGGCCCGCAGGTCGGCGAAGAGACGGAGGACGTCATGGGTCGCGTCGGTGTCGAGGTTCCCGGTGGGCTCGTCGGCGAGGACCACGAGCGGCTCGTTGACCAGGGCGCGGGCGATGGCGACCCGCTGCCGCTGCCCGCCGGACAGCTTGGACGGCAGGTGCCGGCCCCGGTCCGCGAGCCCGACCCGGTCGAGAAGCGCGGCGGCACGACGGCGGGCGGTGCGCGGCGGGTCCCCGGCGAGCAGCGCGGGCAACTCGACGTTCTCGGCCGCGGTCAGCTCGTCCATCAGGTGGAAGTCCTGGTGCACGAAGCCGACGGCGCGGCGCCGCAGCCGGGCGAGCGCGCGTTCGCCGAGCAGGTCGATGCGCTGCTTGCCGAGCCACACCTCACCCTCGTCGGGCCGGTCGAGGCCGCCCAGCAGGTGCAGCAGCGTCGACTTGCCGCAGCCGCTGGGGCCGGTCACGGCCAGCGTCTGTCCGGAGGGGACGTCGAGGTCGACCCTGTCGACGGCCAGAACTGTGCTGTCGCCCTGCACGTAGACCCGCGACAGGCCGACGGCGCGCAGCACCGGACCCGCCGCCACCTCCGCCAGGTCGCCGCGCCGGGACAGCTCCCTGCCGCGCCGACCGCCTCGTGACCTCATCCGTTCCCTCCGCCTTTTCCGTCTTTCCCGTACGGGGCGCGGGCGGACCAGGTCCGCTCGCACGCCTCCAACCAGCGCAGATCGGCCTGCAGTCGGAGTGCTACGCCTTCCAGGAGCAGCCCGGCCTCCGAGTCCGCGTCATGGGTGAGAACGGCGTGCTGGACCTCGGCGAGGCTGTGCCTCAGTTCGCGGCGCCGGGCGTCGACGAGCGCGAGCGGCTCCGCCATGCCCGACTCGGCGGCGGCCACCAGCTTCAGATGGAACTCCGCCACGTCCGCCCGGGGCCCGGCGGGCTCGGCCAGCCATCCGGCCACCCGTTCCCGTCCGGCTCCGGTCAGCGCGTACACCTTGCGCCGCGGACCGCGCGCGGACGCGTCCTCGCGTTCCCGTACGACCAGACCTGTCTTCTCGAGCCGGGAGAGCGTGACGTACACCTGCCCGGCGTTGAGCGTCTCGCCGAGTGGTCCGAGCGCGGTGAGCAACCGCCCGCGCAGGTCGTACCCGTGCGACGGTCCCTTGACCAGAAGCGCCAGCACCACGTCCTGCACGGACTGCCCTCCCCCTCCTTCGCGAGACCCCAATAGATAGCGGTTAGGCAAAAGCGGCGTCAAGCCGACTCGGCTCGGCCACGAGTCGGTCTCGGCCCGGCGAACCGTGCTGCGGTGCACGACGTCACGTTCCAGCGTGTGACCATGCCCTTCGACCGGAGTACTGGTGCACCGCGCTTGCCGGGGAACGACGACCGCCCCCGGGAAGCACTCGATCTCGCGAGGCGACGGGTTCGCAGGTGGCTGCATGAGCCTGATCGTGCTGCTCATATACTCGGCCCATCCGTTCGCAGGTGCGGTCCAACTGCTCTTGGCCGCCGTCGCGCTGTTCTTCACACTCACGGCTTGGCACGACCGGTACGAACGCGCCCTTCCAGCTCCGCCACCAACGGTGACGGCGGGTCACCCGGCCAGGTGCCTGCCGAAGAACTCGGTGAGCTTGGTGACGGCAGGTGTGACGTGTTCGTCCCTGTCGTACAGGTCGATGTGCGTGGCACCGTCGATGACGAACAGTTCCTTGGGCTCGGCCGCCTGCTCGATCGCTTCCCGGCTGAAGTAGGCGGTCTCCGCCTCGGAACCGACGAGCATCAGCAGGGGGCGGGGCGCGATGAGCCGGATCATCGCGTACGAGTCGTACTGGGCGAGCTGGTCGACGCTGCGCAGCACCCATCCCTGGACCGCACGGGGGTGGTGTCCACGCGCGGTGCGATAGAACTCGAACGTCTCCCGGAACTGCCGGGTGGCAGTCTCCAGGAGTTCCTCGGCGTTGTCGGGGATCCACGCCACCAGCTCCGGAGCCGCGCCGCGTGCCTCGGCGGTGCGCGCTGCCGCGGCCCGGTCGAGCAGGGCCGTGAGGATCGCCGGGTCCTGGGTGCGGCCCAGCCCCTCACGGATCACGGAGCCCATGTCCGCGGCACTGACCGTGGCGACGGCCTTGATGCGGTGGTCGGTCTGGGCGGCGTACGGGACGTAGCCTCCGGACGCGCAGATGCCCAGGGCGCCGATCCGGTCCGGGGCGACGTCGGCGCGGGTGGTCAGGTAGGTCACGGCGGACTTGATGTCCTCGGCCCGCTGGAAGGGGTTCTCCAGCCCTCGCGGCTCGCCCTCGCTCTCGCCCTGGTGGGCGGCGTCGAAGACGAGCGCGGCGAATCCTTCCCGGGCCAGACGCTCGGCGTAGACACTCGGGCTCTGTTCCTTCACGCCGCCTCCCGGGTGGGAGATGACGACGGCCGGCAGCCGGGCGTCGACCCGTTGGCCGGGGGTGAAGAGAATCCCGGCGAGGGCGAGACCGTTGCTGGGGAAGGTAACGCTGGTCTTCACGGTGCGTGTCTCCTGGTGCGGGCGGGAAGGGGGATGTCACTGCGGTCGGCACGGCGCCTCCGTGAGGGGCCTTCGTCCCCGTGGGCGGCCCGTCCACCGGTCACGTCCCCGACACTCACATGCGGCACACAGACGGGTAAGGGGCTACTTCTGTCCCCGGACACCGCTGTCCTGGGACAGGCCAGGCCCACTGTCACAGGACCGGCGGGCTGTAACACTCGTACCCATGAACAGCAGCAACGCCCACGACAGCGAACTGGGCGCCTTCCTGAAGGCGCGGCGCGCAGAGCTGAGCCCGGTCGAGGCGGGGCTGCCTGACGCGACCGGCAGGCGCAGGGTCAAAGGTCTGCGTCGCGAAGAGGTGGCGTTGCTGGCGTCGATCAGCCCCGACTACTACACGCGCCTGGAACAGGGCCGCCGCCAGGCCTCCGAACCGGTGCTGGACACCCTCGCGCGTGTCCTGCGTCTCGACGACGGCGAGCGTGCCTACATGTTCGAACTGTCCGGCCGGGACGCCGCCCGGCCGCGCCGGCGCACCACGCAGAAGGTCCAGCCGCAACTGCGGCGCCTGCTGGACGACCTCTCCACCACGCCCGCCGTCGTCCTTGGCCGGCGCACGGACATCCTCGCCTGGAACGCCATGGCGGCCTCCCTGTTCACCGACTTCGCGCAGATCCCGGCGAAGCATCGCAACTTCGTACGGCTGGTCTTCCGCGAGCCGGCCATCAGAGCGCTGTACGCGGACTGGGAGTGGGCGGCACAGATGACCCTGGCGCAACTGCGGATGGAGGCCGTCCGCGATCCGAAGGATCCACGACTCGCCGAACTCGTGGGCGAATTGTCGCTCCAGGACCCCCGCTTCCGGCGCTGGTGGGGAACCCACAGGGTGGCCGCGCAGAAATCAGGCACGAAAGTGCTGAACCATCCGGTCGTCGGCCCGCTCACCCTCGACTGGTCCTTCCTCGTCTCCACCGACGATCCCGACCAGCAGCTCATCACCCTGACCGCCGGGCCCGGCACGCCCAGTCACGACCGCCTTCGCCTCCTGGCCCCACCGACCGCGGCAACCGCCGACCGCCCGGAAGCGGACCAGTAGCGGCTGCCGCCGCGGCCGGACGGCCACGAGAGTCCTCTACGGCAAGTGCTTCCGCATCAACGTGCACATGGTTTCGTAACGGCGCAGCGTTCCGTCCGGGGTTTGCTCGTCCCACGAGTCGGGCCGGCGGTCGTATGCGAGGTAGCCCAGCCGTTCGTAGAGGGCGCGGGCGCGTGGGTTGCGCTCCTCCACGCCCAGCTCTGCCCACCGCAGGCCGCGGGCCCTGATCCGCTGTTCTGCCGCTTCGACCAGGACCGTTCCGATCCCGCACGATTGCAGTGCGGGGTGGACGGCCAGTTGCCACAGGGTGCCGGCGCCTTCCTTGGCCCGGTAGTCGACACCGCCCTTCGCGATCGGAATGTCTGCGGGAGTGCAGACCGCCAGGTAGTCGACGTCGCCCGCCCGGGCACGCTCCAACTGCCGGGCCACGCCGACGAGATGATGGTCGGACCCTGCCCACGTGCACGACCCCAGATCGGCGTGCCTCAGATCCCGCACGGACAGTGTCAGCGCAATCCTGGTCAATGGAAGTACCTCCGACCTGCCAGCATCCATACCGACCGGGCACAGCGCAATGATCAGCCCGACCACAACACCACGAAGGAGAGCCGGCCTTGCCCACCACCGAACTCACGGAACAGCAGTACGGCGGAGTCACCGTGCTGGTCGGCGCCGACCTGGGCGCCTACCCCTACGCCAACTCCGTGCTCGTGCGCGGCACCGCCGAAACGCTGGTCGTCGATCCGTCGCTGTCGCTCGTCGGAGCGGCACCCCCTGCGGACCTGGTCCTCGTGAGCCACGCGCACGAGGACCACGTCGCAGGTCTCGCCGAATACAACGTCCCCGTCCGCGTCCACGAGAAGGACCTGGCCGCGCTGCGGTCACGCGAGGTCATGGTCGAAGGCTACGGCCTCCCCCCGGACGCCGCCGAGCGTACCGACGCGATGCTGCGCGACCAGTTCCACGTGCGGGATCGGCCCGACGCCACGGGGTTCGAGGACGGCGCGGTGTTCGACCTCGGTGGCCGCACCGTGACCGTCGTCCACCTTCCGGGCCACACGGCGGGCCACTGCGGCTTCCTGATCGAGCCGGACGGCTTCCTCTACGTGGCGGACATCGACCTGACCTCGTTCGGTCCGTACTACGGAGACGTCGGCAGCAGTCTCACGGCCTTCGAGGCTTCGATGCGCCGATGCCGGGAGATCGGTGTCCGCTGGTACGGCACGGCCCATCAGAAGGGTGTGATCGAGGGCGCCGGGGAGTTCCGCAGGCGGCTCGACGCCTTCGTCGGGGTGGTGGAACGACGGGACGCGAGCCTCCTGGCGTATCTCGACGAGCCGCGGACCGTCGAGGAGATCGCCGAGCACCGGCTGGTCTACCGCCCGCACGTCGAGGGCCCGCACGTGGAGCCCGTCGAGCGACGGACCGCGGTGCAGCACCTGGGACGGCTGATAGACACGGGACGGGTCACGGAGGTCGAACAGGGGAGGTTCCGCGCGATGTAGACGAACCGCTCTTCGAGGATGCGCGGGTGCAGGGTGTCCATCCCTCCCTCACCGTGCCGTCGCCGAGGTCGGGTAGTGACACCACTATTGGATGGGTCGATCCAAAACCTGCTACGCTCGGGTCATGGCCCGACCGAGGACCTTCGACGAGGAACGGGCCCTGGACGCGGCGATGCACACGTTCTGGGAGAAGGGCTACGAAGCCACCTCCACACAGGACCTGTGCGACGCCACCGGACTGGGGCGCAGCAGCATCTACAACACCTTCAAGAGCAAGCACGACCTCTTCGAGCGTGCACTGGCCCGCTACATCGACTCCATGACGACCCCCCAGCTGGCCGTCCTGGAGGACGTGCGGCTCAGCGCCGCCGACCGCATCCGCACCCTGTTCACCATGGTGATCGACGGCGAGACGGAACACCGGGCGGACGGACGCGGCCGCGGCTGCCTGACCGTGAACACCACGGTCGAGCTGGTCGCCCGGGACGCCCGTGCGGCCGACATGCTGGAACGCGACACCACCCGCCGACTGGCGGCGCTCCGCACCGTGTTCGAGGAGGGCCGGCGGGACGGCAGCATCACCTCGTCCCGCGACCCCGGAGCACTGGCCCGCTTCATCAACGCGACGATCGGCGGCATACGCGTCTCCAGCCAGGGCGGTGCCGACCGGGCCGCACTGGAGTCGATCGCCGAGATCACCATGGACGCGCTCACCGACTGACGGCGCACACCGCCCCCCGGGCCCGGCCCACGCATGGGCAAGTTTTGTACTGACCTATACATAACCTGACGAGACGCCGCCCCGCGGGACACCGCCGGGCCGCGCGCCCCCCGAAGGAGACCGAACCGTGCCTCGTGCCGTATACGTCCTGGCGCTCGGCATCTTCGCCATGGTGACCAGTGAGTTCGTGGTCGCCGGGCTGATGCCGCAGATGGCCGAAGGACTGGAAGCGACCATCCCTCAGATCGGTTACCTGATCACCGCGTTCGCGGTGGCCATGGCGGCCGGCGGCCCGTTCCTGACCATGGCCCTCATGAAGTTCCCGCCGCGTACGGCACTGATGGTGCTGTTCGCCGTCTTCCTGGCCGGCAACGTGCTGGCCGCCACCGCGACCGGCTACGGCACGATGATGGCCGCGCGGATCATCACCGGCATCGCCTCCCAGGCCTTCTTCGGCGTGGGCATCTCCCTGTGCGTCCAGATCACCCGCCCCGAGGTCCGCGGGCGCGCGATCGCCGTGGCGATGAACGGCCTCATGCTCGGCACCCTGCTCGGCCTGCCCGTCTCCACCCTCGTCGGCGAGCGCTTCGGCTGGCGCGCGGCGTTCTGGACCATCACCCTGATCACCGTGATCGCCGCCGTCGCCACCCTGTTCGGCGTGCCCCGCATCGACCGCGCGGAGGGCGGCGGCGGCTTCCGCCAGGAGGTCGGCGTCTTCAAGAAGCCCAAGATGTGGCTGGTGCTGTCCGGCAGCACGCTCATCATCGGCGCCACCTTCTCCGCCTTCAGCTACTTCAACCCCATCCTCACCGACGTCACCGGCTTCTCCACCGGCACCGTTCCCCTGCTGCTGATCGCCTACGGCGCCGCCACCGTCCTCGGCAACAACGTCGTCGGCCGCTTCGCCGACCGGCACACCGTCCCGGTACTCACCGTCGGCCTCGTCCTCAACGCGGTGTTCCTGACCGGCTTCGCCCTCCTGGCCGGCCTGCCCGCGCCGGCGATCATCTGCATGATGGGCATCGGCCTGGTCGGCGTCACCATGAACCCGGCCATGGTGACCCGCGTCCAGCGCACCGGCAACGCCGGCCCGCTGGTCAACACGGTGCACTCGTCCTTCATCACCCTCGGCGTCATCCTCGGCTCCTCCGTCGGCGCCGTGGTGATCGACGCCTGGGGCCTGCGCGCACCGCTCTGGCTCGGCGCGGTCATGGCGGTCATCGGCCTGGCCACCGTCCTGCCCGACCTCGGCCGCCGCTCGGCCACCGCCGGCTCGACGACGGTGCCGGACCGCGCCCCGGTGGCCGCCGCACCGGACGGCGGTGCGCCCGCCAAGCAGACCGAGCAGGTCTGACTCCAGGGCAACCCGCGGTGGGCGACGCGAACCCGAGCGGCGACACAGGGTTGAGGAGAGAAGCATGAACTCGTCGGCAGCGAAGGCGGGTTCGTCACCGGCGCGGCATCACATCGCCGGGGTGGGGAGGAGCGCCTGTGCGCCGGCAGCACCGCAGGGTTTCCGGCGACGGACTCGTACCGCGGGTCGGCCTCGCCGAGGCTCAGCACGGCCGCCGCGCCTCCCACCAGCCCGGCGACCTCCCGGATCAGTTCCGCGCTCGCGACGTCCTCGTCGAGCGTGGTACCGATCCGCACCGCCGAGAGCGACTCGTACCGTCCCGCCACACGCACCGCCCTGTGCACAGGGCAGCCTGCACCGGTAACCAGTACGTCGCTCACGTGAGGGGCGTACAGGACCCGGCCGTCAGTCGAGGTCCGCGCTCAGGGTCCGCAGCAGGGCGTGCTGGCGGCGGACCTGGTCGCGGCCCCGGTACGGCTCGCGGCGGCCCTCGTACTCGCTCGACAGCCAGCCCTGCCAGCCGGCCGTGCTCAGCGTGGCGATGATCTCCGGCCAGGGGATGTGCAGGTCCGTGAGCCGGTCGTCGATCTCGAAGAACTTCGCCTGGACGAAGTGCACGTGCGGCAGTACGTCGGCCAGGTCGGACAGGGGAACGGCCAGGGGTTCCAGGAACGCGGGGCGCTTCTTGCCCTCGAAGCCCTCGTGGCCGTCGTCGACCGGTGCCGTCTGGAAGATGCCGGTGTCGACGAGGAGCTTGAAGTGGTCGCTGCCCGTCCGGTCGATGAAGTCGAGGTATGCCTGGGTGACCGGGTGCTTGATCGGGGTGGGGCTGTGGATCTCCGGGCAGATGACGATGTCGAGGTCGGTGGCGAGGTCGAGGACGCGTTCGACGGCGGGCTGCCAGATCGGGTGCGGGTCGAGTTCCGGGGTGACGACGCCGAACTTGGGGCGGATCGACGTGAAGCCGAGCAGCTTGGCCAGGCGCAGGTCGCGTGCGAGCTGGGCCCTGCCTTCCTCGACGGTGAGGTCGCGGTCGCGCCACATGGCGGTGTCGACCCAGGAGCCGTAGTTCGTCGGGGTGAGTCCGTACCGGTCCAGCAGCCGGTGCCAGGTGTCGATCCAGGCCGGGTCGGGGTGCGGGTAGCCGGGGATGTTGCCTTCGCCGAGGATCTCGATGCCGGTGGCGCCGAGGTCGGCGATGTCGGCCATGGCGTCCTCGAGGGTCATCGAGGTGTAGAGGTCGCCGGAGTAGCTGTAGAGGGAGACGCCGTGGCGCAGACCGTGGGTCGCGGTGCCGTCGGGCACGATCGTGGCCGCGGCGGTGGAGCGGAACACCGACGGTCCGGCGATCTCCGGGATGTAGGGCCTGCGCAGGTGGACGGCGACCTCGATGCGATGGACGCCCGCGCTCAGGCCGCCGGGGTGGGGGACGAAGAGCGTGGCGGGCTCGTCGAGCTGCCACCGTACGTCCGTGGAGGCGCGGAGTTCGTCGAGGGAGAAGGTGCGGCCCTGCAGCGTCCAGCGCTGCTCCTGACGGGGGAAGGAGTGGCCGTCGACCACCACGTCGGCGCCGTCGACGAGGCTGCCGGCGATGCCGCGGTAGTTGGGGTTGCGCAGTTGGAGCTGGAAGCCCGTGGCGCCGGTGTCGTCGGTCGTGTTGCGGAAGCCTCGCTGCTGGATGATCGGGCGTTCGAGCATGGTCGTCCTTCGTTGTTCGGTGCGGGGAGTGCGTGGAGGGGGTGGCCCGGCGTCGGCGCCGCGGTCAGGCGGGGTGCCGCTCCAGGTCGTACAGGCGCATGCAGGCCGCCTGGACCAGGCAGAGCACGGCCGGGAGGCCGACGAAGGCCCACTCGATGGCGCGGCTCGCACCGGCGGAGACGTGGTCGGCGCGATAGCCGCCCCAGGCGAGCGCCCAGGCGAAGAGGGAGCCGCCGAGCGCGGTGCCCACCTTGGTGGCGAAGCTGTAGCCGGCGTAGAGCAGGCCCTCGTCGCGGCGGCCGGTGAGGGTCTCGTGGTGGTCGACGGTGTCCGAGACGAGCGCCGGCGCGGCGACGAAGCCGAAGCCGCCGAGCAGGTTGGCGAGGAGGAACACGGCGATGAACGCGGCCGGCTGTCCGTCCAGGAAGAAGAGGAGGACGTACAGGGCGGCCGTCGCGACGAGGCCGATGACGATGCCACGGCGCTTTCCGGTACGGCGCAGACACCAGGGCGTGACGAGGGAGCCGGCCAGCGCGGAGGCGGAGAAGGCGAGCAGGATGTAGCTCGTGGCCCAGGTGTCGTTCAGGACGTCGCGGGCGTAGTAGACGGCGCCGGCGGTGATGATGCCCAGCCGGACGAAGGCGGCCAGGGAGGCGGCGCTCACCCCGAGCCAGTGGCGGTTGCGGGACAGGGAGGCGAGGGCGCGCAGGGAGGTGGCCTCGCGGGCGGCCGGCGGGGCGGGGCGTTCCCGGCACAGCAGGGCGACGATCCAGTAGAGCAGGGTGCCGGCCGCGCCGAGGACGATCGCCATGCCGGTGAAGCCTCGGGCCCGGTCGGCGCCGCCGAGGGCTTCGGCGAGCGGCATGACGGCGAGGGAGACGGTGATCAGGCCGAGCGAGGCGCCGACGAACCGGTAGCCGCTCATCTTCAGGCGGGTGTCGGTGTCGTCGGTGAGCATGGGCAGCATCGCGCCGTAGGGGACGTTGACGAGCGAGTGGCACACGCCGACGACGACGAAGGTGACCGCGGCCCAGATCACCGCCGTGGTGCCGGTGCCGGGCGAGGTGAAGGCCAGGGCGAAGGCGAGGCCGAGGACGGGCGCGGCGAAGATGAGGTAGGGGCGGGCGCGGCCGAAGCGGGTGCGGGTGCGGTCGACGGCCAGGCCGACGACCGGGTCGATGACGGCGTCCGCGATCCGGCCGATCAGCAGGATGGTGCCGGCGGTGGCGGCGGTCAGGGCGGCGACATCGGTGTAGAAGAACAGCAGGAACGCCGTCAGCGTGGTCCAGGTCAGGTTGGACGCCAGGTCGCCGAGCCCGTAGCCGAACTGGGCGGACCTGGTCAGTGGACGCGGCTCGGCGGAGGACGGGGCGGCCACGCCGGTGGCGGGTGAGGGCACGGCACTCATCGTCGAGTCCCTTCGGGAGGCAGGGGCGGGCCGCCGCGACGCGCGAGAGGCGGAGCGGGAGGGCGGCTGCCGGTGACTGCGGCGGACGTCGTCCTGAGTCCGCTCACTGCCGTGGGAACTTATGCACGCGCCAGACATAAGTCAATGGTTTCAGGGGGAGCCTGTGCGCGAGATCGGCATACGGATGCGTCACCCCGTCGGTATCCGTCAACCGGCATCCGTGTGCCGGCCTCCGTGTGCCTGCACGCGTGGCCCGGCGCCCGTGGACCCGGGCGGGGGAGGCCGAGTGTGCGTCAGGCTCCGCCCACGAGCCGGGCGGGCTCCACCGCCGACGGCTTTCCGTACGGCGCCCAGGCCGCGAGCGCGTCCGCCGACAGGAGGGCCTCGACGGCGAGCTGGGCGCCGCCCATGACGCCGCCGGTGTCGCCCGCGGCGGAGGCTCGGATGCTCAGGTCCGCCGAGGCCAGGGGCAGGGCCCGGCTGCGCACCGTGTGGTCGACGACGCGCAGGAAGGTGTCCGCGCCGGTGACCGCGCCGCCGCCGAAGACCAGGCAGTCGGGGTTGTAGAAGTTCACCAGGGCGGCCATCAGGCTGCCGATGCGCTCACCGGCCCGCGCCACCGCGGTCAGGCACCACGGGTCCCCGGCCGCGACACCGAGCCCGATGTCGGCGGGCGTGATCTCCCCGGTGGCCCGGTGGATGTCGGCCAGGAAGCGACTGCGCCCCTCGTGGACGGCGGTGACCGCGTCCCGGGCCAGTGCCCAGCCGCCCGCGAGCGCCTCCAGGCAGCCGGTCCGCCCGCACCGGCACATCACGGAGCTGTCCTCCAGTACGCGCGCGTGCCCGATGTCGCCGGCGGAGCCCTTGCTGCCTCGGTGGATCCGCCCCCCGCCGACGATGCCCGCGCCGATGCCGGTGCCGGCCTTCACGTAGATCATGTGCCGGTCGTCGTCGAGTCCCGTGGTCCAGGCCTCGCCGAGGGCCAGCAGGTTGGCGTCGTTGTCGACCCAGGCCGGCACGCCGTAGCGGTCCTGGAGGCGTCCGCGCAGGTCGTAGCCGTCCCAGCCGGGCATGATCGGCGGCTGGGAGGGACGCCCCGTCGCGAACTCCACCGGCCCGGGGATCCCGATCACCACGGCCCACAGGCGGGCCGCGTCGCGCTTCTCGAGCAGGCCCGCGAACTGGCCGTCGAGGAATTCGAGCGTCTCCTCGGGGCCGCGCGCGACGGGCCACTCCAGGTGCCGGTGTTGCAGCACGCCGGCGTCGAGATCGGTCACCGCCACGTCGAGCGCCGCCACCCCGAGCACCGCCGACAGCACCAGCCCTTCCTCGGAGCGGAACCGCAGTCGCCTGGGCGCCCGGCCGCCGCTCGACGGGCCGGTGTCGGCGTCCTCCAGGAGGCCCAGTTCCATGGCCTCCTCCACCCGCTGGGAGATGACGGTGCGCCCCAGCAGGGCGGCGGCACCCAGTTCCGGGCGGGTCCGGGCCCGGTTGCGGCGCACCAGGCGCAGGACGGTGGCGAGGGCCTCGTACTGGTCGACGGCGGTCGGGGGGCGGCGTGACATGCCGACATCATTCCGCACTTCTGCCGTGACGGAGCACACTCTTGACGACTTTTGCTTGCGACGTGCAATAGTGCTGTCCGTCCATGCGCATCACTACGCATACAGATACTCATCGCAGGAGAAGCCGGAGGCTGCCATGACGCAGCAGGTACAGGCCGCGATCGTGGGCACGGGCTTCATGGGGTCCGTCCACGCCCGTGCCGTCACGGCGGCGAGGGGCCGGGCGCGCCTGGTCGCCGGCAGCTCGCCCGCCCGCGCCCGGGAGCTGGCCGAAGCCGTCCCCGGTGCCGCGCCGGCCGCCTTCGAGGACGTACTGGCCTCGGACGTGGACGTCGTCCACATCTGCACGCCCAACCATCTGCACCACGACATGGCCCGGCGGGCACTGGAGGCCGGCAAGCACGTGGTCTGCGAGAAGCCGCTGGCGGTCTCGGTGAAGGAGGCGGACGACCTCGCGCATCTCGCGGCGCGGACGGGCCGCGTGGCCACCGTGCCCTTCGTCTACCGCTTCTACGCCTCCGTACGGCTGGCACGCTCGCTGATCGCGGCCGACGCCCGCGGGCCGTGGCTGCTGCACGGCTCCTACCTCCAGGACTGGCTCGCCGACGCGGAAACCGACAACTGGCGGGTGGACGCAGGGCGCGGCGGCGGCAGCCGGGCCTTCGGTGACATCGGCATCCACTGGTGCGACCTGATGGAGTTCGTCACCGGGCAGCGCATCACCGCCGTGCAGGCCACGCTCGGTCGCGCCCACCCCGTCCGCGCGGGCCGGGCCGTCGCCACCGAGGACGGCGGAGTGATCTCCTTCCGCACCGACACCGGAGCGCTCGGCTCCCTGGTCGTCAGCCAGGCCAGCGCCGGACGCAGGAACCGGCTGTGGTTCTCCTTCGACGGCCCGGACGCCAGTTACGTCTTCGACCAGGAGAACCCCGAACGCCTCTGGATCGGCGGCCGGGACGCCGACCGCGTGCTGACCCGCGACCCCGCACGCGACGGGGGACGCCCGGACGCGCTCCCGCCCGGCCATCCGCAGGGCTACCGCGCGTGCTTCACCGACTTCGTCGCCGACACCTACGCCGCCGTACGGGGCGAGAGCGTCGACGGCCTGCCCACCTTCGACGCCGGGCTGCGCGCCGCCCGCCTGACCCAGGCCGTGCTCGACTCGGCCGCCGACGACGCCACATGGACGGAGGTCCCCGCATGAAACTCGGCATGCTCACCGCCTGCCTGCCCACCTGGCCGCTCGAGGAGGTCGCCGGCTGGGCCGCGCGAGCCGGATACGACTGCCTGGAGGTCGCCGTCTGGCCCGGCACCGGCGGACGCGACTTCGAGGCGGCGCACATCGACGTCGCCCGCTTCGACGCGGCCGAACGCGAGCGCGTACAGCGGCTGACGGAGGAAACCGGCCTGGAGATCTCGGCCCTGGCGTACTACGAGAACAACCTCCATCCCGACCCCGTCCGCCGCGAGGAGATCCGCACCCACCTCAAGCACGCCGTCGACGCGGCCCAGGCCCTCGGCGTGCCGTACGTCGGCACCTTCATCGGCCGCGACCCGGCCCGCAGCGTGCCCGAGAACCAGCGGGAGGCCGAACGCGTCCTGCCCGAACTCGTCGACCACGCGGGCGAACGCGGCGTGAAGCTGATCATCGAGAACTGCGTGATGGAGGGCTGGCACCCCGACGGGCATCCCGGCAACATCGCCTACTCCCCCGAGCTGTGGGAGTGGATGTTCTCCCTCGGCCTGTACCTCAACTGGGACCCCTCCCACCTGATGTGGCTGGGCATCGACCCCCTGGCCACCATCACGCCGTACGCCGACCGCATCGTCCACGCCCAGGCCAAGGACATCGAGCTCGACCCCGTCGCCCGCAACCGGTACGGCTTCTTCGGCACCACCGCCAAGAACGGCGACCCCTGGGCCACCGGCTGGTGGCGCTACCGCGTCCCGGGCCGCGGCCAGGTCGACTGGGCCCGCGTGGTCGACCGCCTCTACGAGGCGGGCTTCACCGGCACCCTCTCCGTCGAGCACGAGGACCCACTGTGGGGCGGCACCCCGGACAAGGTCCGCCAGGGCCTGACCATCGCCCACCACACCCTGCGCCCCCTCGTCATGGCCTGACCCTCACCCGGAGCCCTCCATGTCCCTCCCCTCGGCATCCTCCTACGACCTCGTCGTCGTCGGCAGCGGCCCCGCCGGCAGCACCTACGTACGCGAGGTGTACGACCACCACCCCACCGCCCGCATCCTGCTGCTCGACGCCGGTCCGCGGCTGACGGACGTGCCGGGCGCGCACGTGAAGAACATCCCCGACCCGGGTGAACGCGCGCTGGCCCAGCACGCCTCCGAAGGTCCCGGCCCGGCCGGTCGACCCGGCACCCGCCTGCTCGGCGCCCCCGACCTCCCCGCGGCCGCCCTCTCCACCAACGTCGGCGGCATGGGCGCCCATTGGACCGGCGCCTGCCCCCGCCCCGGCGACGGCGAACGCATCGGCTTCATCCCCGACACCGAGATGGACGCCCACCTCGCCCGGGCCGAACAGCTCCTGCGCGTCGACACCCACGCCTTCGACCACGCCCCCTTCGCGGACGAGGTACGCGCCCGCCTCTCCGCCCTCTTCGACCCCGGCCGGCCGGACCACCGCCGGGTGGCCCCGATGCCCCTGGCCGTCACCAGGCGCCCCGACGGCGCCCACACCTGGAGCGGTACGGACGTCGTCCTCGGCCCGGCGGCACGCGACCCGCGGGTGGAGATCGCCGACCGCTGCCTGTGCCTGCGCGTCGTCCTGGACGCCGGCACCGCGACCGGAGTGACCGTACGGAACCTGGCCGACGGCGAGGAGCGGACGGTCTCCGCACGGGCGGTCGTCGTGGCCGCGGACGCCCTGCGCACCCCGCAACTCCTGCACGCCTCCGGCATCCGCCCGCCCGCGCTGGGCCGCTACCTCAACGACCAGCCGCAGATCGTCCACGCCGCCCGCCTGCCCGACGACGTCGTCACCACCCACCGCGCCGTCACGGACCGCGCCCGCGACGAGGACGGCGCCATCGTCCCCCAGAGCGGCGTCAGTTGGGTCCCGTACACCGATGCGCACCCCTTCCACGGCCAGGTGATGCAGCTCGACGCGTCACCGGTCCCGCTCGCCGACGACACGACCGTCGAGCCCGGCACGGTCGTCGGACTGGGCTGGTTCTGCGCCAAGGACATCACCGCCGAGGACCGCGTCGAGTTCGACGACACCACGACCGATGCGTACGGCCTGCCCGCCCTGCGCATCCACTACCGCTACACCGAACGCGACCTCACCACGATCGAAGAAGCGAAGAAGGCCGTCACCGAAGCGGGCACCGCCGTGGGGATCCCCCTGGACGACTCCCCCGTCCTCCTGCCCGCGGGCAGCTCGCTGCACTACCAGGGCACCACGCGCATGGGGCCCGCCGACGACGGCACCAGCGTCTGCGACAGCCACAGCCGCGTCTGGCACACCCGGGGCCTGTGGGTCGCGGGCAACAACGTCATCCCGACCGCCACCGCCTGCAACCCGACGCTGACCTCTCTCGCCCTCGCCGTCCGAGGCGCCGCATCACTCCTGCACCACCTGCACTCCACCACCGGACACGGCCCGCTGCGCCGCTCGTAGGATGCCTGGATGCCCGAGCCGATACGGATGAGCCGCCGCACGTGGGTGGTCGCGTGGGCGGTGCTGTGCGCGACCGGCATCGCCGCCACCGTCGCACTGAACGCTTCCTCACCACAGGGCCCGCAACCCGAGAAACCCGTCAGCGAGGAGTGCGCCGAGTACATCGCGGACATCGAGACGCAGCTGGCCGAGGCCAAGCAGGACGGCAAGGACGACGGAGTGCTGACCTTCTCCCGACGCAAGGCCGGCTCGGACGACTGCAGCGACGAGATCCGCGACCACTTCGGGGACGACCGGTGAGCCGCCGCACGGCGCTCGCCTCGCTGGCAGCGCTGGCCTGCATAGGTGCGGCGGCGATCATCGCCGTGGGTACCGCGCCGGAACCGGAGCCGCAGCCCACGCCACCACGGGTGTACTCCTCCTGCCTGGCGGCCGACACCCGGCCGATGCCTGCGGGTGCCGACCCGTGCGACGGCCGCTGAAGAACGGCTGGGTGCGGCGACCGGTTCGCCTCTTCACTCGGCCAAGGTGCGCCAGATCTGCACGAGACAGTACTGATCCGTGCCGTTCAGCCTCTTCTCCCTCAGCGGAGGAACCTCCAGAGTGCGCCACGAAAGCGGTGAGACGAAGGGGCCGCTTTCGCTGTTGAACATCCACTGCCACCGCATCCTGTACACCCCGGGCGACGGCAGGATCAGCGGGACCTCTTGCCGACCCCCGTCGAGGGTATGGACGGCCAGGTCGCCGCCGGGGAGTCGCACCTGCACCTCTTCCCGTCCGAACCACGGGGCATCCTCTTCCGGAGGGCGGGTGGACCAGCTCTCCAGCCGCACGGTGGCCCGAATCACCTGGGCCGGTACCTGCATGTACACGAGGCCGGGAGCGGAGAGCAACCACTTCGTGGAGTCCGCGTCCAGTCCATGGATGTCGACGGTCGTGTCAACCAGCCCGAAAGTGCGGTAACTCGGAGAAACCAACGCGTCGAACACGTCCATTAGCCTGCTCAAGAGATACCTCTCGCATCGTCGTGACGGTCTCGTACTCCCCAGAGATCAAACAGAGGTCGAGGCGTCCGCCAGGACTTGGCACGGACGTCACGCCGCCCTGTGGTCAAGGGTGTCCGGAAACCGACTCGGTCACGTGGACCGGGCTTTCGAGGGCCGACTCGGCGCTCTCGCCGAGGAAGCCGCCCGACTGGTGCTGCCACAGCTTGGCGTAGGCACCGTTCGCCACGAGCAGTTCCTCGTGGGTGCCCTGCTCGACGACGCTTCCGCGGTCGAGGACGACGAGACGGTCCATGCCGGCGACGGTGCTCAGGCGGTGGGCGACCACGAGGGCCGTACGTCCCTCCATCAGCCGCCACAGGGCGTCCTGGACGAGGAGCTCGCTCTCCGAGTCCAGGGCGCTGGTCGCCTCGTCGAGCAGCAGGATCGGGGCGTCGCGCAGGATGGCCCGGGCGAGGGCGACGCGCTGGCGCTGGCCGCCGGAGAGTTTGACTCCCCGCTCCCCCACCAAGGTGGCGAATCCGTCGGGAAGATGGTCCGCGAACTCCGTGACGTGCGCGGCCGCGGCCGCCGCGTGGATCTCGTCGTCGGTGGCGCCGGGGCGCGCGAAGGCGATGTTGTCCCGCAGGCTGCGGTGGAACATGGCGGGTTCCTGCGGGACGTAGGCGATCAGTGAGCGCAGGTCGGTCTGGCGCAGCCGACTGATGTCCTGACCACCGATCAGGATGCGTCCCTCGTCGATGTCCGACATCCGCAGCAGAAGCCGGGTGAGGGTGGTCTTGCCGCCGCCGGACCTGCCGACCAGACCGATCCGTGCGCCCGCCGGCACGTCCAGGTCGAGTCCCTCGAAGATCGGCTTCGCACCCGAGTGGGCGAAGGTCACCGCCGCGAAGCGGATGCCGGTGTCCTTCGGTGCGAGCGGTTCGGGCTCCGTCGGGTCGAGCACGGTGGGCGGGTCCAGCAGCAGCTCCGTGAACTGCGCGGCTTCGGTCATCGAGCTTTCCAGCCGCCGGTAGATCTGGTTGAACTCGAACATGATCTGGGTCGCGTTGGAGTAGTAGGTGAAGGCGACGACGACCTCCTCCACTCCCTGACCGGGGCCACCGAAGGCGATGGCGACGAGCAGACCCAGCACGTTGGTCAGCACGGACATGGGGGCGATCAGGGTGTCGACGCGCAGATTGCCGTAGTCCCACGACCGCAGCGTCAGGCGCCGGGAGTCCGCGACGCGGCTGCGGTGTTCGTCGGCCTCGCGCCGCTCGGCCGCGAACGCCCGGATGGTCTCCATGTTCATCAGGCTGTCGGCGACGTGGCCGGAGACCCGGGCGATCGCCGCCTCACGGTCGTTGACGAGCCGCTGCCGCCGACGGATCAGTGGGGTCGCGGCCACCACCGTCAGCGCGATCATCAGAAGGAGGCCGGCGACCAGCATCGGTTCGTAGCTCCACAGCACCACGGCACCGAACACCAGGGGGACGAGGCTGCCCACGATCCGGTACGTCACCGTGTCGACGAAGTCCTCGAAGCGCTTGCCGAAGCTCAGCACCCGTTTGGTCAGGGAGCCGGCGAAGTTGTCGTGGAAGAACGCCGCGTCCTTGGCGAGGAGTTCGTCCATGCCGCTCACGTACAGGTGCTCCATGCCGAGGGCGTCCACGCGGTTCAGGCAGTGCTGCCCGACCCGCCACACGGCCTCGGCGAGCAGCAGCGTCACCCCGAAGCCCACCACGTACGGCAGCGCCGAGGTGAGGGTGAGCCCGCCGTCGCCGGCGGCCTGTCCCGCCAGTTTGGCGATCAGCAGCGGGGCGACGTACCGGATGCCGATGTTGCCCACGGCCGGCAGCAGCAGCGCGGGCAGGGCCAGTAGTCGTAGGCGCAGCAGTTCCCGGCCGTAGTGGCGCAGCGCCAGAACGACCGCGCTCCTGCCCGGCGTCGGCGCTCGTGTGTCTGTTGTCCCCATCACACTCCCGGAGTTTCGGAGGTCGGAAGTGTCCCGTCAGGGGACGTTCTCGGTCCAGGCATTTACGGCGCACTGGCGAGAATCGGACACCGGTGGGTTCTCTTGGGTTCAGTGCTCGCGGAGTGTCCCGATCACCTCTTCGTCGCTCACCTGATCGAAGTCCTCGTACCAGAGGCCGACCGCCTGGAAGTCCGGCGGCTGGTACAGGCAGACGACGTCGTCGGCTTCCGAGCGCATCTCGGCGCAGGATTCCGGCGCGCCGACGGGGACGGCGAGGATCAGGCGGGCGGGGCCCAGGCGGCGCAGGTACCGCAGGGCGGCGCGGGCGGTGGCGCCGGTGGCCAGGCCGTCGTCGACGACGATCACGGTCCGGTCCTTGATGTCGGGCGCGGGGCGGTCGCCCCGGTACAGCAGGTTGCGGCGGTGCAGTTCGGCGCGCTCGCGTTCCACGTCCGGGACGAGGCGGTCCTCGCTCAGACCGAGCATCTCCAGGGCCCGCGTGTCGAAGAGCGGCGGGTCGTCGCCGACGATCGCGCCGATGCCCGCCTCCGGTCGGCCGGGCAGACCGATCTTGCGTACGACCAGCACGTCCAGCGGCGCGCTCAGGGCCCGGGCGATCTGGACGGCCACGGGGACACCGCCTCGGGGCAGGGCGAGGACGACGGGGTCGGGGAGGTCGCCGTCCGCGGCCCATTCCATGAGGCGGAGGGCGAGTTCCTGGCCGGCTTCCTTGCGGTTGGGGAATCGCATGGCCTGGTGACCGCCTTTCTCATGTCTCATGCGGGGCGAAAGGGGTGCGCACCGGCGCCACTGTTCGGGGTTTCCTGCCGCACGCCGGTGAAACCGCGGCGGGCCGCCGGCCGCGCGCGGCTTCAGCCGCCGCCCATGTGGTCGCGGAACCAGTCGGCGGCGGCCTCGGTGACCTGCTCGAGGGCGCCGGGTTCCGGGAAGAGGTGCGTGGCGCCCGGCACGACGTGGAGGCGGTGGGGTGCCGACAGCTCTTCGGCAGCCTCCCGGTTGAGCTCCAGTACGGTCGTGTCGCTGCCGCCCACGATGAGCAGAACCGGGGCGGTGACCTGGGGCAGTGCGTCGCCGGCCAGGTCCGGGCGGCCTCCCCGCGACACCACCGCGGACACCCGTTTCGGCCGCCCGGCCGCCGCCGCCAGCGCGGCTCCCGCCCCCGTGCTCGCCCCGAACAGGCCCACGGGCAGATCCGTGGTGTCCGGGCGGCGCTCCAGCCAGTCGACGGCGTCCGACAAGCGGCGGGCCAGCAGGGCGATGTCGAAACGGTGCCGGCCGGTGTCGATGTCCTCGCGCTCCTCGTCCTCGGTCAGCAGGTCCAGCAGCAGCGTGCCGAACCCGGCCCGGTGCAGTCCGGCGGCGACGGCACGGTTGCGGGGGCTGAATCGTGAGCTGCCGCTGCCGTGCGCGAACAGGACCACCCCTCGCGCCCCGGCGGGAAGCGTCAGGTCGCCGTCCAGCCTCACCCCTCCCGAGGGGACCTTCGCGGTCTGCGAGACGGTGTGCGAGACCATGAGTACTCATCTCCCTGAGGCCGGGAGGCCTTTCTGGGTCCGGGGGACGGGTACCCACCGAAGGCCTCGACGCACCGGTCGGGACGGTGGTCGGGCGGGTCGGGACGGTGGTCGGGGCGGGTCGGGACGGTCAGAGGTCGCCCGCTACGCCCAGGCCCGTCAGGGCGCCGACGGGGTCGAGGTCGGGGGTGCCACGCGGCCACCAGTCGTCGCGGCCGGGCTCCGACTCGTAGGCGTACCAGAGACCCGTCCGGCCGAGTCTGAGCTGGACGTGGCCCCGGGGATGGGTGAGGCGGTTGCGCCAAGGGCGGAAGGCGGGGAGGTCGGCGGCGAGCAGCAGGGGGCGGGCGCGGTCGAAACGACCGGCCGGCGGGTCCCAGGGCTCCTCCAGGACGTCGAGGCCGTCCGGGCCGCCCTGCCGCCAGGCGGCCACGGCGCGCGCCAGCTCCGCGGTCCCTCGACCGGCGGCCGAGGCGAGGGCCGCGTAGAGCGCGCGGGTGCCGGCGGTGAGTCCGGAGCCCGGTCGGGCCGCGGCGAGGCGGACGGCGTCCTGCCACAGCGACAGCCCACCGACCGGGTCGCGGCCCGTGGTGAGCAGCGTGTGGGCGCGGGCGGCGGCGTCGGTGGCCAGCTGGTCCAGGGCGAAGGGGTCGGGGCCGCCCGGGGCCGCCGGACAGGCCGGGGGCTGTTCGGGATGCGGCGGCGCGGGCAGCGGGGCCGGGAGGGGCGGCCGGATGCGCGCGGCCAGTGCCTCGGCGGCCCGGACGCCGGGCAGCGGGGCCGGTCCGCGGTCCTGGGCGGCGCGGGCGGCACGGGCCGCGTTCAGCCGGGACAGGGCGTCGAGCAGCTCGCGTTCGCCCCGGCCGCGCAGCAGGAGCAGGACGAAGGGGTCGGCGTCGAGCAGACGTGCCGTCTGGTAGCAGAGGGCGGCGGCATGCTTGCAGGGGTGTCCGGAGTCGGGGCAACTGCACTGCGGGGCGAGGTCGCCGGGGCCGGGAAGCAGGGGGACGCCGCAGTCGGCCAGGGAGTGGGGCAGCTCCTTGTCGAGCAGCGCGGCGATGTGCCCGGGCCGCTCGACGGCCGCGTCCAGGAACCGCTGCCAGTCGTCGTCGCCCAGGGTGCGCAGCCGCACCTGCACGCGGTACGGCCGGGGCCGGCTGCCCTGCACATAGGCGAGGACCAGGCCGGGCGTCACGGTGATGGCATCGACGTGTCCCCGCTCGGCATACCCGCGCCCCCGCGCCAGCCGCGCGGCGTCCAGGGCGCCCTCCTCCAACGCGGTCACCCACGCGTTGCCCCACCACGTCCCGGCGAAGCCCTCGTCCGCCGCCGCCCGGGGCGGGAGCGCGGGGAAGGTACGACGCAGCTCGCCGTCACGGCCCGGGGCGGCCATGGAGCGGGGGGCGCGGGGGGTCCCGGGCGGCGAGGGCGGGAGCGACCGGCCGTGCGCCGCGGGGCGGCCACGCTCCGGAGGCGGAACCGCCTGGCGACGGGGCGACGGGGAGCCGGAGCCGTGCGACGACGCGGGCCGGAGCCACGGCTCGCCGCGATCGGCATCGGCATCGCGATCGCGATCGGGATCGGGGTCGGGGTCGGGGTCGGGATCGGCAACGGAATCGGCCAGGTCGCGGTACGGGGCCGGCATCGCGACGTGGGAGGACGTGGGAGCAGATACGGGGGTGGGGTTCGGGCCGCGCGACGCGTCCGGCTCCGCGCGCGAAGCCATCACCGGGTTCCCTACGGAAGGCCCACCGGCGGACTCGAGGGAGGTCCGAGCGGGCTCACCAGAGGCCCCGGCGGACTCACGGGGGGTCCCGACGGACTCACGGGAGGTCCCGACGGACTCACGGGAGGTCCCGACGGACTCGCCGGGAGTCCCGACGGACTCACGGGGCGTCCCGACGGACTCGCCGGGAGTCCCGACGGACTCACGGGGCGTCCCGACGGACTCACGGGGCGTCCCGACGGACTCGCCGGGAGTCCCGACGGACTCACGGGGCGTCCCGACGGACTCGCCGGGGGTCCCGACGGACTCGCCGGACGACTCGGCGGGTCTCCCAGACACCCCTGCAAGGTCGCCAGACGACCCGGCAGGCCTTCCGAAGGCCCCGGCAAACTCGCCCGAGGACCCCGCAGGCCCTCCCGAGGTCGGCGGCTCACCGGCCGAGGTCGGGGGCTCACCGGCCGGGTCCGCCTCGGCCTCCGGGGGCAGCCGGAACGCGTCCGCGATGAACTCCCGCACGGCACGGGCGCGGGCGTCGGCGGTGCGCGAACCGCCGGTGCCGTGCAGGCGACGGGCCGGGCCGGACAGCCGCCGTGTGCTCGCCGCACCCTTGGTGGCGGTGTCCGCCCGAGCCTGTCGGCGCGCCGCCCGCAACGCCTCACGCGCCACATCCGCCGGTCGCCCCTCGCCCTCGGTCCCTGAGCCGGGGCGAGCCGCGGGGGTCGCACCGCCGGGAGGAGTCACTGGAGCAGGGGCGGTCTCCTCGTCCGGAGGGGTCGACGGGTCACCGACGGGGCCCGCCGCGTCGTCGGAGCGGTCCGTCGGAGGCAAAGCGGTCGCTGCCTCGGAAACCATCGGCTCAGCCGGCCGGGTCACCTCTGCGGGCCGATCCCCTTCCTCCGCGGGGGTGCCGGGCGTGGCCTGCGGGCCGCCGTCCGCCGTCGCGCCCCGTTCTGCCCTGGCGCCGTCGTCCGCCCCCTCGTGCCGGGCGAGCCGTGCGACCCGTGCGCTGCGCAGCGCCGCGCGGGCGATGTCCCCGGGGCGTGTCCCGGGGTTCTCTCCGCGCTTGCGGTCCCGGTCCCGGTCGGCATGGTCCTGCCCTTGCTCCGGCGCCGGCTGACGCTCCGTGGCGTCGGCGGTGGAGTCGCCCGGCGCCTCCTCCCCGCGCTCGCGTGCCTCGCGCAGGGCGCGGCGTGCCTCGTCGGCGGGCCGGGGGGTCATGACGGCCTCCGCAGGGACACCAGGTCGGACAGTTCACGCACGGTCAGCTCGGTGAGGGCCGCCTCGCCGGAGCCGAGGACCGCGTCGGCCAGGGCCCGTTTGGACTGGAGCATCTCGGCGATACGGTCCTCCACCGTGCCCTCGGTGACGAGGCGGTGGACCTGGACCGGCTGGGTCTGGCCGATGCGGTAGGCGCGGTCGGTGGCCTGTTCCTCGACGGCCGGGTTCCACCAGCGGTCGAAGTGCACGACGTGGCCGGCGCGCGTGAGGTTCAGGCCGGTGCCGGCGGCCTTCAGGGACAGGACGAGGACGGGGGTCTCCCCGCTCTGGAAGCGGTCCACCATGCGCTCGCGCTCCGGCACCGGCGTACCGCCGTGCAGGAGGTCGACGGGGACCGCCCGGGCGGTCAGGTGGGAGGTGATGAGGCGGGCCATGCCGACGTACTGCGTGAAGACGAGCGCCGAACCGTCCTCCGCGAGCACCGTGTCCAACAGCTCGTCCAGCAGGGCGAGTTTGCCGGAGCGGGCGGTCAGCCGGTCGGCTCCGCCCGGCGGGCGCTCCTCCTTCAGGAACAGCGCGGGGTGGTCGCAGATCTGCTTCAGTGAGGTCAGGAGCTTGAGCACGAGGCCCCGGCGGCCCATGCCCTCGGCCGCCTCGATGGCGAACATCGACTCGCGCACGACCGCCTCGTACAGCGCGGCCTGTTCGCGGGTGAGCGGGACGGGGTGATCCGTCTCGGTCTTCGGCGGCAGCTCGGGGACGATGCCCGGGTCGGACTTCCTGCGGCGCAGCAGGAAGGGCCGGATCAGCCGGGCGAGGCGCTCCACCGCCTGCTCGTCCTCGCCGTTCTCCACCGCGCGCGCGTGCCGGGCGCGGAAGGACTTGAGGGGGCCGAGGAGCCCGGGGGTGGTCCAGTCGAGCAGGGCCCACAGCTCGGAGAGGTTGTTCTCCACCGGTGTGCCGGTCAGGGCGACGCGCGCGGGGGACGGGATGGTGCGCAGGGCCTTCGCCGTCGCCGAGTACGGATTCTTGACGTGCTGCGCCTCGTCCGCGACGACCATGCCCCAGTGCTGCTCGGCCAGCGTCGCCGCGGCGGACCGCATCGTGCCGTACGTGGTGAGGACGAAGCCGCCGGTGAGGTCGTCCAGGGTGCGGTCGGCGCCGTGGAAGCGGCGGACGGGGACGCCGGGCGCGAAGCGGGTGATCTCCCGCTGCCAGTTGCCCAGCAGTGAGGCCGGGCAGACCACCAGGGTCGGCTCGGTGCGGGCGCGCTTGAGGTGCAGGGCGATGACGGTGACCGTCTTGCCGAGGCCCATGTCGTCGGCGAGGCAGCCGCCGAGGCCGAGGGAGGTCATGAGGTCGAGCCAGGCCAGGCCGCGCAGCTGGTAGTCGCGGAGCGTGGCGTGCAGGCCGGGCGGCGCCTCGGCGGGGCGTACCCCGGCCGTGAGCCGGTCGCGCAGGGCGGCCAGCGCGCCGACCGGCACCACGTCGACCGTCTCGCCGTCGGCCTCCGCGCTGCCGGTGAGGGCGACGGAGAGGGCGTCGACCGGGTCGAGCAGGCCCAGGTCGCGCTTGCGGGCGCGGCGGACCAGCGCGGGGTCGACCAGCACCCAGCGGTCGCGCAGCCGGACGACCGGACGGTGGGCCTCGGCGAGGGTGTCCATCTCGGCCTCGGTGAGCGGGTCGCCGCCGATCGCCAGCTGCCAGCGGAACTGGAGAAGGTCCTCGCTCTCGAAGAAACCGGTGCCGTCCGTCGCCGAGCCGGGCGCGGGCCGGACCACCGCGGTCGCGGTGAGGTCCTGGGCGAGGTCCCGGGGCCAGTGGACGGCGACTCCGGCGGCGGCGAGCCGGCCGGCCGCCACTCCCAGCAGGTCGGTGACCTCCTCCTCGGAGAGGCCGAGGACGTCGGGCACGTCCTGCTCGGTGAGCCGGTCGAGCGGGGGCCAGACCCGCGCCGCGCGCCGCACGGCGAGGGCGGCGTCCACGCGCGCGCGGGGGCCGAACGCCGCGTCGGCCGCGCCCGACCACAGGTCCGCCGCGTCGGCGACGAGGGTGGGGTCGGCGAGGCTGTGCACCTGGACGACCGCCGCCCCCGCGCGGCGCGCGCCGCCGAGGCCCTCTCCGTCGCCCTCCCCGTCGAAGAGGTCGTACGCCGACAGGTCCAGGCGGAGCGAGATCCGTACGCCCGCGTCCATGCCGGCGGCGACCTCCGCGGCCCAGTCGTGGGCGTCGGGCAGGCGCTGGGCCGTGCGGGCGGCGAAGGGACGGCCCGAGGCGTGGGGTGCGGCCGGGGTACGGGGCAGGGTGTCGGCGACCGCGTCCAGGAAGGCGCGGACCAGTGCTTCCGGCTCCGGCAGCCGGATCGGGCCGGGGCCGTCCAGCGGGACCGCGTGGCCCTCCGGGGGCAGGGCGGCGGCCACCGCGCGCAGATGCGCGATGTCGTCGGGGTCCAGGGGGCCGGCCCGCCAGGCGTCGTGCCCGGTCGCCGTCAGCCCGGGCAGCAGTCGGCCGCGCGCGGTGAGCCGCAGGGCGTGCAGGGCGGCGGCGCCCCAGCAGGCGGTGGCCGGGTGGGCAACCGGGTCGTGCCGGGCGCTCACCAGCAGGGGCAGCGCCTGGGCGAGCGGGAGGGACAGCGCGGGCGTCGTCCTGCGCCGGACGCCGGCGCCGTGCGGCCGTACGACGGTGAGCTGTGTGGGTTCCCCGTGCCGGTCGCCGCGCTCGGCGGACGGCGCGGCGGCGGAGCCGTCGTCGGGGTCCCAGAAGGCGATCCGCCCGTCGCGCGGGAGCGGTGCGGGCAGGAAGACGGCGGCGAGCCGGAGGGGAACGGACGGAACCACACCCTCCGACGGCCCCGCCGCTTCTCCCGCAGCGTCGGGCTCCCCCGCTCGTCCGGTGGCCCTCGTGCCCACCACAGCCATGTCGCTCATACGTCCTGTCACCTCCCGCCCGTGTGCCGGATCAGATGTCTTCGACTCTACGGGCGGGGTCTGACAATCGGCCCCGGAGGACCACCGGAGCAGGTCAGGGAACGGTGCGCGAGACGACGTACACCATCGGGTAGTCCGGGTTCTCCATGTTCACGACGACGTCCTGGGTGGGCGCCGGGTTGCGCTGCTCGTTGACCAGGCCCCACCAGGAACCGGACCCGCCGAACTCCCAGCCGGTGACCTGCTGGGCGCGGTCGCTGATGGCGATCTTCTCCTGCTGCAGTGCGTCCCGGTCGACGCCCAGCCCCGCCAGGAAGGCGTCCAGACCGGCGTTGGTGGTCTCGAACTGGACGTAGAGGCGACTGGTCTTCCAGTTGTTCGTCTCGTAGTACGCGACCTCTTCGGACGGTATCGGGACGGGCACCTCGTAGATGCGGCGCTGCAGTTTCGACGGCCAGCCCTCGGTCATGCCGGTCGCCGCGTACTTCGCCTCCTTCTCCCTGCCGCTGTCGCGGCTCTGGTTGGCGGAGATCACGAGGTAGCCGGCCGGGATGCCGATGAGCAGCACGATGGTGAGCAGGGTGAGCGTCCGGCGCCGGATCATGTGCCGGCGGTCCTCGACCGGAGGCCCGGGCTCCTGAGGAGCGCCTGCCTGAGGGGTGCCCGACTCAGGGGTGCCCGCCTGGTGCGGCAGCGGATCGGTCACAGCGACTCCCGGGAGGTGCGGCGGGCCTCGGCGTACCGCTCGTAGCGCTCGTACCGCTCCACCCGGCGCCGCTTGGCGCGGCGGAACCGGCGGGCGACCAGCCGGGCCAGGTCGGCGGCGCCCACCATGCCGGCCTCGGGACCGAGCTGGGCGCGGACGATGCGGGCCTCGGGGCGGTAGCCGCGGCCGGTGAGCTGGCGCTTGAAGGCGTCGCGCGCCGGGCCGATCAGCAGGTCGTCGGCGGCGCTGACCCCGCCGCCGATCACGAAGCAGGACGGGTCGAGGGCCGCGGCGAGGTTGGCGATGCCGACGCCGAGCCACTGGCCGATGTCCTGGAGCAGCTCGACGCACATGGCGTCGCCGTCACGGGCCAGCTCGGTGATCATCGGGCCGGTGATGTCGCCGATGCTGCCCTTGACGTGCTCGATGATCCCGTACGCCACCGGCGAGTCGGCGGCCGCCAGCTCGCGGGCCTCCCTGACCAGGGCGTTGCCGGAGCTGTACTGCTCCCAGCAGCCGCGGTTGCCGCACGGGCAGCGGTGGCCGCCGGGCACGACCTGCATGTGGCCGAACTCGCCGGCGACGCCGTACTTGCCCCGCTTGACCTGGCCGTCCTCCAAAATCGCGCCGCCGATGCCGGTGCCCAGCGTGATCATGACGAGGTGGTCCTCGCCGCGGCCGGCGCCGAAACGCCACTCGGCCCAGGCCGCCGTGTTGGCGTCGTTGTCCACCAGGACGGGGACCGCGAGGCGGCCGGCGATGCGGTCGCGCAGCGGTTCGTTGCGCCAGGACAGGTGGGGGGCGAACAGCACGCGGTTGCGGTCGGCGTCGACCCAGCCGGCCGCGCCGATGCCGACGGCGTGCACGTCGTGCCGGTCGGAGAGGTCCAGGACCAGTTCGACGATGGTGTCCTCGACGACCTTGGGGCTCTTGGACTTGTCGGGGGTCTCCGTGCGGAGCTTCTCCAGGATGTTGCCGTCGGCGTCGACGACGCCCGCCATGACTTTCGTACCGCCGATGTCGATGCCGACCGTCGGCACGCGGGGTGCCGTCAGGTGCGAGCGGCGTTCCCGCGTGCCCACGGTGCGCAGGACCGGGGCGCGGCGGGAGCCGATGGGGGCGGTGAAGTCGCGGTAGGTGCTCATCGGGTGCGATTGTGCCGCACGCTCATGCTGGGTGCCGAATGGACAGGGTGCAGGTGGAACGGTTCGTTGCCGGGTTCCGGTGCGTCGTGGCTGGTCGCGCCCACGCGGCGGAGCCGCAAATTGGCACAGCCCCGCGCCCCTAGCGGCGTTCCAGTTCATGGCGTAGATCGTCCAGCTCGTTTCCGCCTGCCATCTGCCGCGTCAGCTCGTCCAGCGTGATGTCCTCCCGCTCGTGATTGCCCACCATCGTGCCGCGCTTGAGGAGCACGAACCTGTCGCCCACCAGGTACGCGTGGTGCGGGTTGTGGGTGATCAAGACAACACCCAGGCCCTGGTCCCGTGCCGCCGCCACATACTTCAGGACCACGCCGGACTGCTTCACGCCCAGGGCCGCCGTCGGCTCGTCCAGCACGAGCACCTTCGCGCCGAAGTGCACCGCGCGGGCGATCGCCACGCACTGGCGTTCGCCGCCGGAGAGGGTGCCGATGGGCTGGTCGACGTCGCGCAGGTCGATGCCCATGCGCAGGAGTTCGGCGCGGGTGGTGCGGCGCATGTGGTCGACGTCCATGCGCTTGAAGGGGGCGACGCCCTTGCGGGGCTCGGAGCCGAGGAAGAAGTTCCGCCAGACCGGCATGAGCGGGACGACGGCCAGGTCCTGGTAGACGGTGGCGATGCCGCGGTCCAGGGCCTCGCGCGGGGAGGAGAGGCGGGTCTCCTCGCCGTCGAGGCTCAGCGTGCCGCCGTCGTGCTGGTGCAGGCCGGCGATGATCTTGATGAGGGTCGACTTGCCCGCGCCGTTGTCGCCGAGCACGCAGGTGATCTCACCGGCGTGGACCTCCAGCGACACGCCTTCGAGGGCGCGCACGTTGCCGTAGTTCTTGCTGACGTCGGACAGCTCGACGAGCGCCGTACGTGCTGCGGTCTGCGTCATTTCGCGGCCTCCGCGCGCTTGCGGACCCAGGCGTTGAGCAGGGTCGCGAGGAGCAGCATCGCTCCGAGGAAGAACTTGAACCAGTCGGGGTTCCACTCGGCGAAGACGATGCCCTTGCTGGTCATGCCGAAGATGAACGCGCCGACCGCCGAGCCGACGGCGCTGCCGTACCCACCGGTGATCAGGCAGCCGCCGATGACGGCCGCGATGATGTAGATCAGCTCGTTGCCGACGCCCTCGCCGGACTGGACGACGTCGTAGGAGAAGAGCAGGTGCTGGCCGGCGATCCAGGCGCCGAAGGCGACGCCCATGTAGAGGCCGATCCTGGTCCTGGTGACCGGGACGCCCACCGCGCGGGCGGCGTCCTTGTTGCCGCCGACCGCGAAGATCCAGTTGCCGGCACGGGTGCGCAGCAGGATCCAGCTGGCTACGGCGACCAGGGCGAGCCACCACAGGATGGTGACCTTGAAGCCGACGCCGCCGATGGTGATCGTGGAGGCGAAGACCTCGCGGGCGGAGGTGAAGCCCTCCATGTCGGCGATCGTCTTGGTGGAGACGGTGCCGTCGATCAGCTTGGTGAAGCCCAGGTTCAGGCCGGTCAGCATCAGGAAGGTGCCCAGCGTGATGATGAAGCTGGGCAGCTTGGTGCGGGTGAGCATGAAGCCGTTGAAGGCGCCGATCGCCAGGGTGACCAGCAGGGAGACGCCGACGCCGACCCAGACGTTGGCGGTCATCTGGTAGCTGAACATCGACGACACGAGCGCCGACGAGGTGACCATGACGCCCGCGGACAGGTCGAACTCGCCGCCGATCATCAGCAGCGCCACGGGCACGGCCATGATGCCGATCGTGGAGGCGGCGTAGAGCACCGTGCTGAGGCTGGAGGCGCGCAGGAAGCTGTCGGCGAAGAGCGCGAAGAAGACGAAGACGGCGATCGCGCCGACGACGGAGCCCAGCTCGGGACGGCCCAGCAGCTTCCGCAGCACAGAGGTCTGCAGAATCCTTTCGTCAGCCCTGTCGTCAACGGTTGCCGCGTCCGTGGTCGCGCTCATCGGGTGCCTCGCTCGGTGTAGTCGGCCAGCTCGGCGGCGTCGTCCTTGGTGATGATCTGCGGCCCGGTGAGCACCGGCCGGCCGCCACCGAGGACGTCGGCGTTGTACTTGTACAGCCACAGCAGGTCGACCGCCTCGTAGCCCTGGAGGTAGGGCTGCTGGTCGACGGCGAAGCCGAGGGTGCCGTCCTGCAGCCCGGCGGCCACCTTGGCGTTGAGGTCGAAGGTGTCGATCTCGGCCTTGCTGCCCGCGCCCTGCTTGGCCTTCACCGCGGTGTCGGCGTAGGGGGCGCCCAGGGTGACGACGGCGTCGACGGCCTTGTCCGTCTGGAGCTTCGCCTCGAGGGCGGACTGCACGTCCGGCATGCTGGTGCCGTTGACGTAGAGCCGCTCGACCTTGCCGTCGAAGGTCTTCTCCACGCCGTCGCAGCGCTGCTCGTGACCGACGTTGCCCTGCTCGTGCAGCACGCAGAGCGCCTGCCCCCGGCCCCGGGCGTTCAGCTCCTCGCCGACGGCCTCACCGGCGATCGTCTCGTCCTGACCGATGTGGGTGAGCGCGCCGAACTCCTTGGACTCCTGCGAGCCGGAGTTCACGGTGACCACCGGGATGCCGGCCTTCCGGGCCCGGTCCAGGGCGGACTTCATGGCGTCGGGCTTGGCGAGGGTGACGATGATCCCGTCGACCTTCTTGTCGACGGCCGCGTCCACGAGCTGCGCCTGCTGCTGCGCCTCGTCGTCGTGGGAGTACAGGAAGTTGATGTTGTCCTTGACGGCGGCCTGCTCGGCGCCGCTCTGGACGATGTCCCAGAAGGTGTCGCCGTCGCCCGAGTGGGTGATCATCGCGAAGGTCCAGCGGGGTGTGTTCACCGCCGCCTTCCCCTGGGCCGCCGCGGCCTTGCGGGCGTCCTCGGCGCGCTTGCCGCCGGTGCTGCTGCAGCCGGCCAGGGACAGCGACAGTGCCCCCGCCAGCGCGATGCCTACCCAGGTCCGAAACCGTGCCACGAGGCCGTGCCCTTCTTGCTGTGCCGTGCTGTGCGTGCCGGGGTTCCGCGGGAACCCGGCCGGGTTCTCGAAACCCCAAACGCCCCATTGTCCGACATGGCAATCGATCACCCGGCGCCGGGGAGCGGGCACCGGTCACATTGTCCGGACATGAGGACCACCTCGCACGGCGAACGGCACGGCGCCACCACGGCCCGGATCAGGACCGTACGAGCAGCTGGAACTCGAAGGAGTAGCGGGACGGCCGGTACGTGTGCGTGCCGAACTCGACCGCGCGCCCCGTGTCGTCGAACGTGGTGCGCTGCATGGTGAGCAGCGGGGCGCCCTCGTCCTCTCCGAGCCGCTCGGCCTCGTCGGCGGTGGCGGCGCGGGCGCCGATGGACTGGCGGGCGCTGTGCAGGGTGATCCCGGCGGCGCGCATCAGCCGGTACAGGCCCGTGGCCTCCAGCTGTCCGGTGTCCAGGTCGACGAGACCGGGCGGCAGGTAGTTGCACAGGTACGCCATCGGCTCCCCGTGAGTCAGCCGCAGCCGTTCCACCCGGTGCACATCGCTCTCCTCGGCCACGCCGAGCGCGGCGGCGACCTCGGCGGTCGCGGGCACGACGGTGTTGACCAGGACCTTCGTGGCCGGGCGCTGGCCCGCCGCCTCCAGGTCGTCGTAGAGACTGCTGAGCTCGAGCGGACGTTTGACCTTGCTGTGCACGACCTGGGTGCCGACGCCGCGGCGGCGCACGAGCAGGCCCTTGTCGACGAGCGACTGGATGGCCTGGCGGACGGTGGGCCGGGACAGACCGAGCCGCGCGGCGAGCTCGATCTCGTTGCCCAGCAGACTGCCCGGGGTCAGCGCGCCGTGCTCGATCGCGGCCTCCAGCTGCTGGGCCAGCTGGAAGTACAGCGGCACGGGGCTGCTGCGATCCACGCTGAGCTCCAGCGCCACGGTCGGGTCCACTTCTGGTTTCGGCACGGGGCGAGCGTAGCTCCGTGCGCTGTTGACGGGAAGTCGTGTAGTTCGGTTGTCCGGACATACGCATTGACAGCGCGCGGGCTGTGAGCCCACTTTGATTCCATGCGCATCGGGGTCATCGGTACGGGCCGTATCGGCACCGTCCACGCGAACACGCTCAGCCGCCATCGCGACGTCGGATCGCTGATCCTCACGGACGCCGATCTCGCGCGGGCCCAGGAGCTGGCGCACCGGCTGGGCGAGACGGCGGCCCCGGGAGTGGACGAGATCTTCCGGTGGGGCGTGGACGCCGTGGTGATCACCACCGCGACGCCGGCCCACGCCGAACTGATCGGCCGGGCGGCGCGCTCGGGGCTGCCGGTGTTCTGCGAGAAGCCCATCGCGCTGGACCTGGGCGGCACCTTGCAGGCGATCGCCGAGGTGGAGGCCGCCGGCACGATTCTGCAGATGGGCTTCCAGCGGCGCTTCGACGCGGGCTACACGGGCGCCCGGGAGGCGGTACGGTCCGGGCGGCTCGGCCGGCTGCACACCGTCCGGGCGGTGACGAGCGACCAGGCGCCACCGCCGGCCGCGTATCTGCCGCAGTCCGGCGGGCTCTACCGGGACACCCTGATCCACGACTTCGACGTCCTGCGCTGGGTGACCGGGCGGGAGATCACCGACGTGTACGCCGCCGGGTCCGACGCCGGGCCGCCGATGTTCCGGGCGGCGGACGACGTGGACACGGGCGCGGCGCTCCTCACGCTGGACGACGGCACGCTCGCCACGGTCACCGCGACGCGGCTGAACGGCGCGGGGTACGACGTGCGCATGGAGCTGGCCGGGGAGCTGGACCAGATCGTCGTCGGCCTGGACGACCGCACGCCGATCGCCTCGACCGAGCCGACCGGACCGCCGGCCGCGGACCGGCCGTGGACGGGGTTCGTGGAGCGCTTCGGCCCCGCCTACGCGGCGGAGCTGGCCGCGTTCGTCGAGGTGGTGCGCGGCGAGCGGGCCAACCCGTGCGACGGGCGCGAGGCGCTGCAGGCCCTGCGGGTCGCCGAGGCCTGCGAGATCTCCCGGCGCGAGCGCAGATCCGTACGGCTGGCGGAGATCCCGGGCGCGGCGGCGTCCATGGCGGGGTGACGGCAGGACCTAGGCCCTGTCCTCCCCCTCGTCGTCCAGCAGCCCCGCGTCGTACACCAACAGCGCCACCTGCACCCGGTTGTTGAGCTCGAGCTTGGCCAGGATGCGGGAGACGTGGGTCTTGACCGTGGCCACGCTCATGAAGAGTTCCGACGCGATGGCGGCGTTGGCCATGCCCCGGCCGACCGCGACGGCGACCTCGCGCTCACGGTCGTTGAGCGAGGCCACGCGGGCACGCGCGCGCGTGCGTCTGGTGTCGGCGGCGGTGCCGGCGGCGTGCTCCATCAGCCGCCGGGTCACGGCGGGCGACAGTACGGGATCGCCGGCGGCGACCCTGCGCACCGCGTCGAGGATCTCGGCGGGCGGGGTGTCCTTGAGGACGAACCCGGCGGCGCCGGCGCGCAGGGCCCGCAGCACCTGCTCGTCGGCGTGGAAGGTGGTGAGCACGACGACCTGCGGGGCGTCCGCGCGGCCCCGCAGCCGCTCGGTGGCGGTCAGCCCGTCCACCACCGGCATCCGGATGTCCATCAGGACGACGTCCGGGCGGGTGCGGTCGACGAGTGCCTCGACCGCGTCGCCGTCGGCGGCCTCCCCGACGATCTCGACGTCGTCGGCGCCGCCCAGCATGAAGGACAGCCCCGCCCGTACCAGCGGGTCGTCATCGACGAGGAGCAGTCTGATCGCAGTCATGACCTTACGTAATCACGCTTCCCGGAGGCCGAGTTCGGCCCCGACGCGACGGACGCCCGGTCTCGGACGTCCGGTCTGTGACGCCCGGTCCCGGACGCCCGGCTCATCCCCACGGCAGTCGCGCCCGGACCTCGAAGCCGCCCTCGGAGGTCGGACCGTGGTCCAGGGTGCCGCCCGCGAGCATGGCGCGCTCGGTGAGCCCGATCAAGCCCTGCCCGGATCCGGGCACGTGGGGCACCTCTCCCTCCGGCGGGGCGTTGCGCACCGAGAGGGCGAGACCGTCCCCGGGCGCTCCTTGGAGGGAGACGGTGACCTCGGTGCCGGGGGCGTGCTTGCGCGCGTTGGTCAGCGCCTCCTGGGCGATGCGGTAGGCGGTGCGGCCCACGGAGGCGGGCACGGCGGCGGGGTCGGTGACGCGGCCGGCGAGGGCGACCTTCATGCCGGCCTCGCGGGACTCGGCGACCAGCGCGTCGAGGGCCGCGAGCGTCGGCTGGGGGCGCCCCGCGTCGTCGGACTCCCCCGCCCGCAGGACGCCGATGATCTCCCGTAGGTCCTGGAGGGCCTCGTGCGCGCTCTCGCGGATGACACCGGCCGCCCGCGCCACCTCCGTCCGGGACGCGTCGGGGCGGAACTCGAGGGCGCCCGCGTGCACGCTGAGCAGCGTCAGCCGGTGTGCGAGGACGTCGTGCATCTCCCGGGCGATGGCCTCCCGGGCCAGGCGTTGCGCCTGCTCGGCCCGCAGCCGTGCCTCCGCCTCGGCGTGCCGGGCGCGGTCGCGCAGGCTGAGCAGGAGCCGGCGCTTGGCGCGGACGAGCGACCCCCAGCCGATGACCGTCACCCCGAGCAGCACGCTGATGAAGAGCGACGCGAGATAGGGCAGGCCCGGCTCCGGGCGCATCCAGTAGAACAGGGGCGTCACGGCGAGACCCGCGCCGCCGATCCAGGCCACGTACCGGAACGGCCGGTGCACGGCGAGCGTGAACACGGAGACCAGGACGGCGCCGCCCGCGGTGGCCGAGACCAGCGAGACGGGAACCATCGCCACGGCCAGCCCGACCGGCCACCGGCGCCGGAGCCAGACGGCGGCGCAGGACAGGGCGCCGATCACCTGGTCGGCCACGGCCATGGCGGCTGAGAGGTTCGGTTCGTCCTCCAGCACGTCGGTCACCAGCAGTCCGACGGTGACCGCCAGCAGGAAGCAGGCGAAGTCGACGATCCAGTCGCGCGCGGTGCGCCGGGTCCGCCCGCCGGGCCCCCGCGACTCCGGGTACAGGTCCTCGACCAGCGCCGCCGGCAGCACCCAGCGCCGCTTGGCGAACGCCGGGGGTGCCGTGGCCTGCTTGTCACTGTTCACAGTCGACAAATCTACGCAGCGATGCTGTCCGGCACGGCCCGGAGAACGGGATCACCGACCAAAGTCGCGGAACCGGCGACTTTCGGCGCGCCGCGGCGCGTGCGACGGCGCCTTCCGTCGGGCAGGACTCGCCCCGCGGCCGATGTGTGTGGGGGGACCGCGGGGCGAGGGTCGGGGCATGAAGGAATTGCTGGAGTTCCTGGGGCTGATCGCCGTGATCCAGGGGGTGGCGGGCCTGGTGCACGAGTTCACCGACTGGAACTGGGGCCTGGTGCAGCGGATCGGTTTCCTCGACGGTTACGAGGTGTACGCCAGTGTCGCGCTGCTGGCTCTCGGCGGCGCGCTGTTCGCCGCCGCCGACAGCCGGAGGTCCGGGTGAGCCGAGGCCCCTTCGGACCGGCGTTCGGACCGGCGTTCGGCCGCCCTCAGCAGCCGTGATCGACGAGGTCGAACGACGCGTAGTGGTCGGCCGTGTAGTAGTCCTCCTGGTGGTCCTCACCGGTGACGATGCGGCGGGCGCCGCGCGTGTCGGAGCCCGGCGTGATCACCGTGTACTCGTGGTAGTACCCGGAGGACTGGCTGGGCAGGATGCCCTCCCGGTTCTGGAAGACGGTCCCGTCCTGCTCGAAGGGGTAGGGGCCGCCCTGCTCGATCAGGTCGAGGGTGTCGTGCGCCTGCGAGGGCAGGTCGCTGTAGCAGATGTCGCCGACCGCGGCGGTGGCGGCGCCCGCGGTGGTCGCGGAGACGGTGCCGCCCATGAGGAGGGCGGACAGGACTGCGGCTGCCGCGCCGAACCGGGCGGCGCGGGTGGGGACGCGTGGGGGGAATCGCATGACCTCATGATGACGCGCGTAGACAGTGGCATGTCAATGACAAGAACGTGGAGTTTCCCCGGACGTCCCATGTGTTTTCGGCGAGTTCACCTGGTCAGGCGTTCTCCGGCAGCTCGAACGAGCCGTACTCGGGGCGCCCGGCCAGGTCGTACGACTGGATGGAGACGCCCGCGGCCGTGACGCGCCCGCCGGAGTGCCGGAAGGCGGCCGGCAGGGCACCCTCCGCGAAGAGGCGGTGCCCGGCGCCGAGCACCACGGGGAAGGTCGACAGGTGGACGGTGTCGACGAGGCCGAGCGCCAGCAGGGTCCTCGCGAGGGCTCCGCTGCCGTGTACCTGGACCTCCCCGTCGGTGCGCTCCTTCAGCGCGGTGACCTCCGTGGCGAGGTCGCCGTCGAGCACGGTCGTGCCCGCCCAGCCGGGGTCGGTGAGGGTGGTGGAGGCGACGTACTTCGGCAGAGCGTTCAGCCGGGACGCGATGAGGTTGGCGGGGTCGGTGATCCTCGGCCAGTAGGAGGCGAAGATCGCGTAGGTGCGGCGGCCAAGGAGGAACGCGCCGGCCCGGTCGAAGAGGTCGTCGACGAACCGGCCGAAGTCCTCGTCCACGTACGGGACGGTCCAGCCGCCCTGGCCGAAGCCGTCGCGGGTGTCCTCCTGCGGCCCGCCGGGGGCCTGGTGGACCCCGTCGAGGGTGACCATGGCGGCGAGCACGAGCTTGCCCATGACGGATGCCTGCCTTTCGTCGTGCGGATCCTTCGGCGACTCATCGGTCAGGTCGACGTCCGTTCGCCGCCAGCGTGCGCCGGTCCGCCCCGCTGAGATGGATGCATGAACACGAACGAGAGCACGCACACCGACACGAACCCGAACTCACTCGCACGCTCCTCCACGCCGCTGACCGGCCGCACGGCCCTCGTGACCGGCGGCAGCCGGGGCATCGGTGCGGCGACCGCACTGCGGCTGGCGCGGGAGGGCGCGGACGTGGCACTGACCTACGTGAACGGCAAGGACGCGGCCGCGGACGTCGTACGGGCCGTCGAGGCCCTGGGACGCCGGGCGGTGGCCCTGCGGGCGGACTCCGCCGACGCCGAGGAGGCGGCGGGGGCGGTGGACCGTGCGGCGCAGGCGCTCGGCGGCGGCCCCGACGTGCTGGTCAACAACGTGGGCCTCGGTCTGCTCGGCCCGCTGGAGAGCCTGTCGCTCGCCGACGTGGACCGGCTGCTGGCCGTGAACGTCCGGGGCGTCTTCCTGGCCTCGCAGGCAGCCGCGGCCCGCATGACGGAGGGCGGCCGGATCATCACCGTCGGGACCTGTATGACCCAGCGCGTGCCCGGCCCCGGCGGCACGCTGTACGCGATGAGCAAGTCGGCGCTGATCGGGCTGACCAAGGCGCTGGCCAGGGAGCTGGGCCCGCGCGGGATCACGGCGAACATCGTCCACCCCGGGCCGATCGACACCGCCATGAACCCGGCGGACGGTCCCTACGCGGACGGGCAGGCGGCCATGACCGCGCTGGGCCGCTTCGGCACGGCGGACGAGGTGGCGTCCACGGTGGCGTACCTGGCGAGCGCCTCGTACGTCACCGGCGCGGAGTTCGCGGTGGACGGCGGCCACGCGGCGTAGGCGACACGCTCGCCGGTACAGGCGGTACGCATGCATGCGCGCGGGGCGCACCGGTGCTGTCCGGCCGGTGCGCCCCGCGGGTTCACGAGCGGCGGGTCAGCCGCCCAGTTCCTGGTGGCGGGCGGCCAGGTGGGTCGCGCCGTCCTCCGTCAGGGAGCCGAACAGGCGCAGGCGGGAGATGCCGCCGTCGGGGAAGATGTCCACGCGCGCGTGGGTGCCGACGGCCGCGTCGGGCAGGACGAAGCGGTGGTTGGTGTCGGGCTGCATCCGGGTGCGCGGGAGCACCTCGCGCCACTCGCCGTCCTCGCCGTCCTTGACGGACACCGAGGCCCAGCCGGCCGAGTTGCCCTTCAGGTAGGCCGTGTCGATCTCGATCGCGCGGATCTGGACGCGGTCCACCAGGCGGTAGCTGATCCAGTCGTTGCCCTGGTCGCGGCGGCGGCGGGTCTCCCAGCCGTCGTCCATCTTGCGGGAGCGGCCCGGCTGGATGGTGTTGGTGGCCGGCGAGTAGAAGAGGTTGGAGGCGTCCTCGACCTGGCCGCCGTTCTCCAGGGCGACCACGTCGAAGGTGCCGAGGGCGGCGAGCCACGCCGGGTCGGGCACGACCTCGCCGTGGACGCGCAGGCGGGCGATGCCGCCGTCGGGGTGCTGCTTGAGGCGCAGGTGGGTGAAGCGCTGCTCGGCCGAGACGGCGAAGCCGTTGGCGGCGTGGCCGCCGACCGCGGTGCGCGGGACGAGGGTCGTCCACTTCACGTCGTCGGCGAGGAGTTCCTCGGGCGACGGGGAGCCCTCGACCGAGGCGCCCTCCACGGAGACCGCCTGCGGGTAGTTGCCGCGGAAGTGGGCGGTGTCGACGACGATGCCGCGGATCACGCCGGGGGCGCCGAGGCGGATCAGCGCCCAGTCGTGGTCGTCCTCGGTGGGCCAGGGGTGCTCGGCCGACGCGCCGCGGCGCCGGCGGGTCTCCCAGCCGTCCATGACCTTGCCCTTGTGCCCGAAGTGCTCGGGGTCGAACTCGGCGGGCTCGGGCACCAGCAGGTTCTCGCGCTGGGCGAAGAACTCGTCGTTGGCGGCGACGACACCGGCGCCGAGTCGCCGGTCGGCGAGGTTGGCGTACTGGGTGAAGGGGAGGTCGGTGGCGCGGTAGTCCGCGTACGGGTCACCGCCTCCGTAGGGGTTCGCATCGCCGGTGAAGCTGGCCAACGAGGGGTTCTGCTGGGCCGTCACGGTGATCAGGTGTTCCTTTCGGGGTCGTTCGAGTGAGTGTTGGGGCAGGTCCGGACATGGATCAGGGGGTCCGGGTGAGGAGCTGTCCCTTCGGATCGGTGAACGCGCCGTCCGCCACGATGCGCTGTCCGCGCAGCCAGGTGGACTTCACGACGCCGTACAGGGTCTTGCCCGCGTACGCGGTGACGCGGTTGCGGTGCTGGAGGGCGGCCGGGTCGACGGTGAAGGTCTCGTCGGGGGCGAGGACGGCGAAGTCGGCGTCGTGGCCGGCCGCGATGGCGCCCTTGCGTCCGTCGAGTCCCACCTGGCGGGCGGTGTGCGTGGACATCCAGCGCACGACGTCCTCCAGGCCGAGGCCCCGCTCGCGGGCCTTGGTCCACATCGCCGGCAGGCTGAGCTGGAGGCCGGCGATGCCGCCCCAGGCGGTGGCGAAGTCGTCGGTCTTGAGGTCGACGGTGGACGGCGAGTGGTCGGTGACCACGCAGTCGATGGTGCCGTCGACGAGCGCCTGCCACAGCAGGTCCTGGTTGGCGGCCTCGCGGATGGGCGGGCAGCACTTGAACTCGCTGGCGCCGTCCGGCACTTCCTCGGCGGTGAGGGTGAGGTAGTGGGGGCAGGTCTCCACGGTGATCCGTACGCCGTCGGCGCGGGCCTCGGCGATCAGCGGCAGGGCGTCGCTGGAGGAGAGGTGGAGGACGTGCACGCGCGCGTTGAGCCGCTTCGCCTGCGCGATGAGGGTCGCGATCGCGGTGTCCTCGGCGTCGCGCGGGCGGCTGGCGAGGAAGTGGGAGTACTTCGGGCCGCCCTGCTGCGGGGCCGAGGCCAGGTGGTGCGGGTCCTCGGCGTGCACGATCAGCAGGCCGTCGAAGGCGGCGATCTCCGCGAGGGACCGGGCGAGCTGCTCCTGGTCGAGGTGCGGGAACTCGTCCACGCCCGACGGGGACAGGAACGCCTTGAAGCCGAAGACCCCGGCCTCGTGCAGCGGGCGCAGGTCCTTGACGTTGTCCGGCAGTGCGCCGCCCCAGAAGCCGACGTCGATGTGGGCCTTGTCCGCGGCGACCTCGCGCTTGGTGCGGAGGTTGTCGACCGTGGTGGTCGGCGGGATGGAGTTCAGCGGCATGTCGACGAGGGTGGTGATGCCGCCGGCCGCCGCGGCGCGGGTGGCGGTCCAGAAGCCCTCCCACTCGGTGCGCCCAGGGTCGTTCACGTGCACGTGGGTGTCGACGAGGCCGGGCAGCACGACGTGGTCGCCGACGTCCTCCAGCCGGGCGCCTTCCGGGACGGGGGCGTCGTACGGCAGGACCGCCGTGATCTTCTCCCCGGTCACCGCGATCGACGCGGCGCGTATCCCCTCGGGGGTGACGACGCGCGTCGAGCGCAGCACCAGTTCAGCTTCGGACACCCGAACCCCTCATCTCTCCTCCGACTTCAACGTTCTGTTGAAGGAGTCTTCATTCCCGGTTCCGTGGCGTCAAGAGGCACCCTTTGGGTGGGCATGCCCATCGACCCCGCCCTGGACGTTTCCACAAAGCGGAATTAGAATTCCAGCAAGCAGAACGTAGCTACGTACAAGCCGGTAGTCAACCGGCCGCCGGGTACGCTTCTTTCCTCCCGCCAGCCCCGAAAGGAACGTGCCGTGCCGACGTCCAGCGCCAGCACCACCGACTCCGCCAGGTCCGCCACAGGCGGCGTCCAGTCCCTGGAGCGCGCCTTCGACCTGCTCGAACGGATGGCGGACGCGGGCGGCGAGGTCGGCCTGAGCGAGCTCTCCGCCAGCAGCGGCCTGCCGCTGCCGACCATCCACCGCCTGATGCGCACGCTCGTGGCCTGCGGTTACGTACGCCAGCAGCCCAACCGGCGGTACGCGCTGGGCCCGCGCCTGATCCGGCTCGGCGAGTCCGCCTCCCGGCTGCTCGGCACCTGGGCCCGCCCGCACCTGGCCCGCCTGGTCGAGGAGACCGGCGAGACGGCGAACATGGCGCTGCTCGACGGCGACGAGATCGTGTACGTCGCCCAGGTGCCGTCCAAGCACTCGATGCGCATGTTCACCGAGGTCGGCCGGCGCGTCCTGCCGCACTCCACCGGCGTCGGCAAGGCGCTGCTCGCGGACTTCCCGGCGGACGAGGTGCGGGCCCTGCTGGGCCGCACCGGCATGCCGGCCGCGACCGACAAGACGATCACCACACCGGACGGCTTCATCGCGGCACTGGAGGACGTGCGGCGCCAGGGCTACGCGATCGACGACAACGAGCAGGAGATCGGCGTCCGCTGCCTGGCCGTTTCCGTGCCGAACTCCCCCACCGCGGCGGCCATCTCCATCTCCGGCCCGGCAGGCCGGGTCACGGAGGCGGCCACCGACCGGATGGTGCCGCTGCTCCAGCAGGTGGCGGCGGAGCTGTCGGAGGCCCTGCTCACCTCGAACGGCAACGCGCCCGCCTAGGGCCCGTCCGGCGGATCATGCCGCGCAGTGATCCCCGCCCGCGCGAGTGGGCTCAGCGGCGCGGGGGGTCGCCGAAGAGCTCCACGGCGTGACGGACCTCCATCAGCCCTTTCGACAGGGCGCTGACGGAGCCGATCGCGCCGACGATCAGCAACAGCGAGCGATGCAGGCGGGGCGCCTCGGGTACCCCGTGCGCGGTCATCGCGGCCAGGTCGGCCAGCTCGTCCTCGGCTATCGCCCGGTCCGGGAAGTCGGCAGGCAGCAGGGCGAGTTGGCGGCGCAACCGGGACACCGCGGTCCGCAGTGCCGCCACCCTCACGTCCTCGTCGCCGACGGTCACGTGCCTCTGCCCCAAGCTCCGCAACACAGCCCTCCCCCTCGCACTCCGTTGTGCGCCCCTGCCTTGTGAACATGCCGCGCGCCCCGTGGCACTGGTCGGGCGCCGGGACGCGGGCCAGTAAACGCCACCCGGTGCCGGGCGCGCCACTGGGCGGAGAGAAATTCAGCCCTCCGAAACCCCGCGCACGCCGGAGCGTTCGGCCGACGGTCCGGTATGCAGGACGCATGACGGACACCGAAGACCAGGTGGCGGGGCTGCTGCTCGCCGCCGGAGGCGGGCGGAGGCTCGGCGGACGGCCCAAGGCCCTGCTCGAACACCGCGGACACCTCCTCGTCGAACACGCGATCGCCGTGTTGCGTGCGGCCGGGTGCGCCCGCGTGCACGTCGTCCTGGGGGCGCGGGCCGAGGACGTACGGGCGCGGGCGGCGCTGGACGGCTGCGTCGTCGTCGACAACCCCGGGTGGGAACAGGGCATGGGCTCGTCCCTGCGCGCCGGGCTCGCCTCACTGGCCACGACCGGGGCCAAGGCGGCGTTGGTCTCGCTGGTTGACCAGCCCGGCATCGGCGCGGAGGCGATGGCGCGGGTGCGCGCCGGCTACCGGGACGAGACGTCGCTCGTGTCGGCGGCGTACGCGGGCGTGCGCGGGCACCCCGTCCTGCTCGGCGCAGCGCACTGGGCGGGGGTTTCGGCGACTGCCACCGGGGACCGGGGGGCACGCGCCTATCTGAGGGAACACGAGGCGGAGATCACGCTCGTCGAATGCGGGGACGTGGGACGGGCCTACGACATCGACACCGAGGCCGACCTGCGCCACCTTGAGTGAGGAGTGTGGCACTGGGCGCCACTGTCCCTCGACTCAGAGAATCTCGACATCAACAAACCATTGAAGTTCCACGATGAGGAAACTACTATCCACTGACCAGAAGCACTCGACCGCACAGCGAGTGCGCTATGCCCTATACGTGCCCGTTGGCACCCGGTGCCACCGCTGAAGGAAGTGACAGCTCATGTCCGCACCAGCGCCGTCCACGCTGGCCATCGTCGACGCCGAGCCCCTGCCCCGGCAGGAGGAGGTCCTCACCGATGCGGCGCTCGCCTTCGTGGCCGAGCTGCACCGGCGGTTCACGCCCCGGCGTGACGAGCTCCTCGCCCGCCGAGCGGAACGCCGCGCCGAGATCGCCCGCACCTCCACGCTCGACTTCCTCCCGGAGACCGCCGCGATCCGCGCGGACGACTCCTGGAAGGTGGCCCCGGCCCCCGCCGCACTGCAGGACCGCCGGGTCGAGATCACCGGCCCCACCGACCGCAAGATGACCATCAACGCCCTCAACTCGGGCGCGAAGGTCTGGCTCGCGGACTTCGAGGACGCCTCCGCCCCGACCTGGGAGAACGTCGTCCTCGGCCAGCTCAACCTGACCTCGGCCTACACCCGCACCATCGACTTCACGGACGAGCGCACCGGCAAGTCCTACGCCCTGCGCCCGAACGAGGAACTGGCGACGGTCGTCATGCGCCCGCGCGGCTGGCACCTCGACGAGCGCCACCTCCAGGTCGACGGCCGCCCGGTCCCCGGCGCCCTGGTCGACTTCGGCCTGTACTTCTTCCACAACGCCCAGCGTCTGCTGGACCTCGGCAAGGGCCCGTACTTCTACCTGCCGAAGACCGAGTCCCACCTGGAGGCCCGCCTCTGGAACGAGATCTTCGTCTTCGCGCAGGACTACGTCGGCATCCCGCAGGGCACCGTCCGCGCCACCGTCCTGATCGAGACGATCACGGCCGCGTACGAGATGGAGGAGATCCTCTACGAACTGCGCGACCACGCCTCCGGCCTGAACGCCGGCCGCTGGGACTACCTCTTCTCCATCGTCAAGAACTTCCGTGACGGCGGCGAGAAGTTCGTCCTCCCGGACCGCAACGCGGTGACGATGACGGCCCCGTTCATGCGGGCGTACACCGAACTCCTCGTCCGCACCTGCCACAAGCGCGGTGCGCACGCGATCGGCGGCATGGCGGCGTTCATCCCGTCCCGCCGGGACGCCGAGGTCAACAAGGTCGCCTTCGAGAAGGTCCGCGCCGACAAGGACCGCGAGGCCGGCGACGGCTTCGACGGCTCCTGGGTCGCCCACCCCGACCTGGTCCCGATCGCCATGGAGTCCTTCGACAAGGTCCTCGGCGACAAGCCGAACCAGAAGGACCGCCTGCGCGAGGACGTCGACGTCAAGGCGGCCGACCTGATCGCCATCGACTCCCTGGACGCCAAGCCGACGTACGCGGGTCTGGTCAACGCCGTCCAGGTCGGCATCCGCTACATCGAGGCCTGGCTGCGCGGCCTCGGCGCCGTCGCCATCTTCAACCTGATGGAGGACGCGGCCACCGCCGAGATCTCCCGTTCGCAGATCTGGCAGTGGATCAACGCGGAGGTCGTCCTCGACAACGGCGAGCAGGTCACCGCGGAGCTGGCCCGCAAGGTCGCCGCCGAGGAGCTGGCCAACCTCCGCGCCGAGATCGGCGACGAGGCCTTCGCGGCCGGCAACTGGCAGCAGGCCCACGACCTGCTGCTGACGGTCTCCCTCGACGAGGACTACGCCGACTTCCTGACCCTGCCGGCGTACGAGCAGCTCAAGGGCTGACGCCGCACGCCCCGCCGCGCCCCCGGTACCGCACGGCACCGGGGGCGCGGACGTGTGTCAGCCCAGGTGCACGGACCAGTCCTGCTCGGCGGGCGGCTTGCCGTGCAGGTCGGGGACGCGTTTGAGCCAGTCGGGCCGGCCGCGCTGCGTGCGCGCCGCCCGGGCGGCGTTCTCGGCGGCGATTTCCTCGCGGGTCGGGAAGTCGGCGGGCAGCCACTGGCGCGAGGCCCGCACGCGCGCGTGCAGGTAGTCCACGTAGGCGGCGCGCACCTCGTCCGGCGTGCCGAAATCGGCCTCGCAGGTCAGCCAGGCCTCCGGCACCCGGTCCACCACCTCCCGCAGCAGCTCCCGCGTCACCTTCGGCGCCAGTTCGGCGTCGGCGGCCGGAAGGTCGGGGGCGTAGTGGCCGAGGGCGTGGTGGCGGAAGTCGTACGCCTTCTCGGGCGGTGAGGCGCCCCAGCGGTGGTGGAAGACGAGGGCCGCGCCGTGGTCGATGAGCCACAGGCGCGGGGGGACGGTGCCGAGGGTGGGCCAGACCATGAGGTTGGAGCTGTGCACGGTCCGGTCGACGTTCACGGTGAGCGCGTCCAGCCAGACGACGCGGCCGGCCTCCCGCGCGTCCACCGGGAACACCTCGGCGACCTCGGGCGTGAAGTCGGCGCCGCCCGAGAGGTAGTCCATGCCGAGGTTGAGGCCGGCGCTGGCGTCCAGCAGGCCCCGCACCTCCTGGTGCGGCTCGTCGACGGCGATCGCCGGGTCGAAGTGGGCGAGGACCAAATTCGGCACCCGCAGCCCCAGCTCCCGGGCCAGCTCCCCCACGATCACCTCGGCCACCAGTGCCTTGCGGCCCTGCGCGGAGCCGGTGAACTTGAGGACGTAGGTGCCGAGGTCGTCGGCCTCGACGACGGCGGGCACGGAGCCGCCGGACCGCAGGGGCTCGATGTAGCGGGTCGCAGTGACTTCGGTCAGCATTCTGAGAATCGTAACCGGGCGTGACAGTCCAGCTGGGTGGGCACCGACCACGGCTGAGCCTTGGTCGTCAGTCGGCGCTCCGGGGCGGGGTCGGGTCGAGGTAGACGCGTTTGACCGCCGGGATCAGGGTCCGCAGGCGGGATTCGGCCTCTTCGCAGGCTGCCTCGATCTGGTCCGACGTCGCGATGTCGCGGAAGTCGATCTTGGCGGCGATGAGGATCTCGGCCGGTCCCTGCACGATCGTCGTCAACTCCAGGACGTCCTCGATGTACTGGACGGCCCTCAGCTCCCGGGACACGGCGTCCCGTACGGGTGCGGGCAGGGCCCGGCCGATGAGGAGTTCGGTGTTGGACCGGCCCAGGACCCACGCGACAAGGACGAGCAGCAGGCCGATGAGGATGGAGGCGATTCCGTCCCACACATGGGATCCGGTCAGCTGGCCGCCCAGGAGTCCGAGCGCGGCCAGCACCAGGCCGACGAGGGCGGCCGTGTCCTCCATGACGACCGCCTTGACGGCTGTGTCCGGCGTGCGCCGCAGATAGCGGAGCACGGGGACGCGGAAGTGTCTGGCTCTTCCGGTGGCCTGCTTGACTCCGGTGCGCAGGGAGAAGGCCTCCAGCAGGAAAGCGACCGCGAGCACGAGGTAGGAGATCAGCGGGTCGCCGGGTTTCTCGCTGTGCGTCAGAGCATGAATGCCGTCGTAGACGGCGAACACACCACCACCGACGAAGGTGGCGACGGAAGCGAGGAGCGCCCAGATGTAGCGCTCGGGACCGTGTCCGAGAGGGTGTTCGCCGTCCGCCGGCTTCTTGCTGCGCTTGAGGGCGATCAGCAGGAGGAGCTCGGTGAAGGTGTCGGCGACCGAGTGTGCGGCCTCGGACAGCATCGCGCTGGAACCGCTGATGACGCCCGCGACGGCCTTGGCCAGGGCGACGCCGAAGTTGGCCGCGGCGGCCACGATCACGGTGAAGACGGAGCCGCTCGACCCTCGCTCGGACTCACCCTTGGTAGTCATTTCCCTACACTAAGTCGCCAAGCTGCCGATTGACGGCACGTCAGGGAGAGGTCGGCGGATCACACCGGAAGCTGCCGCTCCAGCAGTGTGCGCCGTGTCACGAACCCGAATTCCCGCCCAAGTTGTGTGGGTCACAGCGCAAATGTCCCTTTGGCGTACAAGCTCGACGCGGCTGCCGGTGCGCCCGAAGTCGCGCGCACCGGCACCTCCTTGTTCACCGGAGAAAGGTGCGAACCGTGGCCGCTTACCTGTGCCCTCCCGCCGTCATACACGGCGAGCACGCCGTGGAGACCAGCCGGATCGTGGCCGAAGTACGCGACCGGCACCCGCACGCGGCGTGGGCGCCGCGGATCGACGGCATCGCGGCCAGTACCGGCATCGAGACCCGCGGGTGGATGCTGCCGCTGGAGACCGCCGTCGCCCCGGGCAACGGGAGCGGCCTGCCGCCCGCCGGCCGCGGACCGGCCCGAGAGGCGCTGGCCCGCGACGGGTTCACCGACCCTGACGTGGACCGGGTGCTCGCCGCCCTGGAGGCGATACCCACACCGCAGACCATCCAGGAGCGCACCGCGCCTGCCTGGGCGGCCGTGCAGGCGTACGGGGAGCGGGCGGCCCGCGGGGCCCTGCAGATCGCCGGACTGGACGCGGCGGACGTCGACTGCCTGATCACCAGCAACTCCACCACCCCGGCGCTGCCGGGTCTGGACGTCTCCCTGGCCAACAGGCTTCCGCTCCGCGACGACGTGATGCTGCTGCCGGCCACCCAGTGGGCCTGCATAGCCGGGACCCGCTCCCTGGCGCTGGCGGCGGATCTCGTGGCGGCGGACCCCGACCGGGTGGTCCTGGTCGTCATCTCCGAAGCGCTGAGTACGACCTACCAGCCCGCGGACGACACGCTGGAGTCCCTGATCGTCCGGTTGCTGTTCGCGGACACCGCGGTCGCCGCTGTGGTCACGGGCCGTCAGAGGCCCGGGTCGGTACTGCGGCTGGACGCCGCCTGGCACCACACCCTGCCGGGCACCCAGGACCTGCACCGCCTGGAGACACGGGCGGACGGCACCCACTTCGTGATGGACCGGCGCGGACCGCGCGCCGTGCAGCAGACGGTCACCGCGATGTGGGAGTGGCTGCGCGACCGTTACCAGGACGACCCGGACTCCTGGCACCCCGACGTCCTGCTCGCGCACCCCGGCGGGACCCGGGTGCTGGAGTACATGGAGCAGACGATGCCCGCCGGATGGCCCGCGGGGCTGCTGGACCACAGCCGGGACAGCTACACCGGCGGCAACCGCGGCGGCGCCGCCGTGTTCGACATCATGCGCCGGGCGCACGACGCCGGGCAGGCGCCGGGGAATCGTGCCGTGCTGTACGCGGCGGCTCCGGGCCTGACGGCGACCGCTCTGGACGGAGAGTGGCTCTAGGAGGTGCCGTTGGGGTCGTGCCTACCGCGCGACTTCCGCCCAGACCACCTTGCCGGTGTCCGTCCACCGCACCCCCCACCGGCTGGTGAGTCCGTGCACGACGTGCAGGCCGCGACCGGCGTCGTCGAGGAGTCCGGTGCGGCCCAGCCGCGGCCGGCCGTTGCCGGTGTCGCCCACCTCGCACAGCAGGCCGTGACCGACCCTGATCAGCCGTACCGTGATGGGCCCGGCCGCGAAGCGGACCGCGTTGGTGACCAGCTCGCTGACCAGCAGCACCACGCTGTCCCGGGTGTCGTCCCTGGTGCGCCACCGCGCCAGCAGCGCGGAGACCAGCGTGCGGGCCCGGGCGGCGGCGTCGTCGCGGGCGGGCAGTCGCCAGGTCGCGGTGTCTCCCTTGCGGTAACCGATCATGCGCGCGAGCAGCAGGGTCACGTCGTCGCGCCGGCGCACCGGAGCCAGCTCGGCGACCACGTGCCGTGCGGCCTGCTCCAGGGCGTCCCAGGGGTGCACCGTGGACACCACGTCCGCCAGCCTGCCGATGCCCTCGTCGATCAGCACGGCGGGATCCTCCACCAGGCCGTCGGTGTAGAGGGCGAGCAGGGAGCCCGGGGGCGCGGCGAAGGTGTGCACGTGGAAGGGCTCCCGCAGCGCGAACTCGGCGCCCAGCCCCGGATGGGGAGGGACCGCGAGCAGTTCGGTGCGCCCGTCCGGGCGTACCAGGACCGGGGGGAGGTGGCCGGCGCTGGCCAGCGCCACCTGGTGGCTGACCGGGTCGTAGACGACGATGCAGCAGGTGGACCCGAGGGCGCTGTAGCCGGCGGCCAGTCCGGAGTCCGCGTCGTCCAGCAGCGACACGGTCTCGTCCAGGTGTTCCAGCACCTCGTCGGGTGCCAGCCCCGCGGACAGCAGCGCGCGGGCCTCCATGCTCAGCTGGCCCATGGTCGCCGCCGCTCCCAGGCCGTGCCCGACGACGTCCCCGACCATCAGCGCGGTACGGCCGTCCGGCAGCGGGAAGCTGTTCACCCAGTCACCGCCGACGCCCGCGCTGTCGGGGGTGGCGGGCTGGTAGACGCTGGCGGTCTCGACGGTGTCACCGCCGGCCCGGGGCAGCAGCCGGCGCTGCAACGCCAGTACCTGCGTGTGCTCGCGCTGGTGGCGACGGGCCAGGTCGACGTGGTGGGAGGTCCGGGCCACCAGCTCCTGGAGGTCGAGCAGCTCGCCGTCGTCGAAAGGAGGACGGTCCGCCCGCCGCCAGACCTCCGCCACTCCCAGGACGACGGGCGGCGTGCCCTCCAGGACCAGCGGTACGCACACCACGCACACCGACCGGTCACCGGGCACCAGGGCGCGTACCAGCCGCGGACTGTCGAGTACCCGTTCGATCGCCTCCCGGTCGGGTATGACGATGGCCTGCGGGGCGTCGTCCCGCCGTATGGCCCGCGCCAGCAGGCGGCTCGCGTCGCGGGGAAGATCGTCGCCCGGAGTCACATAGCCCTCGGGCCAGGCCCGGTCCGGCACCAGGGCCGCCCGCCGCAGCCGGATGCGCCCCTGCCCGTGCTCGGTGATGCCCTCACCCGTCCACACGGCGTAGTCGAGGTCGACGGCGGCCACGTCCCCCCAGGCCAGCAGGGACTGCGCCAGGGACTGCGCGGTCTCGCCGATGTCCAGCGAGGTGCCGATCGCGGTCTCGGCGGCGTACAGGTGCAGCCTCCTGGCCATGGCGATCACGGAGACGGTCAGGCCCTCCTGGGGAGCCGCGGCGGCCAGGATGCTGAGCGAGACCACCAGCTCCGACCCGTCGCTGCGCCGCAGGCGCTGGACCCGGGCGACATGCGCCTCACCGGTCTCGAGGACCTGCCGCAACCGCCGGGTGACCGTCGGTACGTCCCCGGGTGGCAGAAGGTCGACGAAGGGGCTCCCCGTCACGGCGTCCAGCCCCGCGAAGACGGGGGCGTCCAGATTGCAGCGGGTGATCCTCAGATCCCGGTCCAGGTTGACCGCACCGAGGATCTGCTCCTGACGGCCGGCTGTCGCGGCCTCCGCTCCGCCGCGCGGGATGTACTTCCCCAGGGCGCGGCTGACCAGGTCGAACGGCGCCGAGGACGAAGGGGAGGGGGTCGAGTCCATGCGGCTGCCTCAGCTCGCTCGCCGACCCCGGCACCGCGCCGGGGCCGTACTCGGACCCGTGCGACGGGGGCCCGAGATTCCTGACCGCACACCTCATTCAATAACACCCCGGGCCGCTTCGCCCACACCAGCGGAGCGCGCAGGGAACGCGAGCACTCGGTCGCCGGCCCTCACGGTCCGAGCAGCGGGTTGGGCAGCGGACGGTAGCGGGCGGCGGCGCCGTCCGCGCCGGTCCAGCGCAGCAGGAGGTTCGTCTTGGCGGGGAGGGCGGGGGCGGCGAGCAGGGCGGGGACCTCGGGCAGGTCGTGGCGGGCCAGCGCGTGGCGGGCGGCGGGCCAGGGGTCGAATCCGGGGTGGTGCTCGGTGAGGGCCCCGGCGATCTCCAGCAGGTGGTTGACGACCAGGCAGTACACGAGCCGCTCCCAGCCCGCCGCCCGGGAGGTGTCCGGCAGCAGCTTGACGCCCTCCGCGTCCCGGAACAGGGCCTGCACCGGGGTGCCGCCGGCGTCCACGGCGACCAGGGTGTTCTGCAGGTGCGCCTCGAGGACGACGCCGTCGTCGGCGAAGGCGGTCAGGACGGGCGGGATCACGACGGCGAGGTACGCCTCCCACCAGGCGGCCGGGTCCCGCGTGTCCTGGAGCGGGCTGCCCGGGTAACCCTCCACCAGGGCGGCGGCGAGCAGCGGGGTCGCGCCGGGCACGACGTGGGTGCGCAGTCCGTCGCGGACGACGACGGCGAGTTCCTCGAAGGCGAAGTCGGCGGTGCGGTGGCCGCGGTCGCCCAGCCACACCGCCGGGGGGCCGATCGCGGCGAAGGCCTCCGTGACCGCGGTGTCGGTGCGGCGCAGTTTCAGCAGGTCGTGGCGCCACAGGCGGCGGATGTCGTTGGTGATGCGCACGTCGAGGCTGAACTTCAGGAACAGGTCGGGTTCCGGTGCGTACACCGTGCGGATGGCGGCCGTCGGCCAGACGGGGAACGCCGTCCGGCCCAGCCGGACCAGCCGGCCGTCGGCGAAGGCGGGGGCGAGGGTGGTCGCCGTCAGCTCCAGCTGCCAGGGATGGGCCGGCAGCAGCCGGTAGCCGGACGGGGCCTCCCCCAGGGCGTCCAGGGCGGCGGTGTCGCCCTCCTCGACGACCGTGTCCGCCCGCACGGCGAGCAGCGTCAGCGGGAACCGGGCGTGCGCCTCGGGCGCGTACGGCAGCCAGCCGGCGTGCGGGCCGCCGCCGCGCGCCTTGGGGGCCGGGTGGTGGGTGTGGCCGGTGAGGAGGGACTGCTCCGAGCGCAGGTACGGGTCGTCGGGCGGGGTGGCACGCGCGCGTGCCGTCAGCAGCGCGGCCACCACGTCCCGGCTGTCGGCCATCTCGGTAGGCAGCTCGTGGTTGGGCAGGCCGGTGTGCCGGCGCAGTTCCTCGGCGACCAGTTTGACCAGTTCGGTGTGGCCGACGCGGTGCCAGCCGCCGCCGTCCGCCGCGCGCACCTCCGGTTGGGCGGGCCGCCGGCCCGCGCGCACCCGCAGCAGCCGGCCACCGGGCAGCCGGTACACCGGCCGATCGCCGGGGGCGGTGGCGGTGGCCGTGGCGGGAAGGGGTTCGGCGACCTCCCGCAGCAGGCAGTTCAGCAGCGGCACGGCCGCGTGGGCGTCGGCGCGCCGGGCGACTTCGTCCGAAGAGGCGGCGTCGGCGCCGGTGGGCGGGGGCAGGACATCCACGCGTTCCACTCGTTCCCTACGGTCTGTCAAAGGGTGGAGACGATCAGTATGTCGGTCGTCATGCCGGCCGTCGTCCCCCAGCAGGGCCGTACCCCCGTACCCGAGGAGCCCGCACGTGCACCGTCCTGACACCGCCGAGGCAGAGGTCGCCGAGGAACTGGCCGCGGTCCGGCCCCGGCTCGTCCCCCGGTACGGGGCCGAGCTGCCCGGCGCCCGCGCGGCCGTGCTGTCCCGGCTGTGGCGTGCGTTCGCCCATGAACCGCTGCCATGGATCGCGGGCCGGGAGACCGCCCGGGACGGACTCGTCCTGCGCCTCGGGGACGGGCGCCAACTGGCCGGCCCGGCCGCCGACCCCTACCGCACGGACGCCTACGTCCGCGTCGTACGGCTCGACGAGGTGCCGTACGACGATCCGGCGCGGCTGGTGACGGACCTCGCCGTACCGCACTCGGCGGGGTTCGCCGCCGAACTCGGGCACAGTGTGGCGTCATTGGCGCTGTCGAGAGCGGGAGCTGAACATCACCCGGACGAGTGGCCGGACAGCGACTGGGCCTGGGAGCGGCGGGTGGTCGACGGGCACCCGTTCCATCCCAACTGCCGCTCCCGGCCGGGCTTCTCGGTGGCGGAACAGCTCGCGTACGGACCCGAGCACGCCCCGGTGGTGGGACTGGGCCTCGTGCCGGTGCCGGCGGTCGAGTGCCTGGTGAGCGGGGTGTGGCCGCGGGACCTGCGGGACGGGGCGTCGCTGCTGCTCCCGGTCCATCCGTGGCAGGCGGCTCACGTGCTCAAGCGGCCGTGCGACGAGCAGCTCGCCGCGCATCCGCTGATGTCCCTGCGGACGCTCGCCGTGCCCGGCGGGCCGCACGTCAAGACGGCGCTGAGCACCCGGCTGACGTCCTCGGTGCGGGACATCTCGGTCGCCTCGATCGCCGCGTCGGCCACCCTGTCGTCCTTCGGGGAGGCGCTGGCGGCGCGCATGGACGGCCTGCTCCACGTGACCCGCACGCTGGGCGCGGCCACCGCCCACTCCCCCGACCTGGCCGCCGTACTGCGCGAGTCGCCGCAGGTGTACGCGGCCCCCGGCGAGCGGGTCGTGCCGGTCGCCGCGCTGGCGACCACCGACCTGCCCCGCTCCCCGGCATGGCTGGCCGCCTTCGCCCGCCTCGCGCTGACCGTCGGACTGCGCGCGCTGGAGCTGGGCGTAGCGCTGGAGGCACACGGACAGAACCTCCTCGTCGCTCTGTCCCCGACGGGCGATCCGCTGCGCCTGGTCTACCGCGACCTGGCCGACATCCGAATCTCCCCGGCCCGCCTCGCCCACCACGGCCTCCCGGCCCCCGGGCTGCCCGCCCGCATGCTCACGGACGACGCGACGACACTGCGCCGCAAGCTGTTCGGGTCGTTGGTGGGGGGCGCGCTGGCATCGGTCGCGGGCTCGGGTCCGGCGCTGGGCGCGGCGCTGGAGGGGGCCGTACGGGAGCTGCCGCGCACCGGGGACCTGCGAGCGCTGTGCGGGGCGTCGCTGCCGGTGAAGGCGTTGACGGTGATGCGGCTGACGCCCGACCGTACGGGGGACATCTGGACCGAGCTGCCGAGTCCCCTGACGGCCGGGCGGCCTGCGTCGGACGGACAGGGCTGACAGGGCGGACAGGGCTGAGAGGGCTGTCTCAGGCGCGCGTAGGGTTCCCCGCCCACACCGTGGGGGTCCGGCCCGACCACGGGCTTGCCTGTTCGAGTTGTCCGGCGAGGCGGAAGAGGCGGCCTTCGAGCCCGTAACCGGCGGCGAACTGCATACCGATCGGGAGCCCCGTCCCGGCGTCGGCCGTCACGGGCACGGACATGGCGGGCGTACCCGCCACGTTGAACGCCATGGTGAACGGCGAACGGTCGTTGAGGCGGTCGATCCAGCCGAGGCCGTCCAGCGCCTCGGCGCCCTCGGCATACGCGCCCAAGGGCATGGGCAGCTCCGGCAGGGTCGGGGTGAGCAGGATGTCGTGGGTGTCGAAGTACCGTGCCAGGCTCCGGGCGACCCGGTTCCGGATCCCGAGCGCGGAGACGAACTGGGCGCCGCTGACCCGCTGTCCGTAGTGGTAGCCGGCGAGGGTCGCCGGCTCGAGGGTCGTGGCGTCGACGGGCCGGTCGAAGGCGGCGGCCAGCTCGTCGACCGAGGCCGTGAGGTTCGCCGTCGACAGCCGGGCGTTGGCCAGCACGAACTCCTCCCAGTCGGCGCCCAGCTCGACCTCGGCCTCCGTCACCCGGTGGCCGAGGGATTCGAGCAGGCGCACGGTACGAGCAAGGGCGTCGGCCACCGGTGCGCTGGTACGGCGTCCGCCCCAGCCCTGGCCGAGGACACCGATCCGCAGCGGGCCCGGGTGGCGGGTGACCTCCTGCGCGTAGGGCCGGGACGGCTGCTGGGCGAAGTAGGGGTCGCCCGGTTCCGGGCCGCGCATCCGGTCGAGCAGTGCCGCGCTGTCGCGTACGGTGCGGCTGACGCTGCCGTGCACGGCCAGGCCGCTGAAGGTCTCGTCGACGTCGGGTCCCATGGAGACCCGGCCACGGGTGGGCTTCATGCCGAAGAGGCCGTTGCAGGCGGCGGGTATGCGCAGCGAGCCGGCCGCGTCGGTGGCATGGGCGATCGGGACCACCCCCGCGGCGACGGCCGCGCCCGCACCCCCGCTGGATCCGCCCGCGCTCCGCTCCGGGTCCCACGGGTTGCGGGTCGGGCCGTACAGCACGGGTTCCGTCGTGATGCTGTAGGCCAGCTCCGGTGTGGCGGTGCGCCCGAACGTCACGAGGCCGGCCCGTCGGAAGCGCGCCATCAGGGCGGAGTCGGCGCCGGCGACGTTGCCGGCCGCGAGCCGGCTGCCCAGCTCCGACCGCCTCCCGGCCATGGTGACGCCGATGTCCTTGATCAGGAACGGGACTCCGGCCAGTGGCGTGCTGCCGGGGGTGGGCTCGTCGTCGGCCGGCCACGTCTCCACGACGGCGTTGATCCGCGGATTGACCGCGTCGGCGGCCTCGCGCGCGGCCGCTTCCAGTTCGGCGGGGGCCACCTCGCCCTTGGCCACCAGCTCCGCGAGCCCGACCGCGTCGAAGGTCACGTACTCGGTCACTCTCATCTGCCACTCCCAGGGAAGAACGATACCGATGAGTGCCGGACGATACCGATCGGTATCGCACGGGACGGATTGGTACCGTAGCAGGGGCGAGAACACCCGTCCGACCCACCCGCTCGACCCCACTCATCCGACCCAACCTCACGGAGCAGGCATGACATCGACCGCCGGCAGGCCGAGCAGGGTGGCGAAACTGCCGCCCCGTGAGCGCATCCTCGACGCGGCGGAAGAGCTCTTCCAGAGCGAGGGGATCCGGCGGGTGGGCGTCCAGGCGATCGCCGAGAAGGCCGAGACCACCAAGATGGCGATCTACCGGCACTTCGAGACCAAGGACGCCCTGGTCGCGGAGTGGCTGCGCATCGTCGCCGCCGACTACCAGGCGGCCTTCGACCGGGTCGAGGCCGAGCACCCCGGCCGGCCCAGGGAGCAGATCCTGGGTGTGGCCCGCTTCATCGCCGAGGGGTTGCCGACGCTCTCCCACCGGGGCTGCCCGTTCATCAACTCCCTCGCCGAACTGCCCGACCGCTCCCATCCCGCGCGGCAGGTGATCGAGGAGCACAAGGCGCGGCAGACCCGCCGGCTGGTCGGCATGTGCACCGAGGCCGGACTGTCCGACCCCGAGCAGGCCGCGGCCGAAATCACCTTCGCGCTCGAAGGCGCACAGGTCAGCACGCAGAACGGGAGCATCGACCGGGCCGGGGACCGAGTGATGCGGATCGTCGAGGGGATCGTCGACCGGCATCCACGAGGGTGAGGCGGCACGGCTGACGGTGCGTCGGTCACGGGCCCGGCGAGCACCACCTGCCGTTTTGGAGCCGGACACCCTTGATCAATAAGATCCGCCGATGATCACAAGAACACGGCTGGCGGCGGGTGCCTGTGCCCTGCTCGCCGCGCTGGCGGCCGGGATCGCCTTCCCGGCCGGAGCGGCCGCCGGTGAACCCACGGGTCAGGACGCACCGAAGGTCGACCTCGTGCTCGACGTCAGCGGTTCGATGCGCACCCGGGACATCGACGGCGGTACGCGGATGGCCGCGGCGAAGCAGGCGTTCAACGAGGTGCTCGACGCGACACCGGAGGAGGTGCAGCTCGGCATCCGGACCCTGGGCGCCAACTACCCGGGCGACGACCGCAAGACGGGCTGCAAGGACACCGCGCAGCTCTACCCCGTCGGCCCGCTGGACCGCACCGAGGCCAAGACGGCGGTGGCGACCCTCTCACCCACCGGCTGGACGCCGATCGGCCCCGCGCTGCTCAAGGCGGCCGACGACCTCGACGGAGGGAACGGCTCCAAGCGGATCGTGCTGATCAGCGACGGCGAGGACACCTGCGCCCCGCTCGACCCGTGCGAGGTGGCCCGCGAGATCGCCGCCAAGGGCATCGGGCTGACCATCGACACGCTGGGCCTGGTCCCCAACGCCAAGATGCGGCAGCAGCTCAGCTGCATCGCCGAGGCGACCGGCGGGACGTACACCTCCGTCGAGCACACCGAGGAACTCACCGACAAGGTCAACCAGTTGGTGGACCGGGCGGCCGACCCGGTGGTGACACCGGTCGCCACCGAGGGCGCGGACACCTGCGCGAAGGCGCCGACGCTGAAGTCGGGGCTGTACACCGACCGCGAGGAGTTCGGGCAGCAGCGCTGGTACCGGGTGGACGTACTGCCCGGCCAGGAGCTGCGCGCCTCGGTGAGCGTGTCCGCCGACCGCGCCGTGAACCCGTCCTACGGGGTGCTGCTGCGGGCGGTCACGGTGCACGGTCGGGAGATCGTACGCGGTGAGGCGGCGGACAACGGCCGTACGGACGTGATCTCGACGGGCCTGCGCCACCCGAAGCCGGAGCTCGACGACGCGGACGCCGACAAGCCGGCCGCGGAGGCCGTGTGCCTCCAGGTCACCAACTCCTTCTCCGTGGCCTCCGGGGTGAAGACGACCCCCGGTCTGCCGCTGGAGCTGACGGTCGACGTCGTGGACGGCCCGAGCGACGCCGACGACGTGGCCGCCTTCGGCCTCGGACGCGGCTGGTGGCTGCTCGGCGTACTCGTGCTCGTCGGGTTCCTCGCCGGTCTGCTGTGGGGCTGGCTGTCGCGCTGGCGGTTCGCTGTCTGGAGGACCAACTGATGCGCATCACCCGTATCACCCGAGCGTTGAGCACCTCACTGCTGCTGCTCGGCCTCGCCGCGGCGCCCGCGGTGGCCGACTCCTCGCCCTCCGCGAGCGCGTCGGAGGACGGCGGTGACGGCGGTGCGCCGACCACGGCGGGCACGTCCTTCCGTACGGCGACGGAGATCGAGCAGGGCCAGCAGGCCACGGCGAACGGCTCCGCGGGCGACTACCTGTACTGGTCGTTCCCGGCGGACGCCGGACAGCGCCCCACCGTCAAGGCCACGGTGAAGCTGCCCGAGACGCACGCCGCCGAGACCTGGCGGATCGACGTGTACGACGGTCTGCGCCGCCGCCAGGCCTGCCAGTGGGGCGCCCAGACCCGCACCGCGGCCGAGGGCACGCCCTCCGTGGAGCTGGCCTGCGTGCTGCGCACGGTCCGCGCCTGGTCCGAGCCGTGGGCCAACGACCCGCTGCCGGGCACGTACTACGTCCGGCTGACGGCGGTGAACCTCCCGACGTCCGACCTCGGCGTCCCGGTCGGCACCGAGATCCGGGTCGACTCCAAGGACATCGGCGGAGCCGCCGCGGTGGACGGTTCACTGTCCGAGCCGCTGGTGCCGGGCATAGCGGCGAAGTCCGGCGAGGACGAGGACTCGGAGCGCGGCGCCGTGCTGTCCGCGATCGAGCCCGAGGACGGCTGGTCGTCGGGCTGGTGGTCGGACCGGTGGGTGTGGACCGGGATCGGCGCGGTGCTGGCCGCGCTGGCGGGCATCGGCGGGTACGCGCTGACGCGCGGCTCCGGACGCCCGTCGCGGGTACCGCCGGGCGCGTGAGTCCCCGTCAGGAGGCCCGCCCCGGCGGGCCTCCTGACGTTCAACCCCTGAGCACCTTGGCCGCCGCCCCGTCGCCGGTCACCTCGACGCGCCCGTCCCGCACCGCGTCGCGCAGGTCCAGTTCCCCGCGGCTGAGGGCGGCGCACGTCCCGGCGTCCAGCACCAGCCGGGCGTCGGGCTCTCCGGGGGCGGGCCCGTCCCCGTACACGGGACCTTCGCCCTCCGCACCGGCGTACAGATGGAAGTCGCCCTCCTCCAGACGGACTTCGACCACCCCCTCCCCCACTCCCGCCGCCCGCAGGGCCCGCAGCAGGGGCAGCGCGAACCAGTGGGCCCGCACCGCGTCCGTGGGCCGCCGCTCCCCCAGCTCACCGGCGCCCCACGCCCCGAGCGCCTCCAGGACGGGCAGCAACTCACGTCCGCGCGGGGTGAGTTCGTAGACGTACGCCGCCCCCGGCGGGGGCAGCCGGCGCCGGGTGGCCAGCCCCTCCCGCTCCATGTCCTTCAGCCGCGAGGCGAGTACGTCCGTACTGACGCCCGGCAGATCGGCGTGCAGGTCGGTGTAGCGCCGCGGACCGGCGAGGAGCTCGCGGACGATCAGCAGGGTCCAGCGGTCGCCGACGGCGTCGAGCGCGCGGGCGACGGAACAGTACTGGTCGTAGCTTCGGCGAGGACGAGGTGACATGCGACGCAGTGTAGACAAGTTGTTGGACTTTCCAAGCTCCTACTTGGTAAAACCAAGCAACACCAGATACCGGAGGGGAAGCTGCTCATGGAGTTCCGGCAGTCGAACAAGCTCAGCGAGGTCTGCTACGAGATCCGCGGCCCGGTGATCGAGCACGCCAACGCGCTGGAGGAGGCGGGCCACAGCGTGCTCCGCCTCAACACCGGCAACCCGGCCGTGTTCGGCTTCGAGGCGCCGGAGGAGATCCTCCAGGACATGATCCGCATGCTGCCGCAGGCGCACGGCTACACCGACTCCCGCGGCATCCTCTCCGCCCGCCGTGCCGTCGCCCAGCGCTACCAGACCCTCGGTCTGGAGGTCGACGTGGACGACGTCTTCCTCGGCAACGGCGTCTCCGAACTGATCTCCATGGCCGTACAGGCCCTGCTGGAGGACGGCGACGAAGTCCTGATCCCCGCCCCCGACTTCCCCCTCTGGACGGCGGTGACCACCCTCGCCGGCGGCAAGGCGGTGCACTACCTCTGCGACGAGCAGGCAGACTGGTACCCCGACCTGGCCGACATGGAGTCGAAGATCACCGACCGCACCAAGGCGGTCGTCATCATCAACCCCAACAACCCCACCGGCGCCGTCTACCCCAAGGAGATCGTCGAGGGCGTCCTCGACCTCGCCCGCCGCCACGGCCTGATGGTCTTCGCCGACGAGATCTACGACCAGATCCTGTACGACGACGCCGTCCACCACTCGGCCGCCGCCCTCGCCCCCGACCTGGTGGTCCTCACCTTCTGCGGCCTGTCCAAGACGTACCGGGTGGCGGGCTTCCGCTCCGGCTGGCTGGTGGTCACGGGCCCGAAGCAGCACGCGAAGGACTACCTGGAGGGCCTGACCATGCTGGCCTCCATGCGCCTGTGCGCCAACGCGCCCGCCCAGTACGCCATCCAGGCCGCGCTCGGCGGCCGCCAGTCCATCCGCGAGCTGACCGCTCCCGGCGGCCGGCTCCACGAACAGCGCAACGTCGCCTGGGAGAAGCTGAACGAGATCCCCGGTGTCTCCTGCGTGAAGCCGAAGGGCGCGCTGTACGCGTTCCCGCGCATCGATCCGTCCGTCCACAAGATCCACGACGACGAGAAGTTCGTCCTGGACCTGCTCCTGCGGGAGAAGATCCAGGTCGTCCAGGGCACCGGCTTCAACTGGCCGACCCCCGACCACTTCCGCATCCTCACCCTCCCCCACGCGGAGGACCTGGAGGCGGCGATCGGCCGCATCGGACGGTTCCTCAGCGGGTACCGCCAGTAACCGCCACCTCGGCGAGGGCGACCTCGCACCACACCGTCTTGGTGTACGGGTCGCCGTACGTCGTTCCCCAGTGGGTGGCCAGGGCCTCGACGAGGAGAAGCCCCCGCCCGGACTCCGCATCGAAGGCGGGGAGTTCGACGGCCCCGGGCACCGGCGGGCGACGGTCCGGACGCGGGTCGGTGAGCTCGATGCGGAGCGCGGCAGTTCCCCGTGAATACAGGGTGAGCCGAAGCCGAAAGTCACGCCCCCGCACTCGCCCGTGCACCACCGCGTTCGCAGCGAGTTCGGCCACCACCAGCGCGACTGTTCGGTTCGCCTCCGAGTCGTTGGGCCAGCCCTATGCGTCCAACTGCTGGGCCGCCAGGTGCCGGGCCAGGCGGGCGCCCCTGCGGGTGGCGGACAGACGGATGACGAACTGGCGGTCGGCACCCGGTGGGGCGATGCGATGGTCAATCTCGACGTTCATGTCACTCAGCGTGGTCACTCGACTCTACGCTGGCCAGCATCACCGGGAGTACGCAGAGTCACTGTACGGTCGCCGTCCGGGTCTGTCCTGGTGTGGCGGGTGACGTCCTGCGCCGGTGGGGAGTTGGGTCCGGGCGACGCGTGGAGGTGTCGGGCGTGAGGGTGACGGGGCAGCAGGACGTGGACGACGAGTCGGCCGCCGTACTACGGACGGTCGGCAAGGTCATCAAGATGTGCCGGGAGCGAGCCGGCCTGACGCAGGCCGAGTTGGGCACGGCGATCGGTTACAGCGAGGAACAGGTGTCCTCGGCGGAGCGGGGGCGGCGGGCGCCGAAGCCGCAGTTCCTTGAGGCGGCGGACCAGGCTCTCGAGGCGAGCGGGGTGATCGCCGGGTTGCGCAAGGACGTGGAGGAGGCCCGGTACCCGAAGAAGGTGCGGGACCTGGCCAAGTTGGAGGCGGAGGCCATCGAGCTGTGTGCCTACGCGAACACAGTCGTCCACGGCCTGCTTCAGACACCGGAGTACGCACGGGCGCTGTACGGCATGCGCCGCCCGCTCTTCTCCGAGGAGGAGCTGGAACGCCTCGTCGCAGCACGGATGGCCCGTCAGGAAATCTTCGACCAGCAGCCGGCTCCGATCTTCAGCTTTGTCCAGGAAGAGGTGACGCTGCGCCGCCCGCTCCAGGGCAGAATGGTGATGCGGAAGCAGCTCGAACGTCTGTTGGAGGTCGGCCAACTGCGGAACGTAGAGATCCAGGTGATGCCGACGAACCGCGAGGACCACGCCGGTCTCGCGGGGTCGCTCCAGCTGCTGAAGCTCAAGGCGGGCGACACGGTGGGGCACAACGAGGTCCAGCTCACCAGCCGCCTGATCTCCAATCCCAAGGAGGTCCAGGTCCTTGAGATCCGCTATGGAATCATCCGTGCCCAGGCCCTCACGCCCAGTGAGTCCATGGCCTTCATCGAGAAAGTGCTGGGAGAGACATGATGACCAACCCTCCAGCGGGGAACGGCTCCGAGCTGATGTGGTTCAAGAGCAGCTACAGCACGAACGACGGCCCGGAGTGCGTCGAGATCGCCTTCGCCCCCGTCACTGTTCACGTACGGGACTCAAAGGATGTGCAGGGGGCCCAGCTCACCTTCGGGCCGCAGCAGTGGACGTCCTTCGTCTCGTACGCCGCCGTCCACTGACGCATGACCTGCCTTCGCTCCGTGTCCAGCTCCGGGACTGGCCACGGAGGGTCAGTGTGCGCATATTGATCCGAAACGCTTTCGAGGTCGTGCTCGTTGCGATGCGTCAGCGGTGATGCCGAGTGGGGCGTCAGGTGTCGCTGCGGCGGCGCCGGGCTCCACGGGCCCGGACACTGGAACCACCGGCGCCGGGCGAGGCGGGCGGGCAGGTGGTAAAGGCGGAAGCGCATGGCGCCCGGCTCTGCATCGGCCAGGGTTCCTGTTCCTCTCAGTCGCCCACATCACCGCCTGAGCCGGGGGCGGACTCGAAGCGGATGAGCGCCTCTGCGACCAGCCCCGGCAGCCACGGACCTCGCCAGAGAAGACGGAAAAAATCCTTGCAGATCAAGTTCACGCCTGACAGTCGCAGGGACATCGGAGCTGGCTACGAGCAGGCCTGGCAGGCCGGTCGAGTCGACCTGGCCGCTCTCGGCGCAACGGATTTGCGCTATGGATTCTTCGAGTACCCGGTCGACTTCATCGTGGACGGTCACGCGTTCCTTTCGGCTGATCGACCCCCATTGATCGACATCATGTTCACTCTGGGGTACTCGCTGGAAAGCCTGGAGTCCGCCGGGGTGGCGGAGATCGATTTCACAGAGAACACCTACGTCATCCGACTGGAACTGGCAGGCGATCAGGTGCAGTTCACATCTACGCGCACGGTTCCGACGCCGCATCCCAGCTGCTCGTTTGACGAATACATGTCCGGAGTCCGGTCATTCATCACCGACGGTGTGGAGTACCTCGAACTTCACCATCCGGCACTGTCCCGAAACCCGGCGATGCGCGAGCTTCGGGGGCTCGCGGGAGTCTGACGGAGTGGGTCGGGGACGCCGAAACCGTCGCCGACTTCCTCCATCGAGCAGTCGGCGTTCCGGGGTGACTCGGGACTCCGGTCGTAGCCTGGGCGGCATGGGTGATCTTTTTCTGGTTCGGCATGGGGAGACCGAGTGGTCGCGGTCCGGGCGGCACACCGGGCTGACCGATGTGCCGTTGACCGAGCACGGGCGGGAGCAGGCGCGGAGTCTGGTGCCGTTGATCCGGTCGCATCGGATCGGGGCCGCGTTCGTCAGCCCGTTCCAGCGGGCCCGGGAGACGGCCGAGCTGATCGGGCTGCAAGGGGTGCGGGTCGAGCCGGACCTGCACGAGTGGGACTACGGAGGGTACGAGGGGATCACGACGGTCGAGATCCATCGGTCCCGGCCGGACTGGTTCCTGTTCACGGACGGGGTGGTGCCCGGGCCGCCGGAGCACCCCGGGGAGACGCCGGAGCAGGTCGGGGAGCGGGCCGACCGGGTGCTGGCGCGGGTGGAGGCCGCGTTCGCCAACACCGAGGGGTGTGTGGTGCTGGTCGCCCACGGGCACTTCCTGCGGGTGCTGACCGCGCGGCATCTGGGGCTTCCGCCGTCGCACGGGGCGCTGTTCCAGCTGGGCACGGGGACGCTGTGCCGGCTGGGCACCGAGCATGCGCGGCCGGTGATCGCCGCCTGGAATGTCAGACCGCCATCGTAGTCTTCGAAGACGTGAACGGTGAGGGGAGGAGGACGCCGTGGCACTGTCGCCGACCGCCGCGCAGCGGCGGGTCATCGACGCCGCCGATCCCGTGACCGGGCGCCTCAAGGGCACGGAGGCCCAGCTCGCGGCGCTGGTGAAGCGGGGGCTCGCCTTTCGGCATCCGCGGCCGCCGCACGACCACTTCCTGACTCCGGCCGGGCATCGGATACGGGAGGCGCCCGAGGAAGAGGAAGCGGAGACCCCGCGTTCCGAGGAGCCCGGTCGGCCCGGCGCCGGGGGTGTGTTCGCCGCGCGGGTGGGCGGGGAGGAGGCGTCGGCCGGCGGTGACGGCGCCGCGCGGCTGCGGGAGGTGCGCGGCGCCTGGCAGGGGTTGCTGGAGCTGCGTCGCATGACCCGGCCCGATGGGGCGACGGACCTGCCCTGCGCCTGGGAGCGGACGCATCTCGTGCGGGCCGCCGCGCTCGCCCTGGAGGCGGCCGGGCACCGTCCGGCCGGTCCCGACGGCGATGACGGGTACCGGGTGCGGGCGACGCCACAGCCGGAGGCCGTCGCCGTGTACGAGCCGGACGGCACCGCGCTGCGGGGCTGTGCGGCGACGTTGGAAGGCGCCGGCTGGCAGGTCGGCGAGCACACCGAGCCGCGGACGCGGGTGCGTTATCTGCTGGCCTCCCCGCGGAAGGTGTGACGGGCCCTCGTGTCAGGATCGGTCGGTCAGTACGTCCACGAGGAGAGGCAGCAGCGGTGAGCGAGCCGTTTTCCGTGCCCGTGACGGTGCGCGGGTACGAGACCGATACGCAGGGCCATCTCAACCAGGCCGTGTATCTGAACTACGCCGAGCACGCCCGCTGGTCGCTGCTCCAGGCGGCCGGGATCCGGCAGACCGATCTGGTCGCCCGCGGGGTGGGGCCCGTGGCCCTGGAGACGACCGTCCGCTACCGGCGCGAGCTGCTCGCCGGTGACGAGGTCACGGTGAGCTGTGCGTTCGAGTGGAGCGAGGGCAAGACCTTCCGGATCCGGCAGGTCATCCGCAAGGCGGACGGCACGGTCGCGGCCGAGGTCGAGGGCCTCGGCGGGCTCATGGACCTGACCGCCCGCAAGCTGGTCGCCGACCCGCGGCAGCGGTTCAAGGAACTGGCGGCCGAACCGGGGTTGTTCGGGCTGTAGCGGCATCCCCGCTCGCACGACGACGAGGGCCGGCGCCTCGGTGGAGGCGCCGGCCCTCGTAATGCCCGGGGTTCGCGCGGTGGTGGGGTCACGGCGCGGCCGTGGCCCGGGACGCCTCGGTGATCTCCTCCCCCGCCTCCATCGGGTGGGTCACTTCCTCCGCGTCGCGGTCACGGCCGCCGATGTGGTTGAACACCAGGTTGAGCAGGACGGCGGCCACACAGCCCGTCGAGATGCCCGAGTCGAGGATGATCTTCGCGTTCTCCGGGAACGCGTGATAGAACTCCGGCGCCGCGATCGGGATCAGGCCGACGGCCAGGGAGACGGCCACGATCAGGACGTTGTTGTCCTTGTCCAGGGAGGCCCGCACCAGGGTCTGGATGCCGCTGGCCGCGACCGAGCCGAACAGGACCACCCCGGCGCCGCCGAGCACGGGGCGCGGTACGACGGCGATGAGCGAGGCTGCCATGGGACACAGGCCCATCAGCACCAGGAAGCCACCGCCCGCGGCGACGACGTAGCGGCTGCGGATCTTGGTCATCGCGACCAGGCCGATGTTCTGTGCGAAGGCGCTGCACATGAAGCCGTTGAAGACCGGGCTGATCGCCGAGCCGAGGGTGTCGGCGCGCAGGCCGGCCGCGATGGTCTTCTCGTCGGCCTTGCGGTCCACGATCTCGCCGAGGGCGAGCATGTCGGCGGTGGACTCGGTCATCGAGACCACCATCACCACACACATGGAGAGGATCGCGGCGACCTGGAACTGCGGGGCGCCGAAGTGGAACGGCGTCGGGAAGCCGACGATGTCCGCGTCCGCGACCGGTCCGAAGTCCGTGACGCCGAACGGGATCGCGATGATCGTGCCCGCGACCAGGCCGAGCAGCACGGCGATCTGCTTCACGAAGCCGCGGGTGAAGCGGCGCAGCAGCAGGACGATGACGAGGGTGATCGCCGCCAGGCCCAGGTTGGTCCCCGACCCGAAGTCGTCGGCCGTGGGGCTGGAGCCCTGTGCCCAGCCGAAGGCGACGGGCAGGAGCGAGATGCCGATCAGTGTGATGACCGTGCCGGTCACGACCGGCGGGAAGAAGCGGATCGCCTTGCTGAAGAAGGGTGCCGCGATGAAGCCGAGGAGGCCGGCGACGATGACCGCGCCGAAGATGATCGGCAGCGCGTCGGACTTGTCGTCGGTGGCGGCGACGACCGCGGTCATGGGGGCGACTCCGGCGAAGGTGACGCCGTTGACGAAGGGGAGGCGAGCTCCGATCTTCCAGATGCCGAGGGTCTGCAGGAAGGTGGCGAGGCCCGCGGTGAACAGGCAGGCGCCGGTGAGGAAGGTGAGTTCGGTCGCGGAGAGGCCGATGGCCGCGCCGACGATCAGGGGCGGGGCGACTACTCCGGCGTACATCGCGGCCACGTGCTGCAGGCCGGTCGTCGCCATCTTGAGTGGCGGGAGTTTTTCGTCAACAGGGTGGTCGGCCACGGCGGCGTTCCTCCGGTCGTTTACGCGTCGAGTGGGACGCATCTGTCAGGGAGGTGGTGCAAGTGGTCGTGCGGGACCGTGACGGACCGTCTTGGGAAACGGTGACCGCTCCGGGGGCGTGCGCATGGGCGCACGCCCCGGAGACGGCCGCCGTGGACCCCGCTCGGGTCCACGGTTACCGGCCGGGAGCCGTCCCTCCCGGCCGGAGATCAAATGGTGTTCAGTTGTCCGTCCGTCAGCCCTGCGCGGCGATGCGGGCCAGCCGCCGCGCCTCGTCGCGCGTGGAGCGGGCGACGGCGTCCTCGTCGACGGTGAGCAGCCTGCCGTTCTCGACGATCTGGCGGCCGTTCACGAACGAGGCCGTGACCGGGGCGGCGGCGCCGAAGACCAGGGCGGTCACCGGGTCGGCGATCGAGGAGTGGGCGAGGGTGTCCATCCGCCACAGCACCAGGTCGGCCAGCTTGCCCGCCTCCAGGGAGCCGGTCTCGGCGGCCCGGCCCAGCACCTGGGCCCCGCCGTGGGTGCCGAGGCGCAGCGCCTTGCGGGCGTTCAGCGCGGCCTCGCGGTGGGCGCCGAGGCGGTTGATGAGGAGGGCGTTGCGCAGTTCGGTGTGGAGTTCGCCGGACTCGTTGGAGGCGGTGCCGTCGACGCCGAGGCCGACCGGGACGCCGGCGGCGAGCATGTCGGGGACGCGGGCGATGCCGGCGGCGAGGCGGGCGTTGGAGGACGGGCAGTGGGCGACGCCGGTCTTCGTGCGGGCGAAGGCGGCGATGTCGGCGTCGTTCATGTGGACGCAGTGCGCCATCCACACGTCCTCGCCGAGCCAGCCGGTGGACTCGAAGTAGTCCGTCGGTCCCATGCCGAACAGCTCGTGGCAGAACTTCTCCTCCTCCACGGTCTCCGAGCCGTGGGTGTGCAGCCGTACGCCGAGCCGGCGGGCCAGTTCGGCGCCCTGGCGCATCAGCTCCGTGGAGACGGAGAAGGGGGAGCAGGGGGCGACGGCGACCTGGGTCATCGCGTCGAAGGAGGCGTCGTGGTGTTCCCTGACGGTGGCCTCGGTGGCGGCGAGCGCGCCGTCGAGGCTCTCCACGGCGAAGTCCGGCGGCAGGCCGCCGTCCGACTCGCCGCGGTCCATGGAGCCGCGGGCGAGGGTGAAGCGGACGCCCATCTCGCGGGCGGCGCGGATGATCGCGCCGGAGAGGTCGCCGGAGCCCTGCGGGAAGACGTAGTGGTGGTCCATGGCGGTCGTGACGCCGCCGCGGGCCATCATCGCGAGGGAGCCCTGGGCGGCCGCGTAGGCCATCGGCTCGTCGATGCGGGCCCAGGTCGGGTACAGCGCGACCAGCCAGTTGAACAGGTTGTGGTCGGTGGCCAGGCCCCGGGTGATCCACTGGTAGAAGTGGTGGTGGGTGTTGACCAGGCCGGGGGTGACCAGGTGGCCGGTCGCGTCGATCCGGCGTACGACGTTCTCAAGGCCCTGCGGCGCCTGCCCCGCGCCGACGGACTCGATGCGGTTGCCGGCGAGGACGAGGTGCCCGGAGGCGTACTCGGTGTCGCCGGCGTCCACCGTGGCGATCGCACCGTTCTCGATCACCACGCGCTCGGCTGCCGTTGCTGCTGCCATGCTGCTTCCTTGTCATTCAGTGCGGCCCATGGGCGGGGAGTGAGTACCCACGGGGAGGGCACGGCAGGACCCTAGGAGGATTTGAGTGCCGCGGCCGCGGGGCGGCTGCGGGTGCCGAGATGGTGGAAGAACAGGTTGAGCGTGACCGCGACGAGCGCGCCGGCGCTGATGCCGGAGCCGAGCACCGTCTGCGCCCAGGCCGGGAACTCGGCGTAGAAGGTCGGGGCGGCCAGCGGGATGATGCCCGCGCCGAGCGCCACGGCGACCAGGATGATGTTGGAGCTGTCGTCGAGGCCGGCCTCGGACAGCGTACGGATGCCGCTGACGGCGATCGAGCCGAACAGGACGATGCCCGCGCCGCCGAGGACCGGCATCGGAACCAGGGAGACGACCGCGCCGAGGACCGGGAAGGCGCCGAGGACCAGCAGGGTGGCGCCGGCGACGGCGACGACGTAGCGGCTGCGTACCCGGGTGAGGGAGACGACGCCGACGTTCTGGGCGAAGGCGGAGGTGGGGAAGCCGCCGAAGACGGGGCCGACCAGAGTGGCGAGGCCGTCGGTGCGCAGGCCGCGGGTGATGACCTTGGAGTCGGCGCGGCGGTCGCAGATCTCGCCGAGGGCGAGCATGCCGGCGCTCGACTCCGTCATCAGCACCAGCATCACGATGCACAGCGACAGGATGGCGGCGGGCTGGAACTCGGGGGCGCCGAAGGCGAACGGCGTGGGCAGCGCGGCGACCGGGGCGGACTGGATGCCGCTGAAGTCGGCCATGCCGAAGGGGATGGCGGCCAGGGTGCCGATGAGCAGGCCGAAGAGCAGGGCGACCTGCTTGAGGAAGCCCTTGCCGAAGCGCTGCATCACGAGGATGACGGCGAGGGTGAAGGCGGCGAGCGCGAGGTTGCTCATCGAGCCGAAGTCGACCGCCGTCTCGTCGCCGCCCTGCGCCCAGCCGACCGGGACCGGCATCAGCGTGACGCCGATGAGGGTGATGACCACGCCGGTGACCAGGGGCGGGAAGAAGCGGAGCAGTCGGCCGAAGAAGGGGCCGACGGCGAGGCAGAAGACACCGGCGACCATCACCGCGCCGTAGATGGCGGGGAGTTGGCTTCCCTCGCTGTTGGTCTCGGCGATGGCGAGGATGGGCGCGATGCCGGCCGAGGAGGCGGCGTTGACGAACGGCAGGCGGTTGCCGACGAAGCCCTTCACGCCGAGGGTCTGGATCAGGGTGGCGATACCCGCGATGAGCAGGCTCGCCGCGATCAGCCGGGTACGGCCCTCGATGTCGAGGCCGACGGCCTGTCCGATGATGAGCGGAGGAGTGACAACGCCTGCGTACATGGCGGCGATGTGCTGGAGTGCGGCGGGGACGAGCCGCGAGGGGTGGAGCTTCTCGTCGACCGGGTGCACGGACGTGACGGCGTCCTCGATGTGCTCCGGTGACGGGGTGGAACTTGAGCCTTTCGCCGGCTCCGTTGCAGGCTGTGCCATGGTGTTCCCTCCGGTGTGGCGCGCCACCGGCCCCGGTGGCCGGGCCGGTGGCGCGCGTCCCGCGTCAGAGGTTGGTCATGTCGACCGGGATCAGTTGCTCGGCGCCGTCGCGCAGGATGGTGGCCTCGATCAGGCCGTACGGGCGGTCGGCGGCGTAGTAGACGGCGCCGTCCTTGGCCTCGTTGTCGATCCCGAAGGGCGACAGGTCCGAGCGGAAGTGGTGCTTGTTGGGCATCGAGAAGCGGATCTCGTCGACCTCGTCGCGGGAGTTCAGCACCCGCACACCCATCTCGAAGAGGGTCTGCTGGAGCGAGTACGAGTAGGTCTCGGCGAACGCCTGGAGCGCGTGCTTGCGCACCCCGTTGTAGGAGCGGTCCCAGTCGGGGGCGTGCGAGTCGATGCCGTCCCAGTTGTGCCGCCACCAGGTGGAGACGGTGGTGGCGAGGATGCGGTCGTAGTCCTCCTTGAGGGTGGTGTACTTGTCCTTCAGGTAGCCGAAGAACTCGGAGTTGGTCGAGTTCAGGACGGTGAGGTCCTTGAATCCGGAGAGCACCTGGATGCCGTGGCCGTCGTAGGTGATCTGCGCGACGCGGGTCTCCTGGCCCTTGCGGACGAAGGAGTGGGCGATCTCCTCGGAGCCGACGAAGCGGGCGCCGCCCTTGGAGGTCTCGATCCGCTCCCAGCCGTACTCCTCGATGCGGATGCGGGCCCGGTGGATCGGCTCGTTGTTGTCGACGAAGTGGCGGGCGAGCTTGACGCCGAGGTCCTCGGCGCTCTCGATCCCGTGCTCCTTGGCGAAGGCGAACACCGTGTTCTTGGTGGTGTCGGTCGGCAGGACGTTGGCGTTGGACCCGCTGCGGTGGACCTCCTCCATGTCGCCGGAGAGGGCGACGGAGACGTTCAGGTCCTTGATGTGGTGCGTGTCGCCGTCACGCGTGATCTTGACGACGCGGTTCTCTGCCTTGCCGTACTGGTTCTGTCCCAGGACGAAACGGGTCATGTGTCGGTCAGCTCCCTCGGTAAACGGAGTAGCCGAACGGGTTGAGCAGCAGCGGAACGTGGTAGTGCTCACCGGGCACCACCGCGAAGGTGATGGTGACCTCGGGGAAGAACACGGGCCGGCCGTTCTCGCTGTCCCGGAGCGCGGGGGCGTCCTGCTGGGCCGCGGCTTGTTTCTTGGCGAAGTACGTCTCGGTGTCGAAGTCGAGCCGTACGTGTGTGGTGCCCTCCGGCAGGGCCGGGAGGTCCTTGCACCGGCCGTCGGCGTCGGTCGCGGAGCCGCCGAGTGCCTGCCAGTCCGCGTCGCCGCCGGCGCGGGCGGCGAGCTGGACGGCGACGCCCTCGGCGGGGCGGCCGACGCTGGTGTCCAGGATGTGCGTGGACACGGAGGCGGTGGTGCTGGTGCTCATGGTCAGGCGTCCTGTTCGACGAGTCGGGTCAGGCGGATGCGGTTGATCTTCCCCAGTTCGGTGCGGACGATCTCGCGCTCCTGCTCGGGCGAGTTGCCGATCCGCTCCTTGACCGCGTCCCGCATCTGCTCGCCGGTCCGGCCGGTGGCGCAGATGAGGAAGACGTGGCCGAACTTGTCCTGGTAGGCCAGGTTGAGTTCGAGCATCTCCGCCTTGAGTTCCTCCGAGGCGCCGGCCATTCCGGCCTGCTCCCGGGAGGAGGTCGGGTCGCCCGGCTTGGGGCGGCCGATCGGCGGGTGCCCGGCCATCGCCTCGGCGAGGTCGTCCGCCGTCAGCTCGGCCATGGCGGCGTCGCTGGCGGTGTACAGGTCCTCGACGGTGGTGAAGGGGCGGGCTGCGAGCAGGTGCCGGGCCCACGCCGTGGAGGCACACGCCTCGTGGAGTTCGGCGAGCGCCGCGGACTCCTCGAGAGCGTTGAATCGGGCCAGGCCCGACGCGGAAAGGGACGTCACGGGAGCCTCCGTGGCCTTGTGCTGAACGGGCGTGCCGATAGCTAACGCCCTCGGAAACAAGCCGTCAACACTTTGTTGAAAATTCGGGGTAACGAAAGCCGCCGTCCGGTCACCGGACGGCGGCTTGCTGTTCAGAGAGTTGTGCCTGGTCAGGAGTCCCTTGGCGGGTCAGGCACCTTTCTCGCGGTTCAGGTAGTTGTAGACGGTGAAGCGGCTGACGCCCAGGGCGCCCGCGACGGTCTCCACCCCGTGGCGCACGGAGAAGGCGCCGCGCGCCTCCAGCATCCGCACCACCTCCTGCTTGGCCCTGCGGTCCAATTCGGCGAGCGGCCTGCCCTGCCGGCGCTCCAGCGCGGCGAGGATGTGGTCCAGGGAGTCGGCGAGCTGCGGCAGGCGTACGGCGACCACGTCGACGCCCTCCCAGGAGAGCACCACGTCGTCCTGGTCCGCCTCGTCCGGCGGCACCATCTCGCCGCCGATGGCGTCGATCAGGGGCTTCACTGCCGCGATGAAGGGCTCCTCCCCCGGCCCGGTCACCGCTCGCCCGCCTCGACCACATTGACCTGGAGCGAGATCCGGGTGGCCCCCGCCTCGAGGGACCGGCGCAGCAGGGCGTCGACGGCGGTGAGCACCGCGTCGGCGCCGCCCTCGGCGGTGTTGCCGAACGGGCCGACGTCGACCGCGTCCAGCTCCGCGGCCTCGACGACCTCACGGGCGACCACCGCGTGCGCGGGCGCCTCGTCCAGGTCGAAGGGCTCGGTCGTGAACTCCACTCTCAATCGCACCCGGTCAACCTAACGCGCGGTGACGATTCCGCCGACCCCTCTTGACAAGGGCGACGCTCCACCGGCAATCTTCCATTACGCAGAAACGAACTTCCGTAATGCGGAACACGATCGAAACGGAAGGGAGCGCGGCACCCCATGGGATTCGCAGACCAGCGCTTCAACGTCAACCTGTCGATCCTCTTCACGGAACTCCCGCTCCTGGAGCGTCCCGCGGCCGCGGCCGCGGCCGGCTTCACCGCGGTCGAGCTGTGGTGGCCCTGGATCGACTCGCCCACCCCCGAGCAGTCCGAGCTCGACGCCCTGAAGAAGGCGATCGAGGACGCGGGCGTCCAGCTCACCGGGCTGAACTTCTACGCCGGACAGCTGCCGGGCCCCGACCGCGGCGCCCTGTCGATCCCCGGTGAGGAGTCGGACCGCTTCCGCGCCAACATCGACGTGGCCGCCGACTTCGCCAAGTCGCTGGGCTGCACGGCCCTCAACGCCCTGTACGGCAACCGCGTCGAGGGCGCGGACCCGGCCGAGCAGGACCGGCTCGCGCTGGAGAACCTGGTCCTCGCCGCCCGCGCGGCCGACCGGATCGGCGCGATCCTGCTGGTCGAGGCGCTCAACAAGCCCGAGTCGCCGCTGTACCCGCTGGTGTCGGCGCCGGCCGCCGTCGGCGTCGTCGACAAGGTCAACGAGGCCACCGGACTGGGCAACGCCAAGTTCCTGATGGACCTCTACCACCTGTCCATGAACGGCGAGGACCTGCCGCAGGTCATCGAGCAGTACGCCGCGAAGACCGGCCACGTGCAGATCGCCGACAACCCGGGCCGCGGCGCCCCCGGCACGGGCTCCCTCCCGCTGGAGGAGCTGCTCGACCAGCTGAAGAAGGCCGGTTACGAGGGCTGGGTCGGCCTGGAGTACAAGCCGGGCGACCGTCCCAGCGCGGAGGCCTTCGACTGGCTGCCGGCCGAGGCCCGCGCGGCCCGCTGAGCGCCACACCGCCGGAACTTTTCGCAGATTTTCAGAGAGGTACCCATCATGAGCACGCTCCCCAAGGTCGCCTGGATCGGTCTCGGCATCATGGGCTCCCCCATGTCCGAGAACCTGATCAAGGCGGGTTACCAGGTCACCGGCTTCACCCTGGAGCAGGAGAAGCTGGACCGGCTGTCCGCCGCCGGCGGCACCGTGGCCGGCTCGATCGCCGAGGCCGTGCGCGACGCCGACGTCATCGTCACCATGGTGCCCGCGTCGCCCCAGGTCGAGGCCATCGCCTACGGCCCCGACGGCATCCTGGAGAACGCGAAGTCCGGCGCGCTGCTGGTCGACATGTCCTCGATCACCCCGCAGACCTCGATCGATCTCGCGAAGGCCGCCAAGGACAAGGGCATCCGCGTCCTGGACGCCCCGGTCTCCGGCGGCGAGGCCGGCGCCATCGAGGCCGTGCTGTCCATCATGGTCGGCGGTGAGCAGGCCGACTTCGACGAGGCCAAGCCGCTCCTGGAGGCGCTCGGCAAGACCATCGTGCTGTGCGGTCCGCACGGCTCGGGCCAGACCGTGAAGGCCGCCAACCAGCTGATCGTCGCCGTGAACATCCAGGCGTGCGCCGAGGCCGTGGTCTTCCTGGAGAAGTCGGGCGTGGACCTGAAGGCCGCCCTCGACGTCCTCAACGGCGGCCTGGCCGGCTCGACCGTGCTGACGCGGAAGAAGGACAACTTCCTGGCCCGCGACTTCAAGCCGGGCTTCCGCATCGACCTGCACCACAAGGACATGGGCATCGTCACCGACGCCGCCCGCAACGTGGGTGCCGCGCTGCCGGTCGGCGCCGTGGTCGCCCAGCTGGTCGCGTCCCTGCGCGCCCAGGGCGACGGCGGCCTGGACCACTCGGCCCTGCTGCGGGCCGTGGAGCGCCTGTCCGGCGCCCAGCTCTGACCGCGGGCACCTCATGAGACCTCCGGGCGGCGCCGCCGCTGACACCTGTCCTGTCGCGCCCGAGCGGCGGCGCCGCCCGGAACCCACTTCAACAAACTGTTGACGTGTCCGATACCCGAACTTAGGCTCCACGAAGCGGAAACAGGTTTCCGCTGACCCCTCGCACGGAAGGTCCCCGATGTCGCAGCGCGTGCTCACGACAGAGTCCGGCGCCCCGGTCGCCGACAACCAGAACTCCGCCTCCGCCGGCATCGGCGGCCCCCTCCTCATTCAGGACCAGCACCTCCTGGAGAAGCTCGCCCGCTTCAACCGCGAGCGCATCCCGGAGCGCGTGGTGCACGCCCGCGGCTCCGGCGCCTACGGCCACTTCGAGGTGACCGACGACGTCACCGACTACACGCACGCCGACTTCCTGAGCACCGTCGGCAAGCGCACCGAGGTCTTCCTGCGCTTCTCCACCGTGGCCGACTCGCTGGGCGGCGCGGACGCGGTCCGCGACCCGCGCGGCTTCGCGCTGAAGTTCTACACCGAAGAGGGCAACTACGACCTCGTCGGCAACAACACCCCGGTGTTCTTCATCAAGGACCCGATCAAGTTCCCCGACTTCATCCACTCGCAGAAGCGCGACCCGTTCTCGGGCCGCCAGGAGCCGGACAACGTCTGGGACTTCTGGTCGCACTCCCCCGAGGCCACGCACCAGGTGACCTGGCTGATGGGCGACCGCGGCATCCCGGCGTCGTACCGCCACATGGACGGCTTCGGCTCGCACACCTACCAGTGGACGAACGCCAAGGGCGAGTCGTACTTCGTCAAGTACCACTTCAAGACGGACCAGGGCATCCGCTGCCTGACCGCCGACGAGGCCGCGAAGCTGGCGGGCGAGGACCCGACCTCGCACCAGACGGACCTGGTGCAGGCGATCGAGCGGGGCGTGTACCCGTCCTGGACGCTGCACGTGCAGCTGATGCCGGTGGCCGAGGCGGCGAACTACCGCTTCAACCCGTTCGACGTGACCAAGGTGTGGCCGCACGGCGACTACCCGCTCAAGCGGGTGGGCCGGCTGGTGCTGGACCGCAACCCGGACAACGTCTTCGCCGAGGTCGAGCAGGCCGCGTTCTCCCCGAACAACTTCGTTCCGGGCATCGGCCCCTCCCCCGACAAGATGCTCCAGGGCCGCCTGTTCGCCTACGCGGACGCGCACCGCTACCGCCTGGGCGTCAACCACACCCAGCTCGCGGTGAACGCCCCGAAGGCGGTGCCCGGCGGCGCGAACAACTACGGCCGCGACGGCTTCATGGCCGCCAACGCGCAGGGCCGCGGCGCCAAGAACTACGAGCCGAACTCCTACGAGGGCCCGGTCGAGACCGGCCGCCCGCTGGCCGCCCCGCTCGAGGTCTCCGGCCACACCGGCACCCACGAGGCGCCGCAGCACACCAAGGACGACCCCTTCTTCCAGGCCGGTGAGCTGTACCGCCTGATGTCCGAGGACGAGAAGCAGCGTCTGGTGGCGAACATCGCCGGCGGTCTGTCCCAGGTCTCCCGCAACGACGTGGTCGAGCGGAACCTCGCGCACTTCCACGCCGCCGACCCGGAGTACGGCAAGCGCGTGGAGGAGGCGGTCCGCGCCCTGCGCGAGGACTGATCCACCAGCTCGCGCACGGCACCCGGCGGGGAGGCCGGAACCGTGTGCGCGGCCTGCGAAGGCACCGGAGCGGCCCGGATGAGGGGTGGCCGCCCGGTGTCGGCGCGGGCAGGGCGAGGACCGCGGCGGCCTGCGAGCCAGTGCGGTGGTGAAAGGCCCGGAGCTGCTCCTACGACCTGAGGGGAGCAGCGTCCGGTCCCGTCGCACCGCCGCGGTCCCAGCCACACCCGCCTCTGCACCGAAGAGGCCCGAAGACTCCGTCCGGCGGCGCGAACGACCTGTCGCGCCCAGCCTCGCGCCGCCGGACGGTCACCATGTGAAGAACCTTCACCGGCTGAGAAGCGGGGGGGGGGGGGGGGGGGGGGGGCGCGGCGGCGGGGGGGGGGGGGGGGGGGGGGGGGGGGGGGGGGGGGGGGGGGGGGGGGGGGGCCCGGCCCGCCCCCCCCCCCCCCCCGCGCCCCCCCCCCCCGCCCCCCCCCCCCCCCGGCGGGCCCGGCGGGGGGGGCCCCCGCCCCCCCCCCCCCCGCTTCTCGGCGTTTCCGCTTCCCGGCGTTCTTCGGCGTCCCGGGGTGCGGATTCCCGGCCGCCGCAGCAGCCTGAAGTCATGGCACCTCCCACCACACCCCCACCGGAGCACCCGCACATCGTGGTCCACGCCCCGGCCCTCGACGGTTCCCGCCGGGTCACCTCCGGCGACGAGACACTGGGCGTCGCCTCGCACGTCGACGACGTCGCCGAGATGCTGCGACTGGCCGACCTGTACGTGACCGACGTCGAGGAGAGCGAGCTGGTCGAGTGGCAGGGCGGCGGCCCGGACGAGTGGCCGGGACTGCACGAGCACCACGAGGGCTGACGCGGGCGTAGGCACCCCCGTCGGCGGGCACATCCCCTGACACACGGGGGGTGAGGCGATGGACGGTGCCACGGAGATCGGATGGGAGCCGCACGAGGTCGCGCTGCTGGGCGGCGGGCCGCCGGGCGCGGTCACGGTGGCGGTGGTCGCCCTGCACCTGAAGGGCGCCGTCGAGACCGGCCCGCGCAGGACGCTGTGCGCGACGGGGCCGGAGCCGGAGGAGCTGGGTCCGTTCGCGGGGACGGTGCTGGACTCTCTGCGCGTGCCGCTCACCGCCCGGGAGCTGGTCCGGCACCCCGACGTGCGCCTGGCGGTGGCCCTGACGCGCATCCCGCTCGCGGAGGAGGGGTTGCTGCGCTATCCCCGTCTGGGGCCGACCCGCGGCGCCCGCCGGCAGGTGGAGTTCTGGCGGGCGCGGCACCCGCTGCCGGCGGTCAGGCACGGGCTGTCGGACGACGACACGCTGCTCGCGGTCGCCCTGCACGGCGATGCCGCCCTGCGCCTGCTCCTGCCGCGCTTCGCCCTGCGCGCCGGGCTGATGAACCCGGCCGCCCCGGCCGATGGAGGGCGCTTCTCCCTGGGCCGGGGCAGGTTCCTGAGGTGGCGCGACGAGTACGAGGACTCGGTCACGGGCGACTGGGGCCCGGGCCACGGGGACCACGCGGGCAGCTGCGGCGGGGGCGGCGGGGACTGAGCGACCCCGGGCATGCGCGAGGGCGGCCCGTCGGTGACGGACCGCCCTCGTTACGTGCTGTACGGATCAGGCCTTCAGCGTCCTGACGGCCGTCGGGGCGTGCCCGGGCTCGGTCGCCAGCTCCTCGAACTCCACGACGTTGCTGATGTCGTTGGTGCCCGACATGGAGATGTTGGTGACGCGCTCCAGGATCGCCTCGACGACGACCGGCACCTGGTGCTCGGCGGCGAGCTTCTTGGCCTGCTCCAGGGCCGCGCCCAGCTCGTTCGGGTCGGTCACCCGGATCGCCTTGCAGCCCAGGCCCTCGGCGACCTTGACGTGGTCGACGCCGTAGACGCCCAGCTCGGGCGAGTTGATGTTCTCGAACTCCAGCTTGACCTGGAAGTCCATGTCGAACCCGCGCTGCGCCTGACGGATCAGGCCCAGGTAGGAGTTGTTGACCAGGACGTGGACGTAGGGGATCTTGTGCTGCGCGCCGACGGCCAGTTCCTCGATCATGAACTGGAAGTCGTAGTCGCCGGAGAGCGCCACGACCTGGGCCTCGGGGTCGGCCTTGGCGACGCCGAGCGCGGCCGGGACGGTCCAGCCGAGCGGGCCGGCCTGGCCGCAGTTGATCCAGTGCCGCGGGCGGTAGACGTGCAGCATCTGGGCGCCGGCGATCTGCGAGAGGCCGATGGTGGAGACGTACCGGGTCTCCGGGCCGAAGGCCTTGTTCATCTCCTCGTAGACGCGCTGCGGCTTGATCGGGATGTCGTCGAAGTGCGTACGGCGCTGGAGGGTGGCCTTGCGCTCCTGGGCGGAGGCGGCCCACGCGGAGCGGTCGGGCAGCTTGCCGGCCGCCTTCAGCTCCTTGGCGACCTCGACGAACAGCTCCAGCGCGGCCTTCGCGTCGGAGGCGATGCCGTAGTCCGGGGCGAAGATCTTGCCGATCTGGGTCGGCTCGACGTCGACGTGGACGAACTTCCGCCCGGCGGTGTAGACGTCCAGCTTGCCGGTGTGGCGGTTGGCCCAGCGGTTGCCGATGCCGAGGACGAAGTCCGACTCCAGGAAGGTCGCGTTGCCGTAGCGGTGCGAGGTCTGCAGGCCGACCATGCCGGCGTTCAGCTCGTGGTCGTCGGGCAGCAGGCCCCAGCCCATCAGGGTCGGCACGACCGGGGTGCCGGTCAGCTCGGCGAACTCCACCAGCAGATCGGCGGCGTCGGCGTTGATGACACCGCCGCCGGCCACGATCAGCGGGCGCTCGGCGGCGCCCAGCATGCCGATCGCCTTCTCGATCTGGGCGCGGGTCGCGGCCGGCTTGTAGACCGGGAGCGGCTCGTAGGTCTCGGGGTCGAACTCGATCTCCGTCATCTGGACGTCGATCGGCAGGTCGATCAGGACCGGGCCGGGGCGGCCGGAGCGCATCAGGTGGAACGCCTGCTGGAAGACGCCGGGGACCTGCGCGGCCTCCAGGACGGTGACGGCCATCTTGGTGACCGGCTTGGCGATCGAGGCGATGTCGACGGCCTGGAAGTCCTCCTTGTGGATCACCGCGGTCGGCGCCTGGCCGGTGATGCACAGGATCGGGATCGAGTCGCCGATCGCCGAGTACAGACCGGTGATCATGTCGGTGCCGGCCGGACCGGAGGTGCCGATGCAGACGCCGATGTTGCCGGGGTGGGTCCGGGTGTAGCCCTCGGCCATGTGCGAGGCGCCCTCGACATGGCGGGCGAGGGTGTGGTTGACGCCGCCGGAGGCCTTGAGCGCCGCGTAGAAGGGGTTGATCGCCGCGCCCGGCACACCGAACGCGTCGGTGACGCCCTCGCGCTTGAGGATCTCAACTGCCGCTCGGGCAGCGGTCATACGAGCCATCGAGTACTCCTGCTCCGGCTGTCGGATTCGCACGCCCGTCGCGCCCCGCGGTGAGCTCTTCCGTAGCAACTTCCGTATAGCGAAATTTGATTTCTACGATCTGGAAGTAATGTAAGTGGGCGGCCGAGGGCCGTCAAGAGAGGACGATGGGGCCATGTCCGAGACCATCTCGGTGTGCTGCACCGCCTGCGGGCGCCGGCACCGCTACACGGCACCGTCGTATCCCTGCGCGTGCGGGGCGCCCGTCGCCCCGGCGCTCGATCCGCGCCGGGCCGCGTCCGCGGTCACCCACCGGGCCTGGGACGAGGAGTGGATCGGCGTGCGCTGCGGGGCCTGCGGGACGGAGGGCCGGTGGCCGCGGCCGGAGCTGGGCTGTCCGTGCGGGACGGTGCTGTGCGTGCCGGTGGACCACGCGGCGACGGGCCGCACCGGCCGCACCCCCGGCTCCCGGGTGCCCGCCCACCGGGCCGTCCCGATCCGCACGGCCCGCGACGCGGTCACCGCGGCCGTCCTGTATCTGCGCGGACTGGGCCACCGGGACGTCCGCCGCGCCGACCAGCGGCCCCTCTCCGGCATCGGACTGGCCGCACCGGGCATCGTGGTCCAGGTGGATCCGACGGTGGCCCCGGCCTCGGTGCGGGACGTGGAGTGCCTGTGGCTGACGGCCATGGCGGAGTCCGCGAGCTGCGTCTACTTCTCCCTCGCCGGGTACGCCGAGGACGCCCGCGCCCGCGCCGACCTGCTGGGCGTTCCGCTCTTCGTCCTCGACCGCACGGGCGTGGCGCGCCCGGAGAACGCGCCGGCCGTGGCGCTGGACGCCACGGCCGGGTGAGTGGTCGCTCCGTACGGTCTACGCGCCGTACCGCTCCCGCAGCTCCACCTTGCGCACCTTCCCCGAGACGGTCATCGGGAAGGAGTCCAGGAGCTGGAGGCGGCTGGGCACCTTGTAGTGGGCCAACTGCCCGTCGCAGTACGCCCGCAGCTCCTCCAGGGTGAGCGGGTCGGCCGCGTCGCGCGGGACGACGCAGGCGAGGACCTCCTCCCCGTAGCGCTCGTGCGGTACGCCGACGACCTGGACGTCCGCGATCTTCGGGTGGGCGTAGAGGAACTCCTCGACCTCGCGCGGGTAGATGTTCTCGCCGCCCCGGATGATCATGTCCTTGATGCGGCCGACGATCTCCACGTAGCCGTCCTCGCGCATCACCGCGAGGTCCCCGGTGTGCATCCAGCGGCCCTCGTCGATCGCCTCGGCGGTCTTCTCGGGCTCCTCCCAGTAGCCGAGCATCACGCTGTAGCCGCGGGTGCGCAGTTCGCCGGCGTCGCCGCGGGGCACGGTCACGCCGGTGACCGGGTCGACGACCTTGACCTCGATGTGGGGCAGGACGCGGCCGACGGTGCCGGTGCGGTGTTCGAGGTCGTCGTCCATGCGGGTCTGCAGGGAGACCGGGGAGGTCTCGGTCATGCCGTAGCAGATGGAGACCTGCTCCATGTGCATCTCGGCGACCACCCGTTTCATCACCTCCACCGGGCAGGGCGAGCCCGCCATGATGCCGGTGCGCAGGGAGGTGAGGTCGTAGGACGCGAAGTCGGGGTCGTTCAGCTCCGCGATAAACATGGTCGGGACGCCGTAGAGGGACGTGCACCGCTCCCGCTGCACCGCCTCCAGCGTGGCCTTCGGGTCGAAGGAGGGGGCGGGGATGACGATGCAGGCGGCGTGGGAGGTGGCGCCCAGGTTGCCCATGACCATGCCGAAGCAGTGGTAGAAGGGCACCGGCAGACACACCCGGTCCAGCTCCGTGTAGCCGACCGTACGGCCCACCCAGTAGCCGTTGTTGAGGATGTTGTGGTGGGAGAGGGTGGCGCCCTTGGGGAAGCCGGTCGTGCCGGAGGTGTACTGGATGTTGACCGGGTCGTCGCAGCTCAGCTCGGCGGCGATGAGCTCGACCCGCTCCTGCGGCACCGACGCCGCGCCCGCCGTCAGCGCGTCCCAGGACGGGTCGCCGATGTAGACGGTCTCGCGCAGTGCGGGGCAGCGGCCGCGGACCCGGTCCACGATCGCCCGGTAGTCGCTGCTCTTGTGGGCGAGGGAGGCGATCAGCACGGTGATGCCGGACTGCTTGAGGACGTACTCCAGCTCGTGGGCCCGGTAGGCCGGGTTGACGTTCACCATGACGGCGCCGATGCGGGCGGTGGCGTACTGGACGAGGACCCACTCGGGGCAGTTGACCGCCCAGATGCCGACCCGGTCGCCCCTGGTGACGCCCTTCGCGAGCAGGCCGCGCGCCACCTCGTCGACGTCCGCGCCGAACTCGGCGTACGTCCAGCGCCGTCCGGACGGGACGTCGACCAGGGCCTCGCGGCCCGGGTGGGCGGTGATCGCTCGGTCGAGGTTGGCGCCGATGGTGTCGCCGAGGAGGGGGGTCTCACTGGTGCCGTGGGCGTAGGAGAGTGCGGTCACCGGAAGTCCTCCTCGCGGTACTCGTGCGCGGAACCGGCCGCCGTGGCCTCGCGGAGCTCGATGCGGCGGATCTTGCCGGAGACGGTCTTGGGGAGATCGCCGAACTCCAGGCGGCGGACGCGCTTGTAGGGGGCGAGGGCCTCGCGGGAGTGCTCGAAGAGCACCTTCGCGGTGTCCGGGCCCGGCTCCCAGCCCGCCGCCAGCACGATGTACGCCTTCGGTACGGCGAGGCGCAGCTCGTCGGGGGCCGGTACGACGGCGGCCTCGGCGACCGCCTCGTGCTCCAGCAGCGCGCTCTCCAGCTCGAAGGGGCTGATCTTGTAGTCGCTGGCCTTGAAGACGTCGTCGGCCCGGCCCACGTAGGTCAGGTACCCGTCCTCGTCGCGCGCGCCGATGTCGCCGGTGCGGTAGTAGCCGTCGGCCATCGCCTCCGCCGTGCGGTCGGGGTCGCCGTGGTAGCCGGTCATCAGGCCGACGGGACGGTCGGACAGGTCGAGGGCGATCTCGCCCTCGACGGCGCCGGGGGCGCCGGTGACCGGGTCCAGGAGTTCGACGCGGTAGCCGGGGCTGGGGCGGCCCATGGAGCCGGTCTTGAGGAGCTGGCCGGGGCTGTTGGAGACCTGGACGGCGGTCTCGGTCTGCCCGAAGCCGTCCCGGATGGTCACGCCCCACGACCGGCGGACCTGTTCGATCACCTCGGGGTTGAGCGGCTCACCGGCGGCGACGACCTCGCGGGGCGGGGTGGCGAGCCGGGTCAGGTCGGCCTGGATGAGCATCCGCCACACCGTCGGCGGGGCGCAGAAGGTGGTCACGCCGGCCCGGTCCATCTCGGCCATCAGCCGGGGCGCGTCGAACCGCGTGTAGTTGTACAGGAAGACGGTCGCCTCGGCGTTCCACGGCGCGAACAGGTTCGACCAGGCGTGCTTGGCCCAGCCGGGCGAGGAGATGTTCAGGTGGACGTCGCCGGGCTTCAGGCCGATCCAGTACATGGTCGCCAGGTGGCCGACGGGGTACGAGACGTGGGTGTGCTCGACCAGCTTGGGACGGGCCGTGGTGCCCGAGGTGAAGTAGAGCATCAGCGGGTCGGCGGCGGCGGTGGGGCCGTCCGGGGTGAAGTCGTCGGAGGCCGTGTACACGTCCGCGTACGGCCGCCAGCCGGCCGGCGTCGTGCCGCCGACCGCGACACGGGTGTAGTCGCCGGGCACGTCGGCGAACTTGCCGGTGTCCTCGGTGCGCACGATCACGTGCGCGACCCGGCCGCGGTCGACGCGGTCGCGGAGGTCGGCGGGGCCGAGCAGCGGGGTGGCCGGGATGACGACGGCGCGCAGCTTCATCGCCGCGAGCGCCGTCTCCCACAGTTCGGCCTGGTTGCCGAGCATGACGAGGATGCGGTCCCCGGCGCCGACGCCCCACGCGCGCAGCCGGTTCGCGACGCGGCCGGAGCGGGCGGACATCTCGGCGAAGGAGACGCGGACCTCCGTGCCGTCCTCCTCGACGATGTGCAGGGCGGGGCGCTCGTTGCCCTCGGCGATGACGTCGAACCAGTCCAGCGCCCAGTTGAAGTGGTCGGGGCGGGGCCAGGTGAAGCCTCCGTGGGCGGCGGTGTAGTCGTCGCGGTGTTCCAGCAGGAAGTCCCGTGCGCTGCGGAACAGCTCCGTGGCCGTCGTCGTCATCTGTCCTCCTTCGTGCCGGACCTTGCCGGGCGGCTCTGCCATCGTGTAGTCCGTGATGCACGTCTCACTACCCCCGAACGGGGGGACAGGCGCGAGGGAGAGGGCGAACGGGTGGCGACGGACGCGGCCGACGTGGTGGAGATCCGCAGCGCGCTGATGCGGCTGCGGCGCACGACCGGGCTGCCGGTCGCCTTCGGCGGTCTGGTGGAGTCCGGCCGGCAACGGGTGCGCATCAGCGAGCTCAGCGGCACCGCCACGACCGCGCTCCGCGCCCTCGCGGTGACCTCGGGCAACGGCCTGGGCGGCAAGGCGGTGGCGCTCACCCGGCCGTGCGCCGTCACGGACTACTCGGTCTCCCGGCAGATCAGCCACGAGTACGACCTCCCCGTCGCCGCCGAGGGCCTGCGCTCCGTGGTGGCGGTGCCGGTGGTCGTACGGCGCCGGGTGCGCGGCGTGCTGTACGGCGCCCTGCGCACGGCGCAGCCGCTGGGCGACCGCACGCTGAGCGCGGCGGTGGAGGCGGCGCGGGACGTGGAACAGGCGCTGGTGCTGCGGGACGAGGCGGGCGGGCTGCTGGCGGCGGCGCGGCCGGATCCCGCCCGTGACCCGGCGGACGGCGCGTCGTGGGAGCAGGTACGGGAGGCGCACGCGGCGCTGCGGGCGCTGGCGCCCCGGATCACGGACCCGGCGCTGCGGGACGAACTGCTGCGCGCGTGCGGGCTGCTGGCGGCGGGCGGCGGACCCGACCAGGGGGTGCGGCTGGCGCCGCGCGAGGTGGACGTGCTGGCCTGTGTGGCCGCGGGGGCGACGAACGCGGCGGCGGCCGAGCGGCTCGGGGTGGGGCCGGAGACGGTCAAGGGGTATCTGCGGTCGGCCATGCGCAAGCTCGGGGCGCGGACCCGCACGGAGGCCGTGGTCGCCGCGCGGCGGGCGGGGCGGCTGCCGTAGCGCTGCCGCACGGGGGGCGGAGTTCCGGTGCCCTTTGTTGTCTTCGGTCTCACCGGCTGTTCTCGCCGCCTTGTTGTTTCCCTCACCTCGTCGCCCGCCTCGTCTCCCTTCCGGAATGCAATGGGCGGTTGCCTAATATTGGCCCGGACGCGACATACGGAGGGGAGCGGTCACCGTGCCACGGGACTTCGCGGGGTCTGCCGGGTGCCGCTCCGACCTGGTCATCGGGCGGGAGGACTCGTTCGGCGCGGCGCGTGACCAGCTCGCCCGGGGCGGCAGTGTGCTGCTGCACGGGCCCGCGGGAATTGGAAAGTCGACGGTGCTGCGCGCCCTGGCCGCGGAATATGCCGGCCCGGTGCACACGGTGTTGCGCTGCTCGGCCACCGAGTCCGAATCGCATCTCCCCTTCCTCGCCCTCGCCGACCTGCTGGGGCCGGCCCTGGACGAGGTGTCGGACGCGCTGCCCGCCGCGCAGCGCACCGCGCTGGAGTCGGCGCTCACGGGCCGCGGCGAGTCCACGCTCCAGCGGGACGGGCTGGTGCTGCGCCTGGCCGTGCTGTCCGCGCTGCGCGCGCTCGCCGTCGCCGGGCCGGTTCTGGTCGTCGCCGACGACCTCCAGTGGCTCGATCCGGCCAGCGCCGAGCTCCTCGGCTTCGCCGCCCGCCGCCTGGGCGAGACCCCGGTGCGGCTGCTGTGCGCGGTACGGACCGAGGGACCGGACACGGAGGGCGCGGAGTACGACCGTCATCTGCGCGCGTCCCCGCCCGACACCCGCGCGGTCCGGCTCGGCCCGCTCACCCGCGCCCAGGTCTCGACGCTGCTCTTCGAACGCGGCTACGCGGGCCTGCCCCGCTCCACCGTCCGCGACATCCACCGCACCAGCGCCGGCAACCCCCTGTTCGCCCTGGAGCTGGGCCGGGCGCTGGCCGAGAGCCCCACCCCGCCCAGGCCGGGCGAGCCGCTGCCGGTGCCGACCTCGCTGCGGGCCCTGGTCCTCTCCCGCCTGGAGATGCTGTCGGGCGAGGCGCGCCGCACGCTCCTGGTGGCCAGCGCGGGCGCCCGTCCCACGCCGGCCCTGCTGCACGCGGCCGGCCGGGAGAACGCCGAGGCCGAGACCGCCCAGGCGGCCGAGCTGGGGCTGCTGGCGACCGACCCGGAGGACCCGGCCGTACGGTTCGCGCATCCGCTGATCTCGGCCGCGCTGTACGCCGAGGCGCCGGCGCCGGAGCGGCGGGCCGCGCACGCCGCGCTGTCCACGGCGGCGTCCGATCCGATCGAGCGGGCCCGGCACCTGGCCCTCGCCACCACCGGCACCGACCCGCAGGTGGCGGCCCGGCTGGCGGAGGCGGCCGCGCTGGCCCGGGACCGCGGGGCGCCGTCGGTGGCCGCCTCGCTGGGCCTGCTCGCGGCCCGGCACACCCCGGCGGACAGCGACCCGGGGCCGGACGAGCGCCGGCTCCAGGCCGCCGAGGACGCGATCACCGCCGGCGAGGCGGACCTCGCCCGGGACATCGCCCGCGAGGTGCTGACGCGGGCTGGCGCGCCCGGTGAGCGGGTGCGGGCCTGGATGGTGGTGATCGAGGCGGCCGGGCAGGCCATCGGCGACGTCGACGCCGTGTTCCCCCAGGCCCTGGCCGACGCGGGCGACGACCCCCGGCTGCTCACGCTGGTCCACTACCAGCTGGCCTGGCGTTCCCTGGTGGTCCAGGGCGATTTCGCGCAGGGCCGTCAGGAGGCCGCGCACGCGGCGCGGCTGGCGGCACGGGCCGGGGACCGGCGCGCCGAGCTGCTCGCGTTGGCGTTCCAGGCGCAGGCCGAGACGCTGATGGGGCACCCGGACGCCCCGGCGACCATCCAGCGGGCGCTTCAGGAGCCGCAGGATCCGCGGGTGGCCTGCCACCACAACGGGGCGGGTTCGAGCAGGTTCCGGTGGCTGGTGATGAGCGACCGGCTGGCCGAGGCGCGGACCACCGCCACCGCCCTGCTGCGCGAGGTCAGGCGGCGCGGCATGGCCGAGAGCGAGGTCCACTACCTGCGTTTCCTCGCCGAGACCGAGCTGCACTCCGGGCACTGCGGCCGGGCCCTGGAACTCGCCCGGGAGTCCTTGACGCTGGCCCGGGACGCGGGCATCGGCGAGGGGGCCGGCGCGATGCAGGCCGCGCTCGCCGAAGCCGCCGGCGGTGACGTGGAGCGGGCGCTGGCGCTGGCGCGGGAGGCGGTGCGGCGGGCCGAGGAGGACGGCGACGCCGTCTACCTCTCCCGCACCCTGGCCGCGCTCGGCCACGCCCACCTGGTGGCGGGCGACGCGGGGGCCGCCGTGCACACGCTGCGCCGGGTGCGGGAGCTGGAGGCCGGGGCGGGCATCACCGACCCGGCGCGGGGACGGTGGCAGGGCGACCTCGCCGAGGCGCTGGTGCGGACCGGCGAGCCGGCCGAGGCGCAGGACGTCATCGAGGTCACGCGCGCCCATGCGCTGCGGCTCGGCCGCGAGAGCGTGCTGGCCGTGCTGGACCGGGCCGAGGCCCTGGTGCGGGCGGCGCGGGGCGACCACCGGGCCGCCGTCACGCGGTTGACGTCGGCGCGGGAGCGGCTCGCCGGGCTCGGCTACGGTCTGGAGGAGGCACGGGCCGCCTTCGCGCTGGCGGCCCTGCACGCGTCCCGGCCCGGGCGGGCGCCGGTGTCCGAGTCCTACGACGAGGCGGCGCGGCTGTTCCGGCGCTGCCGGGCGCTGCCCTGGCTGCGGCAGGTGGAGGCGGCCGTCGCCGCGCAGGACGCCGGAGGGGCCCCGGCGCGGGCCGCCGTGCCGGACGTCCTGGTGGGCCTCGCCCCGATGGAGCGCCGGGTGGCCTCGCTCGTCATGGAGGGCGCCACCAACCGGGAGATCGCCACGCGTCTGTTCGTCAGCGTCAAGACCGTCGAGGCGACGCTGACCCGCGTCTACCGCAAGCTCGGGATCCGGTCCCGGGTCGACATCGTCCGACTGGCGGCGGGCCGCCGCCCCGGGTGAACCGCAGGCGGCCCCGCAGGGAGCCCACGGCCGGGTCCACCGCTGCCGTACCGAGGGTTATCCCTGCCCAACTCCGTTAGGGGCTTCCCTCATTGGGTGGCCCGTACCGCCGGTTCTAGCGTGTGCACATGCCGCTCGCCCGGGCATACGGGGGTCTGTCCCGAGGCCCCCGTGCTTCCCCTCACGCCCCTGCGGATCACGGACGCGGCCCCGCCCGGGCAGGTTACCTGCCCTCCTGAGCAACCCTCAGGCGAAAGACCGGGGGGCGTTGCGAGCCTCCACGAGCGGCCCGCAACGCCCCCTCTCCAGAGCCGCTGTCCGCGAGGGCGGTGATTGCCGTGCGGGCGCCTGGGCACCCGGGGGCACTGTGCACGGACGAGACAGAATCCTGGTGACCGGCTGGTTCAGCTTCCTGCACGGGGAGGCGACCGCCGGGGACGTGCTGGCGCTGCGGCGGGTGGAGGACGTACTGCGAGGCGCCGGGCTCGCGTACGACGTCGTGTGGAGCCCCGGGTTCCGGGCGGACGGGACGCACTTCGCGGACGTGGACCCGGCGGCGTACGCGCGGCTGGTCTTCGTGTGCGGGCCGGCGCACGGCCCGCAGGTCGAGGAGTTGCACCGGCGGTTCGCGCACTGCGTGCGGGTCGCCGTCGGCGTGTCCGTCGTCGACCCCGCCTCCCCGGCCGTGACCGGCTTCCACCGGGTGCTCGCGCGGGACGGTTGCGACGCCGGGCCGAGCGTGGACCTCGCGGCCCGCGCGCCCGCGCTGCCCGCCCGGCCGGTCGTCGGGGTGGTCCTCACCCACGGGCAGCACGAGTACGGGGGCCGGCGACGGCACGAGGAGGTCGGCGCCGAGCTGACGCGCTGGCTGGCCGGCAAGGACTGTGCCCGGCTGGAGCTGGAGACCCGGCTCGACGCGCACGACTGGCGGCTGTGCGGCACGCCGGCCCAGTTGGAGGCCGTGCTGGCCCGCCTCGACCTGGTCGTCACCGACCGGCTGCACGGCATGGTCCTGGCGCTGCGGGCCGGGACGCCGGCGCTGGCGGTGGACCCGGTCGCGGGCGGCGCGAAGGTGACGGCGCAGGCCCGTGCCTGCGGCTGGCCGGCGCTGGTGGCCGCCGAGCGGCCGGCGGACGGGGGGCTGGAGGGGCTGCTGGAGCACTGGTGGCAGTGGTGCCTGACCGACGGGCGGGCCGAGGCCGCGCGGATCGGCGCCGGCTTCCGGGCGGCGGACGCGGCCGCGGACGCCGCGGACGGTCTCGTGGCGGCGCTGGAGGCTCAGGGGGCGCAGGGGGCGCGGCCGGCCGGTTAGGGCAGGTGCCGCGGTGCCGCGGGTCTTCCTGCGGCCGGCCCCGCGTCCCCTCGGCGCGGGGCCGGCCAGTCCGGTGGTGTGCGGTGGGGTCAGCCCGTGTAGCTGCGGGCCGTCGACCCGCGCTGGGCGGGTTCCAGTGCGCGCAGACGTGCCTCGACCTGCGGCGGCAGCACCCGGCGTTCGCGCAGCACCCACGGCAGGGCGGCCGTCGCCTCGGCGAAGGCCCGCAGGGACGCGAGGTCGCGGGGCACGGTGCGGGCCAGGTGGAGGGTGCGGCGCAGGGCGGGGCCGGCCGGGCGGCGCAGCCAGGTGAACCACAGGGTGTTGCGGATGCCGTGCGCCCGCCTCAGCGTCGAGTCCCGGACCGCCGAGGGATGGTGATGGATCGTCAGGTGGTCGGCGTACGTCAGCCACCAGCCGTCCGCCGCCAGGTCGGCGGCGAGCAGTTCCTCCTCCCCGCCCAGCCACAGCCGGGGGTGGAAGCCGCCGGCGGCCCGGAAGGCGTCGGTGCGCAGTACGGTCGCGGCGGCCAGGAAGGAACCCAGGGCCGGCCCGGGGAGCCAGTCCGGGCGGGGCACGGGCGAGTCGCGCAGTTCCTCGACGATCGGGTCCTCGGTGCCGTCCGGTTCGACGAGGATCCGGGCGGTGACCGAGCCCACCGCAGGGTGCCGGTCCAGCAGGTCGGCCGCCCCGGACAGGGAGCCCGGCGCCCACCAGGAGTCGTCGTCGCAGAAGGCGACGTAGGGCGTACGGACCTGACGGACCGCCAGGTTGCGGCCCACGGCGCCGAGGTTGCGGCCGGGGCGCAGGAGCCGTACCCGGGGGTGGTGGCGGGCGACGGCGGAGGCGGTGCCGTCGGTGGAGGCGTTGTCGGTGACGATCACCGGGGGCTTTTCGGGGAGGGCGGCGAGGTGGTCGAGGGTGCGCAGGAGTTCGGGGCGCCGGTTGTGGGTGATGACGACGACGGTGGTGCGGGTGTCCGTCACGGGCTCGCTCCGTCCGCTCCGTGCGGTTCATGCGCTCCGTTCACTGCGTCGAGGAGGCGGGCGGCGCGCTCCACGTGCGGGGGCAGTGGTCTGCGGGCGCGCAGGGCGGCGGGCAGGCGGGTGAGCGTCTCGCGCAGGGCGCGCCGGGCGTGCGGGTCGTGGCGGGCCTCGGCGGCGAGGCCACGGGTGCGGGCGAGCGCGTGGGGCAGGGGGCGACGCAGCCAGGCGGTGAGCAGTTCGTTGCGGCGCACGACGGCCGGGCGGTCGGTGCGCGGGCCGGGGTCCGGGTGGTGGTGGGCGACCACGTCGGGGCAGTGCGTGACGCCCCAGCCGCGGGCGGCGAAGTCGTAGGCGAGCAGGGTCTCCTCGGCGCCGAAGAAGAGCAGGGGGTGGTAGCCGCCGACGTCGAGGTAGGCGGTGCGGCGGGCGACGGCGGCGCAGCCGAGGAAGCCGAGCACCTGGGTGCCGGGGAGGTCGGTGGCCGGGCCGAGGGGCGAGTGGGCGAGCAGGTCGTTGAGCGGGTCCGGGGCGTCGGACGGGCCGACGAGGGTGCGGGCGGAGAGCAGGCCGAGCCGGGGGTGCGCGTCGAAGTGCCGGGCCGCGGCGGCGAGGGCGCCGGGCGCCCACCAGGAGTCGTCGTCGCTGAACGCCACGTACGGGGTGTCGAGGGCGCGGACGCCGTCGGTGCGGGCGAGGGCGCCGCGGTTGAACGGCAGGGAGACGACGCGGACCTGCGGGAAGTCGCGGGCCAGCATGGCGCGGGTGTCGTCGGTGGAGGCGTTGTCGACGACGAGGACCTCGGGCCGCTCGGGCAGGGCGAGCAGGTGCCGGACGGTCCCGGCCAGGCTCGCGCTGCGATTGCGGGTGGCGATGACGACGCCGACGGGGGCGGGTTTCGTGGGATCGGCGTGGGACCGCTCGCGGGCGCCGGCCGGGCCGAGGTGCGTGGCGTGGTTCATGGGGCCTCTTCCTGGGCGTCCAGGGCGTCCAGGGTGGCGAGTGCCTCCAGGACGTCCTCGGTGGTGATCCGCAGCAGCGCGGGGTCCGTCTCGTGGCCGTGCGGGTCGCCGTCCGGGCCCGGGTGCCACAGGGCGCGGTGGCGGGGGTGGTCCGGCGGGCCCCAGCGGCTGGGCGGGACCGGGCCGAAGAGGGTGACGGAGGGGGTGGCGTGGGCGACGGCGAGGTGGGCGATGCCGGTGTCGCCGCTGACGACGGCACGGGCGTGGGCCACCAGGGCGGCCAGGCGGTGGTGGGGCAGGCCGCCGCCGAACACGTCCGTGTCCGGCAGGTGGGCGAGCTTGGCCAGCCGCGCCACCAGGTCCGCCTCGTCCGCTCCCCCGGTGACGACGACCCGGCGTCCCCGTGCGCGCAGCGCCTCGGCGACGGCCGCGTACCGGTCCACCGGCCAGCAGCGGGAGGGGGCGCCGGCACCGGGGTGCAGTACGACGGCGCCGGGGGCCGGGGAGGGCTGGGGCGGGTGGGGCAGCCGCAGGTCGGTGGGGTCGGCGTCGATGCCGTACGCCCGCAGCAGCCGGCACCAGCGGTCGCGTTCGTGCTCCTGCGCGTACCAGGGCGGGCCGTCCACCTCGGGCGTCTGCGGGTGCGCGAACGCCAGCAGTTTCAGCGGGCGCAGGCGCATCAGCAGGCGGTGGCTGGGCGGTCCGTTGCCGTGCAGATCGACGGCGACGTCGGGGGGCGGCCCGGTCCAGTCGAGGGTGCGCGGGACGGCACGGCCGGGCTCGGCGGCGGGCAGCACCCGGTCCACGGCACCGCTCGCCGCGGCGACGGGCGCCAGCTCGGCGGGGGCGGCCAGCACCAGCTCGTGCCCGGGGTACGCACGACGCAGCGCGCGCAGCGCGGGCACCCCGGCGAGCAGGTCCCCGAGCCCGAGCGCCCGCAGAACGAGCACCCGGGGCCGCGCCCCGCCGTTCCCCTGGCGCTGCCCCGGCTCGCGGGCGGCGAACGCCGGGTGCGCGTCGGACGGGTGCGCGTCGGGCGGATGCGCCATCCCGGGGGACGGCGGATGCACGGGATCCCCGGTCACGGGCCCGCCGGCCGACCCGGGGGCCGCGGAGCCACCCGCCCGACCGACGCCGTCGGACGGCGTCCCACCGTGCACCCCACCACCGACCACCGGCACCACGCGGCCCACGCCATCACGCACCGACCCGGCCGACACGGGGTGCGCGGAGCCACCCTCCCGGCCGACGCCGTCGGACGGCGTCCCACCGTGCACCCCACCACCGACCACCGCCACCACGCGGCCCACGCCATCACGCACCGACCCGGCCGACACGGGGTGCGCGGAGCCACCCGCCCGACCGACGCCGTCGGACGGCGTCCCACCGCGCACCCCACCACCGACCACCGCCACCACGCGGCCCACGCCATCACGCACCGACCCGGCCGACACGGGGTGCGCGGAGCCACCCTCCCGGCCGACGCCTCCCGAGGGCATCACACCCCCGTGCACCCCACCACCGACCACCGCGAACACGCCACCCGCGCCCGGCGCACCACGCGCCGACCCACCCGACGGCGAGGGCACCGGGGCGCCCTTCGCCGGGCCGAATGCGGCCGCATGGCCCGCGCCGCCGTCCGGCCTGCACGGGGCGCTCACCGTCACGGGCCCCGGGGCCCGTGCGTGCCGGGTCATCGGACCCTCGTGGCCGCGCGGGCCATCAGGGCCGTGGAGGAGCGGCCGTCGAGGTAGGGCAGGAGGACGGCCTGGCCGCCCCACTCCTGGAGGAGGGCTGCCTCGGGGAGGTCGGCGCCCGCGTAGTCGCCGCCCTTGACCCAGACGTCCGGGCGCAGGTCGCCGAGGAGGCGCTCGGGGGTGTCCTCGTCGAAGACCGCGACGGCGTCCACGCAGGCGAGGGCGCCGAGGACGCGGACCCGGTCGGCGAGGGGGTTGACGGGGCGGCCGTCGCCCTTGCGGCGGCGTACGGAGGCGTCGGAGTTGACGCACACGACCAGGCAGTCGCCGAGCCGACGGGCGGCCTGGAGGAGGCCGACGTGGCCGGCGTGCAGCAGGTCGAAGCAGCCGCCCGCGGCGACGACCGTGCCGTGCTGGGCGCGGACGCGGGCGGCGAGGGCGTGGGGGTCGTCGGTGTCGGACGCCCGCGCCGGCGCCGGGCCGGAACCCGCCGGCGGCAGCGTGCCCGCTCCCCCGGCGGCGACGAAGGCGGTCGCGGCGCCCACCGCGCCCTCGACGGCCTCCCCCACCAGCGCCCCGTCGGCGAGCAGCCCGGCGGCGGTGGCGGCGAACCGGTCGCCCGCGCCGCAGGAGTCGCCGTGGTGGGCGGCGGGCGCGGGCACGAGCAGCGGGTGTTCGCCGTACGACAGCAGGGCGCCGCGCGCGCCGAGCGTCACCGTCACCGCGGCCACCCGCCAGTCCCGTACGAGGGCGGCGGCGTCCAGCGCGGCGGCGCGCAGACCGGCGTCGAGGTGGCCGCCCCGCGGCGCGAAGCCGTGCGCCTCCTTCTCGGCCGGGGTCACCAGCCGGGTGCCGGGGACCGGCGGGCCCCCGCGCGGGTGCGGGTCCCAGACCAGCGGCGGGCGCGCGGCCAGCACGTCGCGCAGGGCGTCCGCCGCGCCGCGGCCGTAGTCGGAGACCAGGACGGCCCGGGCGGAGCGCAGCGCGTCGCGGGCCTCGTCCGTGGCCTCGCGGGCGCGGCCGCCGCCCCGGTCGAGGCGGACGACGGGACGGCCCTGCGCCAGGACGCGGGTCTTCTCGGGCAGTGCTCCGGTGAGCGGGAGCGGGATCAACGTCAGCCAGGGGGCGAGCAGTTCGCGCAGGGCCTCGCTCGCCGGGTCGTCGCCCGCGCCCGTGACCAGCGTGACCTCGCGGCCGTCGCGGGCGGCGAGGTACGCGGCGAGCGCGGCGCCGCCCGGGCGTACGCGCTCGGCGCACTCCGACACGACCGGCACGGGGGCGTCGGGGGCCAGCCGGTCGGCGGAGCCGGTGAGGTCGCGGTCCAGCAGGGCGTCGCCGACCACGACCAGGGGGGTCCTGTCAGCCATGCGCGCCTGCACCTCCGCCCCGTACCCCCGGGTCCAGAGCCGCGTCGAAGGCCGCGCAGATCATGTGCACGGCGACCAGGTGGATCTCCTGGACGGTGGCCGTCGAGGGGGCCTCCACGCACAGGGACTCGTCGCTGCCCGCCATGAGGGGGTTGGGGGCGCAGCCGGTGAGCGCCCACACCCGTACCCCGGCGGCCCGCGCGGCGTCCGCCGCGGAGAGCAGGTTGGCGCTGGCGCCGCTGGTGGACAGCAGCATCAGGATGTCGCCCTCGCGGCCGTGGGCGCGCACCTGGCGGGCGAAGACCTCGTCGACGCCGTAGTCGTTGGCGATGGCGGTCGTGGAGGACGTGTCGGCGTGCAGGGCGATGGCGGAGAACGGCGGCCGGTCGTCGCGGTAGCGGCCGACGAGTTCGGCGGTCAGGTGCTGGGCCTGCGCGGCGCTGCCCCCGTTGCCCGCGGCGAGCAGCCGGCCGCCGCCGCTCAGGACGGTCGCGAGCCGGTCGCCCCAGCGCTGGGTGATGTGCGCGGAGGCGCGGAAGGCGTGCAGCGCGTCCTGGAGTTCGTCGCAGTGCCCGACGACGGGCGGGTGCACGGTCATCACGCCACCTCCTTCGCCAGTTCGTGGTCGGCGAGGGTCAGGCGGTAGACCTGTTCCGCGCCGTCGGCGACGCGCGCCCAGGTGTAGTACCGCAGGACGCGTTCGCGGCCGTTCCTGCCGTACTGGCGGCGCAGCCGTTCGTCGGCGAGGAGTTCGCGGACGGCGTCCGCGATGGCCCCGGGGTCCTGCGGGGGGACCAGGCGGCCGGTGATGCCGTCGGCCACGGAGTCGCGGTGACCGCCGACGTCGGTGGCGAGGACGGGGACACCGCACGCCATCGCCTCCAGGGGCACGATGCCGAACGGCTCGTAGACCGGCGTGCACAGCACCAGGTCGGCGCTGCGGAGCAGGGCGGGCATGTCGTCCGGGTCGACCGCGCCGAGCAGCCGGACCCGGTCGGCGACGCCGACGCGGTGGGCGATCCCGGTCAGGCGCCGGGCCTCGGGGTCGGCGTCCAGGTCGCCGGCCGGCGGACCGCCCGCGACGAGGAGTTCGGCGTCGGGGACGTGGGCGAGGGCGCGGACGGCCTGGTCGTAGCCCTTGCGGGGGACGAGCCGCCCGCACGCGAGCAGCCGGTGCGGCCGGTGCCGCTCGGGGGTGCGGCCGGTGTCGGCGGCGGGGTGGAAGTGCTCGGTGTCCACGCCGCAGGGCACCACGGACACCTGCCGGGGCGGGACGCCCATGTCGCCGAGTTCGACGACCTCGTCGGTGCAGGTGGCCAGGACCCGTTCGCAGGCGCGGCCGAGCTGCCGTTCGATGCCGATGCGCTCGTACGGGCTGGTGTCCCGCAGGCCCTGGTGGCGCCGCTTGACGGTGCCGAGGGCGTGGAAGGTCTGCACGAGGGGGATGCCGTGCGGCCCCGCGCCGATCTGCGAGGCCATCCCGGACATCCAGAAGTGGGCGTGCACGACGTCGGGCCGCTCCCGGGCCCAGGCGCGGGCCAGGTGGGCGCCGAAGGCGGGCATGTACGGGAAGAGTTCGTCCTTGGGGACGGGCCGGGGTGGCCCGGCCGGCACGTGCTCGACGACCGCCCCGCCGGGCAGCGGCACCCGGTCGGGCAGGTCGAGGGCGTCCCGGCGGGTGTAGACCGTGACGTGGTGGCCGCGCCCCGCCAACTCCTCGGTGAGGCGGGCCACGTAGACGTTCTGTCCACCGGCGTCGACGCCGCCGAGCGCGGCGAGGGGGCTCGCGTGCTCGGACACCATGGCGATCCTCATCGGGTCACCTCCTTCAGCAGCCGCTCCCAGTCGTCCAGGAAGCGGGACAGCCCGTAACGGGTCAGGGCCGCCGCACGGGCCCCGTCGCCGACGGTCCGCGCGTGCAGCGGGTCGGTGAGGAAGTCGCGTACGGCGTCGGTCAGTACGTCGATGCGGTTGGAGACCACTCCGGCGCCCGGGGGCACGGCCTCGGTCACCTCGGTGGTGGCGAGCGCGACCACGGGCATGCCGAGGTGCATGGCCTCCAGCAGGGACAGGCCCAGGGAGGTCCAGCGCACGGGGTGGACGTAGACGCGGCGGCGGGCCAGCTCGGTGTGCAGGGCGCTCTGGGGGACGTCCTGGGTGCGGCAGCGGGCGGGGTCGACGCCGATGTGCTCGGCGAGGCCCTCGGTGCGCATGCCGAACACGTCGAGCGGGGCGGCGCGGGCGAATTCCGGCAGCAGGTCGGTGCCGGTCGTACGTCCGCGCCGGATCGGCTCGTTGACGACGACGGCCGCCCGGTCCAGCTCGCCGGTCCAGCGGTGGCCGGGGTCGACGATGCCGTGCTCGATGACGGTCGTGGGCGTCGGTCCGGCGTCCCACATCAGCCGGTTGAAGTGGGTGACGTGGACGAGGGTGACGCCGGGGATGCCGGCGGCGGGGTGGCGGGTGTGGGGCACGTCGCCGTCGGGGGCGTTGTGCTCCAGGTACACCAGCGGGGGACGGCGGCCGAGCCACCGGTCGACCAGGTCGAGTTCGTGCGGGCGTTGGAGGATCACGACGTCGACGTCCTCGTCCCGCAGCCGCTCCGGGGGCACTTCGACGACCGAGTCGGGCCAGTCCCAGGTGCGGGCGCGGCCGAGGCCGTCGGGGCCGCGGTCCGGGGTGACGGGGACGAGGCAGGTGTGCGGTCCCTGCACGAAGGCCGTGGTCCACGACCCGTGCACGTGCCAGATGAGGATCCTCATGTCGTCTCCCCCATGAGCTTCTCGACGGCGGCGGCCACGTCGGTGGCGGTGACGGTGTTGAGGCAGGGATGGCCGGGGACGGGGCAGTCCCGGGCCCTGGTGCCGGCGCAGGGCGCGTCCTGGTCGCCGAGCAGGAGGTAGGGGACGCCGTACGGCCGCCAGCGCTCGGCGGGTACGACCGGGGCGAACAGGGACACGATCGGGGTGCCGACGGCCGCGGCGAGGTGGGCGGGCGCGGTGTTGCCGGTGACGACGACGCGGGCGCCCGCGAGGACGCCGGACAGTTCGGGGGCCTCGGTGCGGCCACCCAGGTCGGTGCCGTACCGGCCTGCGACGTACGCGGTGAGGTCGCGCTCGTCGGGGCCGCCGGTGACCAGTACGCGGTGCCCGGCGGCGGCCAGTTCGCGCACGGCCTCGGCGCTGCGTTCGGGGCTCCAGGCGCGGGCGGGGACGCTGGCGCCGGGGTGGAGTACGACGTAGGGGCCGGGTCCGGTGAGGGCGTCGGTGGGGGGCGGGGGGTGCACGCGGAGCCGTCCGTCGTCGGTCCGGGGGAACCCGGCCGCCTCGGCGAGGTCGAGCGCGGCCTCGGCCTCGTGGGCGTGCGGGGCGCGCCGGTGGCGCAGGTCGAGCAGGGAGCCGGGGTAGTCCACGCTGTCCGCGGCGATGTGCCGGACGCCGGCGAGGCGCAGCACCAGGGCGGTGGGCAGCGGGGACTGGTGGAAGGAGGTGAGGATCAGCGCGGTGTCGGCGTCGATCCGGTCCACCAGCGCGTCGATGTCGGCCCGGCTGACGTCGGGCGGCCGGAACCCGCCCCAGGGCGCGTCCCAGACCAGCACCTCGTCCACGCCGGGCAGCAGCCGGGCGGCGGGCGCGCCGCGCGATCCGCAGAGCAGCGTGACGTGATCGGCCCGCGCGGCCACGGCCCGCACGGCGGGCCCGGCGAGCAGTACGTCGCCGAAGCTGTCGAGCCGACTGACGAGCGCCTTCATCGCTGCCTCCCACGAGAGCCGACGACGGAACCCGCCGGGGCCGCCTCGGGGTCAGGAGCACCCTGATCACCATCGGCGGCGAAGCCGCGCGCCTCCGTCGGGGTCGGACGGGCCCGCTCCCGGCCGGTGACGGCGGCACGTCCCGGGCCACTCGGGGCCCCTCCGGGCGCGGCAGCGGGACGGCCCCGGCCATCGGCGGCGGCCGAGTCGCGCGCGTCCGGCGGGGTCGGATGCGCCCGCTCCCGACCCGTCGCGGCGGCGCGTCCGGGGGGACTCGGGGCCGGCGCGGCGGAGGCATCTCCGGGCGCGGGGGTGGGGGTGCCCGCCGTCGTGGCGGCGGGGGCACCTGCGGTGCCGGGCGTGGGCCCGCCCGCGTTCGGGGTGGACAGCGGCTCGCTCGTGGCGGCTGCCGCGGGGGGCGCGCCCGTGTCCGTGCCGGTGGGGAACGCCGCCCCCACGGGGTGCTCGTCGTCGAGGAGGGTGCGTACGGCGGTCAGGAGGTCCGGGGCGACGTGGGGCGCGGTGGCCGTTTCCTGCGGGCGGGTACGGGCGTTGGGGACGAGGATGCCGTGGGCGCCCGCCCGTTCGGCGGCCTCCGTGTCGGCGCCGATGTCGCCGATGACGACGCAGTCGGCGGGGGCGGTGCAGAGGCGGCCGGCGGCCCAGAGCACCAGGCCGGGCTGCGGCTTGCGGCAGTGGCAGCCGTCGTCGGGGCCGTGCGGGCAGACCGCCCAGACGTCGAAGGGGCCGATGAGGTCGTCGATCCGCCGGTTGACGCGGCGCACCTCGGCGTCGGTGATCAGGCCGCGGGCGACGCCGGACTGGTTGGTGACGACGCCGACGCGGATGCCGTGCGCGCGCAGCAGCGCCACCGCCTCGCGGGCGCCCCCGACCGGCCGGACCCGCTCGGGGTCGCCGTTGTAGGGGACGTCGTGGACGAGGGTGCCGTCGCGGTCGAAGAGCACGGCCTTGACGGGACTCATGCGGCCACCTCCCGCCAGGCGGGGGCACCCCGGTGCCGCCACAGTCCGCTCAGCCGGTGCCAGGTCGCGGCGGGCGGGATGAGCGCGCTGGTGACCAGCATGGTCGTGACCTCGTCCCGGGTCCGCGGCCCCGGCGCGATCCGCGCCCAGGCGAACTCGGCGGTGCCCGCGGCCCAGCCGGCCCCGGCGACCGCGGCGGCCCGGGGCCGTCCGGCCACCGCGAGGGCGAGCGCCGCGGCACCGGCGGCGGTGATCACCGCGTGCCGCCGGATCCGGCCCTTGGGCGCCACCGCCTTCGCCCACCAGTCGGGGCCGTGCAGGTGCCGCATCAGCGCGTCGTCGGCATTGCCGCGCTGCTGCTTCAGGGACACCCAGCGGGAGGCGGGGCGTACGGGGTGGCGGGTGGTGCGCCGGCCCCGCCGGATGCGCCAGCCCGCGTCGAGGACGCGCAGTGCGAGGTCGGCGTCCTCGCGGAAGGCGCGGGTGAAGCGTTCGTCGAAGCCGTGGACCGCCTTGAGCACATCCGTGCGGTAGGCCATGTCGGCGGTGATCCACTGGGCCCGCGCGAGCCCCGCGGTGCCGCGCTCCCAGTCGGTGGGGCGGCGCTCGCCGGGCAGCGGCACGGCGATCACGCCCTGCACCGCGCCGGTGTCGGGCGCCGCCTCGGCGAGGTCCTGGAGCAGCTGGTCGCACCAGTGCGGGCCGACCTGGACGTCGTCGTCGAGGAAGGCGGTCCACGGCGAAGTGACCGCGCGGATACCGGTGTTGCGCGCGGCGGCGGGTCCGCGCCCCCCGCTGCGCAGCACCACGGTGCGCTCGCGCAGGTCGCCGAGGACGGTCAGCGGATGTTCCAGCGCGCCGGGGTCGGCGTCGGATTCGGGCCGGTCGTCGACGAGGACGATCTCGTCGGGGCCGGGCCCGGTCGCGGCGGCCAGCGCGGCCAGGCAGTCGGCCAGTGTGTCGCGCACGAGCGTGGGGACGACGACGGCGTAGCCCGTCCGGGGAGCGCCGGTCGCGGGGGCGCCGCTCATCCGAACGCCCTCCCCCGGCGCACCGCGAAGGGGCCGATGGCCAGCAGGTCCACGGGCGCCGAGCCGAAGCACTCCAGCGCGTCGCGCGGATCGTCGACCATGGGCCGGCCGGCGGTGTTGAGGCTGGTGTTGACGACGACCGGCAGTCCCGTACGCCGTTCGAAGGCGGCCAGCATCCGCGCGACGAGCGGCTCGCGGCGCTCCTCGACGGTCTGGATGCGGGCGGTGCCGTCGACGTGGACGACGGCCGGGATGCGGTCGCGCCAGGCGGGGGCCACGTCGTGCACGAAGAGCATGTACGGGCTGGGGACCGGCCCGGTGAAGAGGTCGGCGGCGCGGTCGGCGAGCACCATCGGGGCGACGGGGCGGAACTCCTCGCGACCCTTGACGTGGTTGAGCCGCTCCAGGTTCTCCGCGCGGCCCGGGTGGGCCATCAGGGAGCGGTGGCCGAGGGCGCGCGGCCCGAACTCGCTGCGGCCCTGGAACCAGGCGACGATGCCGTCCCGGGCCAGTTCCTCGGCGACCGTCTCGGCGATGTCGTCCGGTTCCTCGTAGGGGATCGCGGCCGTCTCCAGCCAGGCGCGGATCTCCGCGTCGCTCCAGCCGCGGCCGAGGTCGGCGCCGGGCATGGGCTCGGGAGGGGCCTCCTGCGCGGCGAGGTGCAGGGCGCCGCCGAGGGCCGTGCCCGCGTCACCGGCGGCGGGCTGCACCCACACGTGCCGGTACGGGCCGCGCGCGGCGATCCTCGAGTTGGCGACGCAGTTCAGCGCGACGCCGCCCGCCATGGTCAGGGCCTCTCCGCCGGCCTCGCGGTGCAGCCAGTGGACGAGGTCGAGGAGCAGTTCCTCCAGCACGGCCTGGGTGCTCGCGGCGAGGTCGGCGTGGTCCTGCGTCCAGTCCTCGCCCTTGGCGCGGGCCGGGGCGAGGGCCGCCCAGTTGACGCCGTGGGCGCGGAAGCCGCCGTCGCCGGTGGCGTGGACGTGCGCGCGCAGCCGGTCGAGGTGGCGGGGGGTGCCGTAGGAAGCGAGGGCCATCACCTTGTACTCGTCGCTGCTGCGCAGGAAGCCCAGGTGCTCGGTCAGTTCCTCGTAGACCAGGCCGAGCGAGTGCGGGAGCGCCTGCGTGGCGAGGACGTCGAGCTTGCCGTCGCGGTAGCGGCCGGCCAGGTGGGAGGCGCACTCGCCGCGTCCGTCGAGGACGAGCACGTCGTTGTCGGGGTGAGGTGAGGCCGGTCCGGCGGAGGCGGCGTGCGCCACGTGGTGCGGGACGAAGACGACCTGGTCGGGGTCGAGTCCGGGCAGCGCCTCGGCGAGGAACTCGGGCGCCCGGCGGGCGTACTCGAGCCGCAGGGGGTCCCAGGGGTCGTCCAGGCCCATGTCGCGGGCGGGCCGGGCGAGCCGGGGGTCGAAGGAGTACGCGACGGCGTCCAGTTCCCCCGGTCGTATCCCGGCGTACTCCAGGCACCATCGCGCCGACAGCTCCGGCACCTCCCACGCGGAGAAGGGCACCGGGCGCTTGCCGTGCTTGCGGCGGCTGAAGCGTTCTTCCTCAGCTGCCGCAACGGTCCGGCCGTCGACGACAAGTGCGGCGGCCGGGTCGTGGAACAGGGCGTTGATACCAAGGATGCGCATGGGGCGTGCTCCTCTCTCGGCTCGCGGGTGCCGCGGGGAAGCTGCCTCAAACACTTGGAGACAGCTCACTTCCGGACAAGAGTTGACATGTCACACTATGTGACTATGCGACCCCTTACGCCGCGACGGAGTGGGCGAACCAGCCGATGGTCCGCTCCAGCCCTTCGCTCCAGCCCACCCGCGGCTGCCAGCCGAGCCGTTCCCGGGCGAGGGTGGTGTCGGGTTTGCGGCGGCCGGGGTCGTCGACGGGACGGTCGACGAAGCGGATGCGGGAGCCGGAGCCAGTGAGCTCCACGACGCGGCGGGCCAGTTCCAGCATGGTGATCTCGTCGGAGCCGCCGATGTTCATCGGGCCGCTCTCGCCGGACGCGGCGAGGGCGAGAACGCCGGTGACGGTGTCGTCGACGTAGCACAGGGACCGCGTCTGGCCGCCGTCGCCGGCGACGGTGAGCGGCATGCCGTCCAGCGCCTGCGCGATGAAGGTGGGCACGGCGCGGCCGTCGCCGGTGCGCATGCGCGGGCCGTAGGTGTTGAAGATGCGGACGATGGCGGTGTCGGTGCCGTGCACCTGGCGGTGGGCGGTGACCAGGGCCTCGGCGAAGCGCTTGGACTCGTCGTAGACGCTGCGCGGGCCGATCGGGTTGACGTTGCCCCAGTACGTCTCGCGCTGCGGGTGCTCCAGCGGGTCGCCGTAGACCTCGGAGGTGGAGGCGAGCAGGAAGCGGGCGCCGTCGGCTCGGGCCCGTTCCAGGGCGTTCCGGGTGCCGGTGCTGCCGACGTCGAGCGTCTCCAGAGGCAGCCGGAGGTAGTCGGCGGGCGAGGCCGGGCAGGCGAAGTGCAGCACCAGGTCGAACCGGCCGGGCAGGCCGCGCAGGGCCGCCGGGTCGGTGGCGTCGGCCCGGACGAACCGGAAGCCGCGGTGCCGCTCGAGCTCGGCCACGTTGGCGCGGGAGCCGGTGGCCAGGTTGTCGAGGCAGACGACGTCGGTGCCGGCGTCGAGCAGCCGGCCGCACAGGTGGGATCCCACGAAACCGGCGCCGCCGGTCACCAGGGCCCGGCGCCAGACGCGCCCGCTCACGGGACTGCCGCCCAGGAGGCTCTCGCTCACGGGTCTCTCCTCACTCTCACCGTCACTTGCGTGTCGGCTGAGTAACCCGGTGGCGGCCCCCACTACCTCGAACGCGTATACGAGAGAGCCTCGACCGAGACGCCGCGGGGGCACTATAAACCTCGTCTATACGCGCTATGTATAGTCCTCGCATGCCTTCGCTGACCAGGAAGATGACAAAAACGGGGACCAGGTTGCGTGGAGCCGCGATTCTTGCGGCGGCCGCCTCGCTGACACTGGCACTGAGCGGCTGCACGAAGCTCGAGACGACCTCGCCCAGCTCCGTCCGGGGCGCGGCCGGCGCCCAGGCCCGGGCGGCCGCGTTCGGCACCGTCGACTGCCGCCGCGCCAAGTGCATCGCGCTGACCTTCGACGCCGGACCGAGCGAGAACTCCGCCCGGCTGCTCGACATACTCAAGGAGAGGCAGGTCCCGGCGACCTTCTTCCTGCTCGGCAAACGGCACATCGACACCTATCCCGAGCTGGTCAGACGCATGGCCGACGAGGGCCACGAGGTGGCCAGCCACACGTGGACGCACAAGATCCTCACGGACGCCGAGCCGGACGAGATACGTGAGGAACTGGAGCGCCCGAACAAGGAGATAGAGCGCCTGACCGGCCGGCGCCCCACCCTGATGCGCCCGCCGCAGGGGCGCACCGACGACACGGTGCACGAGATCAGCCGCGAGCTGGGGCTGGCGGAGGTGCTGTGGAGCGTGACCGCCAAGGACTACAAGACCAACGACTCCGACCTGATCACCGAACGCGTCCTGGACCAGTCGTCCCGGGACGGCATCATCCTGCTGCACGACATCTACGACGGCACCGTGCCCGCCGTGCCGGGCATCATCGACGCGCTCAAGGCGCGGGGCTACGTCTTCGTCACGGTGCCCCAGCTGCTGGCCCCCGGGAAGGCCGAGCCGGGCAAGGTCTACCGCTAGTTCCCCGAGATCACTCCGTTGGGTCCCTAAGATCACTCCGTGGCCACCTTCTCGCTCGAACGCACCGCCCCGCTCCCCCCGGACGAGGCCTGGCGACGGCTCACCGCGTGGGAGCGGCACGGTGACGCCGTCCCGCTGACCCGGGTCACCGTCGTCACGCCCGGGCCCACGCGCCGGGGCACGGTGATCGTGGCCCGCACGGGCGCCGGCCCGCTCTCCTTCGACGACCGGATGGAGGTGACCGTCTGGCAGCCGCCGCAGGACGGCACCCCGGGCCGGTGCCGGCTGGAGAAGCGCGGCCGGCTGGTCGCGGGCTGGGCCGAGGTCGAGGTCCGCCCCGGCCCCGGCGGCCGCGCCCACGTCGTGTGGCGCGAGGAACTGAGGGTCCGTCTCCTCCCGTCCCTCTTCGACGGCGTCCTGGGCGGCGCGGGGCGGTACGTCTTCGGCCGTGCGGTCAACCGGCTCCTGCGGCGTCCCTGAACCACCGGTTGCGGAAGACGTACGTGTCGCGAACGGGTTCGCGTCGAACGCCTCGCGGCCGGCGTTTCCCGCGTACCGTGCCGCCATGTCTGTCAGAGCGCGCACCCTCATGCAACTGTCCGTCGCCGGTGCGGTGTTGAGCCTGGCCCTGGCGGCACCGCCCGCGTCCGCCGGCCAGGGACACCCGGTCCCGCTGCGCATCGCCACCTACAACATCCACGCCGGAACGGGATCGGACGGCGTCTTCGACCTCGACCGGCAGGCCGCCGCGCTGCGCGCCCTCGACGCGGATGTGATCGGCCTCCAGGAGGTCGACGTGCACTGGGGCTCCCGCAGTCAGGGGCTCGACGTCGCCGAGGAGTTGGCACGGCGGCTCGGGATGCGGGTGTCGTTCGCGCCGATCTACAGCCTCGACCCCGCCCAGGCGGGAAGCCCGCGGCGCGAGTACGGCGTGGCGGTGCTCTCCCGCTTCCCGATCCGCTCCGCGACGAACCACGAGATCACGCGCCTGTCCACGCAGGACCAGAATCCCGTGCCGCAACCCGCGCCGGGATTCGGCGAGGTGACGCTCAAGGTGCGCGGAGTGCCGGTGCAGGTGTTCGTGACCCACCTCGACTACCGCGCGGACCCGGCGGTGCGGGTCGCGCAGGTCGCCGACACCCGGCGGATCATGGCCCAGGAGCGGGCGGCCCACCCGGGGGCGCGACAGGTACTGCTCGGCGACTTCAACGCCGAGCCCTCGGCACCCGAACTCCAACCGCTGTGGACGGAGTTGCGCGACGCCGGAACGGGTACCGGCGGCACCTTCCCGGCCACGGCACCCGTGAAGCGGATCGACTACGTGGCGGTGGGCAAGGGCGTGCGGGTGCGCGGCGCCGCTGTCCCGGAGGAGGCCGTGGCCTCCGACCACCGGCCGGTGGTCGCGGACGTGTCCCTGCTCAGGAAGGGGTTCGGCCAGGACTGAGGCGCGACTCGGACCACCGGGCCGGGTTCGGACCACCGGGCCCGGCTCAAGCCACCGAGCCATGCGGACCATCGGGCCCGACTCGGGCCACCAGGCCCGGCTCAGGCCACCGACCCGATGCGCCCGGTCGGGGACGACGGGCCGTCGTGGTGGATCGGGGTGTGGGCGCCGGTCAGGGAGGCGCCCGTGCCGCCGCGGCGGGCCGCGACGATCTCTGCGGCGATGGACAGGGCCGTCTCCTCCGGTGTGCGGGCGCCGAGGTCCAGGCCGATGGGGGACCTGAGGCGGCTCAGCTCCAGGTCGCTCACGCCGACCGCGCGCAGGCGTGCGTTGCGGTCCAGGTGGGTGCGGCGCGAGCCCATCGCGCCGACGTAGGCGACCGGCAGGCGCAGGGCGAGCTCGAGGAGCGGTACGTCGAACTTGGCGTCGTGGGTCAGGACGCACAGCACCGTGCGGGCGTCCACGGCGGTCCGCGCCAGGTACTCGTGCGGCCACTCGACGACGATCTCGTCCGCCTCCGGGAAGCGGGCCTTTGTCGCGAAGACGGGGCGCGCGTCGCACACCGTGACGTGGTAGCCGAGGAACTTGCCGACGCGCACCAGCGCCGACGCGAAGTCGATCGCGCCGAACACGATCATCCGGGGTGGCGGGACCGAGGACTCCACCAGCACCGTGAGCGGTGCTCCGCAGCGCGAGCCCTGCTCTCCGATCTCGAGGGTGCCGGTGCGGCCGGCGTCCAGGAAGGCACCCGCCTCGGCGGCCACCGTGCGGTCCAGCTCGGGGTGGGCGCCGAAGCCGCCGGTGGAGGAGCCGTCCGGGCGGACGACGAGCGCGCGTCCGGTCAGTTCCGCCGGGCCGCTCACGATCCGCGCCACCGCCGCCGGCCCACCCCGCGCGGCGGCGTCGAGCGCGACGGCGATCACCGGACGGACGGGGTCGTCCGCCCGTACCGGTGTGACGAGGATGTCGATGACGCCGCCGCAGGTCAGACCCACGGCGAAGGCGTCCTCGTCGCTGTAGCCGAAGCGCTCCAGGACGGTTTCGCCGTCCTCGAGCGCCTGCCGGCACAGCTCGTACACGGCCCCCTCCACACAGCCGCCGGACACCGAGCCGATCGCCGTGCCCCCGGCGTCCACCGCGAGGGCGGCACCGGGCCGGCGGGGCGCGCTGCCGCCGACGGCCACGACGGTGGCCACGGCGAAGTCACGTCCCTGCTCGACCCACCGGTGCAGCTCTTCGGCGATGTCCAGCATCTGTCGGTCTCCTTGCGAAGCGGTGTCAGGGAAAGGGTTCCCTCGGCAGCGGCTAGTGCACGCCCAGCCAGCTCTCGATCGGGTTGAGGGCGAAGTAGACGATGAAGATCACCGTCAGGCCCCACATGAACGCGCCGATCTCCCGAGCCTTGCCCTGGGCGACCTTGATGGCGACGTAGGAGATGACACCGGCGGCGACACCGGTGGTGATGGTGTACGTGAACGGCATCAGGACGACGGTCAGGAAGACCGGGATCGCGGTGGCGCGGTCGGCCCAGTCCACGTGCCGGGCGTTCATCATCATCATCGCGCCGATGACGACCAGAGCGGCGGAGGCGACCTCCTGCGGCACGATCGCGGTGATCGGCGTGAAGAAGAGGCAGGCCGCGAAGAACAGACCGGTGACGACCGAGGCGAGCCCGGTGCGGGCGCCCTCGCCGACGCCGGTCGCGGACTCGACGAAGACGGTCTGGCCGGAGCCGCCCGCCACCCCGCCGATGGCACCGCCGGCGCCGTCGATGAACAGCGCCTTCGACAGGCCCGGCATCCGGCCCTTGTCGTCGGCGAGCTTCGCCTCGGTGCCCACGCCGATGATGGTGGCCATCGCGTCGAAGAACCCGGCCAGCACCAGCGTGAAGACGATCATGCCGACCGTCATCGCGCCCACGTCGCCCCAGCCGCTGAACTCCACTTCGCCGAAGAGCGAGAAGTCGGGCATGGAGACCGCGCTGCCGTGCAGCTCGGGAGCGCCGTTGGCCCACTGCTTGGGGTCGATGACACCGGTGGCATTGAGCAGGGCGGCGACGATGGTGCCGGAGACGATGCCGATCAGGATCGCGCCGGGGGTGTTGCGCGCCTGGAGCATGAAGATCAGGAGGAGGGTGCCCGCGAAGAGCAGGACGGGCCAGCCCGCCAGTTCACCGACGGGACCGAGCTGGAGCGGAGTCGCCTTGCCGGCGTGGACGAAACCGCCCTTCACGAAGCCGATGATGGCGATGAACAGGCCGATGCCCATGGTGATGCCGTGCTTGAGCGCGAGCGGGATCGCATTCATGATCATCTCGCGCAGCCCGGTGACCACGAGCAGCATGATGACCACGCCGTACATCACGCACATGGCCATGGCCTGCCCCCAGGTCATCTGGGGGACGACCTGACCGGCGAGCACCCCGGACACCGAGAGTCCGGCCGCCAGGGCGAGCGGCACCTTGCCGATGAAGCCCATCAGGAGCGTGGTGACCGCCGCGGCGAGCGCCGTCGCGGTGATCACGGCCTTCTGGCTGAGGGTGTTGCCCGCGACGTCCTCGCCGCCGAGCAGGATCGGGTTGAGCAGGACGATGTACGCCATCGCCATGAAGGTGGTGATGCCGCCGCGCACCTCACGCGCGACCGTGGATCCCCGGTGGGATATGTGAAAGTACCGGTCGAGCCAAGACCGTCCGGACGGGACGCGGGAACCCGCGCCCGCGTCCTCGGCGGTGGTCTTGGGCTCCACTGACTGCTGGGTCATGGGGCCGTCTCCCAAGGTTCAAAGGGGCACCCGCGCGGTCCGCTGGGGCGGTTGCGGGGATTTGGGACGTGCACGACCCGGGGGACGGCCCGAGACGAACGCATGTGGGTGGTACTTCGAGGCCCGCGAGCGGACGGGACCCGGTCTGTACTCCGGGCGACGCGGAGTGTGTGACGTTCCGTGCGCCGCCCGGAGGGTCATTCACGCCGTGCCGGTGAGGTGTTCCGGTCGTACCGGCGTGCGGTCGAGCGCCAGCCCGGTCGCGTTCCGGATGGCCGCGAGGACCGCCGGTGTCGACGACAGGGTGGGGGCCTCGCCGATGCCGCGCAGCCCGTACGGCGCGTGGTCGTCGGCGAGTTCGAGCACGTCGACCGGGATGGTCGGCGTGTCGAGGATGGTGGGGAGCAGGTAGTCCGTGAAGGAGGGGTTCCTGACCTTCGCCGTCTTCGGGTCGACGACGATCTCCTCCATGACGGCGATGCCCAGTCCCTGGGTGGTGCCGCCCTGGATCTGCCCGATGACGGAGAGCGGGTTGAGCGCCTTGCCGACGTCCTGCGCGCAGGCCAGTTCGACGACCTTGACCAGGCCGAGCTCGGTGTCGACCTCGACGACGGCGCGGTGCGCGGCGAAGGAGTACTGGACGTGGCCGTTGCCCTGGCCGGTGCGCAGGTCGAAGGGCTCGGTCGGCCGGTGCCGCCACTCCTCCTCGACCTCGACCACCTCGTCCTCCAGGACGTCCACGAGGTCGGTCAGGACCTCGCCGCCGTCGGTGACGACCTTGCCGCCCTCCAGGAGCAGCTCGGCCGTCGCCCAGGCCGGGTGGTGGGAGCCGAACTTGCGGCGCCCGATCTCCAGGACCTTCTCGCGGACCAGCTCGCAGGCGTGCTTCACGGCGCCGCCGGTGACGTACGTCTGCCGGGAGGCCGAGGTGGAGCCGGCCGAGCCCACCCGGGTGTCCGCCGGCTGGATGGTCACCTGCGCGACGCCCAGCTCGGTGCGGGCGATCTGCGCGTGGACGGTGACGCCGCCCTGGCCGACCTCCGCCATGGCGGTGTGCACGGTGACGACCGGCTCACCGCCGACGACCTCCATGTGGACGCGCGCCGTGGAGTAGTCGTCGAAGCCCTCGGAGAAGCCGACGTTCTTGATGCCGACCGCGTAGCCGACGCCCCGTACGACGCCCTCGCCGTGCGTGGTGTTGGAGAGGCCGCCGGGCAGCTGGCGTACGTCGGCGCCCTCGCTGGACTCCCACTGGCGCTCCGGTGGCATCGGCATCGCCTTGACGCGGCGCAGGAGTTCGGCGACCGGCGCCGGGGAGTCGACCGGCTGGCCGGTGGGCATGAGGGTGCCCTGCTCCATGGCGTTGATCCGGCGGAACTCCACCGGGTCCATGCCGAGTTCCGCCGCCACCTTGTCCATCTGCGCCTCGTAGGCGAAGCAGGCCTGGACCGCGCCGAAGCCGCGCATGGCGCCGCAGGGCGGGTTGTTGGAGTAGAGGGCGATGGCCTCGATGTCCACGTCGTCGACCGCGTACGGGCCGACCGACAGCGAGGAGGCGTTGCCGACGACCGCCGGGGAGGCGGAGGCGTAGGCGCCGCCGTCCAGGACGATCCGGCACTTCATGTGCGTGAGTTTGCCGTCCTTGGTGGCGCCGTGCTCGTAGTGCAGCCGGGCCGGGTGGCGGTGGACGTGGCCGAAGAAGGACTCGAAGCGGTTGTAGACGATCTTGACGGGTTTGCCGGTGCGCAGGGCCAGCAGACAGGCGTGGATCTGCATCGACAGGTCCTCGCGCCCGCCGAACGCCCCGCCGACGCCGGACAGCGTCATCCGCACCTTGTCCTCGGGCAGGCCGAGCACGGGCGCGATCTGGCGCAGGTCGGAGTGGAGCCACTGGGTGGCGATGTACAGGTCGACGCCGCCGTCCTCGGACGGCACCGCCAGGCCGGACTCGGGGCCCAGGAAGGCCTGGTCCTGCATGCCGAAGTAGTAGTCGCCCTTGACGATCACGTCCGCGCGCCCGGCGGCCTCGTCGGTGTCGCCGCGGACGATCGGCTGGCGGTGCACGATGTTGGGGTGCGGGACGTGGCCGATGTGGTGGTCCGTGCGGTTCTCGTGGACGAGGATCGCGTCGGGGGCGGTGGCGGAGGCCTCGTCGGTGATGACGGGCAGCTCCTTGTACTCCACCTTGATCTTGGCGGCGGCGCGGCGCGCGGTCTCCGGGTGGTCGGCGGCGACGATCGCGACCGGCTCGCCGTGGTGGCGGACCTTGCCGTGGGCGAGGACCGGGGTGTCCTGGATCTCCAGGCCGTAGGTGCGCACCTCGGTCGGCAGGTCGTCATAGGTCATGACGGCGTACACGCCCGGCGTCGCGAGGGCCTCGCCCGTGTCGATCGAGGCGATCTCGGCGTGCGCGACCGGGGAGCGCAGGATCTGGCCCCAGAGCATGTCCTCGTGCCACATGTCGGACGAGTACGCGAACTCGCCGGTGACCTTGAGGGTGCCGTCCGGGCGGAGCGTGGACTCGCCGATGCCGCCCCTGGTCCGGGACCCCTGGGTGAGCTTGGTGGGTGCGCCGTTGGCAGCCATGCTCAGACCCCCTCGGACTGGCGGGCGGCCGCGAGGCGCACCGCGTCCATGATCTTCTCGTAGCCCGTGCAGCGGCACAGGTTGCCCGACAGCGCCTCGCGGATGTCCGCATCGGTCGGGTTCGGGTTGCGCTCCAGCATCTCGTCGGCGGCGACCAGCAGACCCGGCGTGCAGAAGCCGCACTGCACGGCGCCGGCGTCGATGAACGCCTGCTGGATCGGGGCGAGCTCGATGCCCTCGCCGGTCTGCGAGTCGGTGCCCCGGGCCTGCCACCGCCGGGCCTCGTCGAGCGGGGTGCCGTCGGTGCCGCAGGCGCCCGTACCGCAGGAGCGCTCCTTGGCGAACTCCGCCAGGCCCTCGACCGTGACGACCTCCCGGCCCTGCGCCTGGCCGGCCGCGACCAGGCAGGCGCACACCGGGACACCGTCCAGGCGGACCGTGCAGGAGCCGCACTCGCCCTGCTCGCAGGCGTTCTTGGAGCCGGGCAGACCCATCCGCTCGCGCAGCACGTACAGCAGGGACTCGCCCTCCCACACGTCGTCGGCTTCCTGCGGACGTCCGTTGACGGTGAAATTGACGCGCATTACGCCGCTCCCTCCGTGGTGTGGCGGGCGCCGCGGTACGACTCCCAGGTCCAGGTGAGCGTCCGGCGGGCCATGACGCCGACCGCGTGGCGGCGGTAGCTCGCGGTGCCCCGGACGTCGTCGATCGGGTTGCAGGCGGCGGAGCACAGCTGCGCGAACTGCTTGACGACCGACGGGTTGATGATCTTTCCGTTGGTCCAGAAGCCGCCCTCGTCGAGCGCCGCGTTCAGGAACTCCTCGGCGGCCCGGGCGCGGACGGGGGTGGGCGCCGCCGAGCCGATGCCGGTGCGGACCGTGCGGGTCTGCGGGTGCAGGGCGAGGCCGAACGCGCACACGGCGATGACCATGGCGTTGCGGGTGCCGACCTTCGAGAACTGCTGCGGGCCGTCGGCCTTCTTGATGTGCACGGCGCGGATCAGCTCGTCGGGCGCGAGCGCGTTGCGCTTGACGCCGGTGTAGAAGGCGTCGATCGGGATGCGGCGGGTGCCGCGCACCGACTCGGCCTCGACCTCCGCGCCGGCGGCGAGCAGCGCCGGGTGGGCGTCGCCGGCCGGGGATGCGGTGCCGAGGTTCCCGCCCACGCCGCCGCGGTTACGGATCTGCGGGGAGGCGACCGTGTGGGAGGCGAGGGCGAGACCCGGCAGCTCGGTCCGCAGGTTCTCCATGATCCTCGTGTAGGGCACGGAGGCGCCGAGCCGTACGGAGTCCTCGCCGACCTCCCACTCGGCGAGGTCGCCGATGCGGTTCAGGTCCATGAGGAAGTCGGGCCGGCGGTGGTCGAAGTTGATCTCGACCATCACGTCGGTGCCACCCGCAATCGGCACAGCGGTGGGGTGCTCGGCCTTCGCGGCGAGCGCCTCCTCCCAGCTGGCGGGGCGAAGGAAGTCCATGGCCGGCTCTCTTCTCCGTCTCGGGGGTGTCGGGGTGCGGGTTTGAGCCAATCCGTCGGCGGCGGGCCCGGCTCGTTCATGTGCTGTTCACGTGGATTGGGCTCAGTACACCGCCCGCTGCTCCACCAGGGTCAGTCGCAGAAACCATGAAGGAGTTGGCTGGCCAGGGCAGGCATCTTGTAGATTCGTATGAAAGGAGGTCCTCAGTAACCCCCTTCTTTTCCTCCGGAAACGGGCGACACAGCCGCGTGACCTGGAACACTTCGAGACAAAGAACGGCGGCGACGAGAATGCGGCTGCGCGCACTGCTGGACACCGACGCGCTGGGCCTCAAGCTGCTCGGCGGCGAGGACGAGCTGGACCGGTCCGTCCGGGGCGTGATGACCACGGACCTGCGGGACCCCAGCCGCTATCTCTCGGGCGGCGAGCTGGTGCTCACCGGCCTGGCCTGGCGCCGGGACGCCACCGATTCCGAGCCTTTCGTCCGGATCCTCGTCCAGGCACAGGTGGCCGCCCTCGCCGCCGGTGAGGCGGAGCTGGGGAGCGTGCCGGAGGACCTGATACAGGCGTGTGCGCGGCACCGGCTGCCGCTGTTCGCGGTGAACGAGTCGGTGGCCTTCGCGACCGTCACCGAGCACGTGGTCCGGCAGGTGTCCGGCGAGCGGGCCGGGGACCTCGCGGCCGTGGTGGACCGGCACCGCCGGATGATGACCTCCGGCCCGGCGGGCGGCGGCCCCGACGTGGTCCTGGACCTGCTCGGCTCCGACCTGGACCTGCGGGCCTGGGTGCTGTCCCCGACCGGGCGCCCGGTCGCCGGCCCGAAGACCGCGGGCCCCGCGCTGCCCGCCGAGGTGTGCGCCAAGCTGGCGGCGGAGCATCTCGCCGCCACCCGCGCGGGCCGCCGCGCACCGCACCGGCTGCCCCTGGGCTCCACGACGTACAGCCTCTTCCCGGTACGCGGCTCCGGGCCCCGCCCGGCGGTGGCCGGCGCGGGACGTCTGCCGCAGCCCTCCCGGGACGTGCGCGAGACGGTGCTGTCCGACTGGCTGCTGGCCGTGGAGGCGGACGCCGGGGACTGGGCCGAGGAACGGCTCGACCTCCTGTACGGGGTCACGCAGTTGATCGCGGTCGAGCGGGACCGCCGGGACGCGGCGCGCACGGTGCGGCGGCGGCTCGCGCAGGAGGTGCTGGAACTGGTGCAGACGGGTGCCGCGCCCGCCGAGATCGCGGCCCGGCTGCGGGTCGCGGCGCCGGTGCTGCTGCCGGGTCTCGGCGCGGCCCCGCACTGGCAGGTCGTGGTCGCCCGCGTCGAGTGGGAGGACGACGGGACGGAGACCGGCCCGGTCGCCCAGACCCTGCTGGAGGAGATCCTCGTCGACCCGCTCGCCACGGGCCCCGAGCACGCCGACCGCATCGCGGTGGCGCACACCGGCGACGAGGCCGTCGCCCTCGTACCGCTGCCCGCGGTCTCCACCGAGCACGACGGTTCCGAGGCCGGCATCCTCGCGGAGGCGCTGCTGGAGTCCGTACGGGAGCCGCTGTCGGCCGGGCTCGACGGCGACGGGCGGGTCACCCTCGGCGTCAGCGCGGCCGTGCACTCGGCGGAGGGACTGCGCGGCGCGCTGGAGGAGGCCCGGCACGCACGGCGCGTGGCCGCCGCCCGCCCCGGCCGGGTCTGCGCGGCCGGCCACCAGGAACTGGCCTCGCACGTCCTGCTCCTGCCCTTCGTGCCCGACGACGTACGCCGCGCCTTCACGGCCCGGCTGCTGGACCCGCTGCGGGACTACGACCGCCGCCACCGCGCCGAGCTGATCCCGACGCTGGAGGCCTTCCTCGACTGCGACGGCTCCTGGACGCGCTGCGCGACCCGGCTCCACCTGCACGTCAACACGTTGCGTTACCGCGTCGGGCGGATCGAGCAGCTGACGGGCCGTGACCTGTCGCGTCTTGAGGACAAGCTCGACTTCTTCCTGGCCCTGCGGATGAGCTGAGCCGCGGGTCCGGTCCCAAACCTCGGGGCCGGGAAGTCCCACGACTTTGTGAAATTTTTCACCCATCCTCTTGGCCGGGCCGCCGGATCCGTGCTGAGATGCGCCCACCACTCGAGAGCTCGATGGCGTGCTAAGGGGAGGGCAACGTGGCGCATTCCGCCATGGCTGGTTCTGGTTGGGGAACGACCGAGGGTGACGATCCGCTCCAGACCGCCGTATGGCGGTTGCGTTCGCGCGCCTGCTGGGCGGACGCGGCGGCCCTGCTGGAGCCGGTGACCGCGGCGACCGCCCTGCAGCGGACCGCGCTGCTGGTGGAGCGGTGTCTGTACACCGAGCAGGGCTGGGCGGACGCCGAGGACGCGCTGCGCACCGCCGAGGCGCTGGCCCACAGCGACGACGAGCGCGGGGCCGCCGCCTGTGAACGCGGGCAGCTCGCCTACGCCGCCACCGTGCACGGGGTGCGCGACCGGTCCGACGAGGCGCGGGCCGCGCTGGGCCGGGCGGCGGCGCTGATCGCGCCGGGCGCCAAGGGGCGGGCGCTGCTGGACTTCCGGCGCGGGCTGCTCGCGGAGAACCTGGCCCGGTCGCCGCAGGCCGCCCGCGCGGCCTACCGGCGCGCCCACGCGGGGGCGACCGCGCACGCCGACCCACTGCTCCAGTCCTTCACCTGGCGGCATCTGGCCGGGCTCGCCCTGCGGGAGGGGGAGCTGGCCGAGGCGCGGCACGGCTTCGCCGAGTCGCTGCGCATCCGCGAGGAGCTGGGATACCTCGTCGGTACGGCACCGGCGCTGGCGTCGCTCGCGGACGCGGAGGCGGAGCCGGAGGCGTCCCGGCTGCGGGAGGAGGCGCGGCGGCTGTTCCGGCTGCTCGGCGGGGTGCCGACGTGGCTGGCCCGGCAGCTGGCACCGCCGGCGGCGGGCGCGGCTACGGCGTGACGGCCCGCGGCCCGGCCGCCGTCACGGGAATCTGCTCCAGCGCGGGGCGGTGTTGGCCCAGGCCGCGTCCCACTGGGCGAGATTGCGCCGGTGCAGCACGAACCCGGTGACCCCGTGGGCCGCGAGGCCCGCGAGGACGACGCCCAGGAAGGCGAGGACCGCCCAGCCCATCGTGCGGCTGCGGATCTGCTCCGCGGTCAGCGGCGGCCCGGTGATCTCTCCGGCCGAGTCGATCCAGACCAGGACGGTGCTGTCGGCCGGCAGCCCCGGCTCGACGTCGGTCTTCCCGGTCCGGGGCGCCCCGTCCCGGCCGGTGAAGCGGACCTCGACCGGGTAACGGGTCTTCTTCGCCTCGTCCGAGCCGGGTTCCGGGTGGCGCGGGGCGTCGTGGACGAGGACCGCGGGGCGGTGGTCCCGGGTCCGGGCCTCCTGCTCGGCGGTGCTCCGGTAGTGGTGGTACGCGGCGTCGCCGACCGCGAACATCGCCGCGACGGCCGCCGTCGGCACGGCGAGCAGGAGGGCGAGGACGACCCACGCGTGCAGCCGGTCGGTACGGCGCCGCAGGGGGTTGCGCCGCCAACGCCAGAACGGGCGGTGGGGGTGCCCCGTTCCGGGACCGGGTTCCGCGTCGGGGTCGGGTTCGGGGGGCGGTGGCTGTGCTCGCGGCACGTCATCGGCCACGGTGTTCCTCCTTCCAGGATCCGGCCCACGGGAGTGGAGTGCGTGCCCGCCGCCGCGTACGGGCAGGGACGGGGCGGGACATACGTGGGGGACGTGGTGGGGCAGTACGTCGAGGGCGGGGCGAGGCCCGGTGCCGGGCCGGGCGGTGTGGTGCCGCATGGCCCGGGCCGAAGCCCCCGCTGCACACGAGCGCGCCGGCCGGTCGTGACGCGGACGGCGCCGCGCGGGCGCCCCGGTGGGGCCGTACCGGGTGCGGCGTCGGGACGGGGTGGGGAGTCCGGCGCCGTCGGGCGGGCGGGCGGTCCCGGCGTCAGCGGGAGGACCGCTCCGGTGGGTCCGTGCCCGCGGTCGACGGGTGGGTGTGCGCGGCCTGCAGGAGCTTCGCGGCGCCGCGGACGGCGGCCGTGTGCGGGGCCGGCACCGCCCGCAGGGGCGCGTGCAGCCTGCCGGCGAGGTGGCAGGTGATCTCCGGACGCAGCGCGCCCCCGCCGGCCAGCAGCGGGCCCCTGCCCAGCGCGTCGACGGTGAGGGACGTACGGTCCTGCCGCAGCATCGAGGTGATCATGTCGGCCACCGCGTCGCCGATCCCCGTGGCCGGGGTGGCGTCGTCGATGTCCCGCGTGCCCAGCGCGGTGCGGCGGGCGTCGAAGACGGCGCCGTCCACCAGGAGCACCACCTCGGTGAGATGCGCCCCGATGTCGATCACGAGCAGCGGCCGGGACAGGTCGGCGCCCGCCGCGAGCGCCACGGCCCGCGCGCTGGGGACGGTCAGCACACTGCGCGGGCGCAGCACCTCCACGGCCGTACGGGCCTCGTTCCGGTAGGCGAACCCGTCCAGCACCGGCGCGGTCACCACGACCAGGGGACGGGCGAAACGGGGCAGGCGGTGGCCGAGCAGCCGGTCGAGCATCCGGGCCGTCCCCTGGGTGTCGACGATGGAGCCCCGCTGGATGGGGTACACCGCGCCGGCACCGGGGAACGTCACGGTCGGAACGTCGAGGACCATGCCCCGGCCGGCGACCCACGCACGGGTGCGGGCGCTGCCCATGTCGAGGGCGACGCCGCTGCACTGCCGGCACAGGGGCCAGGGCCGGTGCCGGACGAGGCCGGTCCGGGGCCGGCGGGCCACGGTCATCGTCCCGCCTCCCGCACCTGCTGGCAGCGAGCGCAGTAGCGGGCCTGCGGCACGATCATCAGGCGCTCGCGGTCGATGTGGCGCCGGCACAGATGACACGTTCCGTAGCGGCCCTCGGCCATGCGGGCGAGGGCCGCTTCGACGTCGGCGAGGACCATCCGCGCGGAGGCCGCGAGTGTGACGCGGACCTCGGTCTGCGCGGCGGACCGCCGCCGGCTCGGTTCGTCGGTGCGGGACGGGGTCGCGATCTGCCGCAGCTGCTCCTCGCGGAACAGCCGCTGCTCGTCGAGGCTGTCCCGGAGCACGGCGAGGTCCTCGGGCGACAGACGCGTGTCGGGCGTGGCCGCGCGGTCACCGATGATCTGTTGGTTCACCACTTCACCCCTTGGGCAGGGCGGGAGAGGAAGACGGGCTGGACGGTGCTCAGGCGGCGGCGCGGCGCTGGCAGGCGACGCAGTACCGCGTGTAGGGAAGGATTTCCAGGCGCTCCCCCGGGACGGGCTTGCTGCAGCCCTGGCAGGTGCCGTAGGTGCCGGCGTCGACGCGCGCGAAGGCCTCGTCGATCTCCTTGAGCACCCGCTCGATGGCCGCCTTCTGCGCGGACACCAGCTGGTCGTCCTCCGTCTGGGCGCTCTCGTCGAGGGCCTGCAGCTGGGTCATGCGGGTGCCCCGCGCATGTTCGAGGCGCTGGCGTGCCTCGTGGGCGGTCAGCCGCTCGGGGCGGGGTTCGATGCGGGAGGCGTCGAGCGACACGGTGGGTCCCTTCCTGCAGTGTCCGAAGTGGTGCGCTGTCCGAAGTCGTGCGGTGTCCGGAGTCGTGCAGTGTCCGAAGTGTTGTGTGCCTCCACCCTGGCCGGGCCGATCACGCTTTCCCATCGGGCGCAGGCCCCATTTGCCCGGGGGCCGGGCATCCACTGCGCGTCGTCCCGGGTGGGCCGTATGGGTATGCCGCCCGACGGAAATGGGGGTCGGCCCCCATCGACCCGGCGCCGCGGGACGGGCAGGCTGGGCAGTCGGCTCGGTCGCGATCAAGGGCCTGTCCGACAGGCCTGGGCCGCGGCTCCCTGCCCGGGGTGCGCGATGACCGACAGTAGAGGCGTACAGACCCATACGTCGCAGAAGGAGGCGTACCCCCCGGTGTCCCTGTTCTGGCGGATCTTCGGGCTCAACGCGGTGGTGCTGGGCTTCGCCACGGCACTGCTGCTGTGGGCTCCGGTGACCGTCTCCGTTCCGGTCCTGCTGACCGAGGCGGTCATCCTGGTCGGCGGCCTCGGCGTCATGCTGGTGGCCAACGGCACCCTGCTGCGCTGGGGCCTGGCGCCGCTGGACCGGCTGACGAAGCTGATGACCACCGTCGACCTGCTGCGCCCCGGCCAACGGCTCCCGGTGTCCGGCGGCGGCGAGGTGCCCGAGCTGATCCGGACCTTCAACGCCATGCTCGACCGGCTGGAACACGAGCGCGCCACGAGCACCGCCCGCGTCCTGCTCGCCCAGGAGGCGGAGCGGCGCCGTATCGCCCAGGAACTGCACGACGAGGTCGGGCAGAGCATGACCGCGATCCTGCTGGTCCTCGGGCGGGCCGCGGACGACGCCGACGAGCCGATGCGCCACGAGCTGCAGCAGGCGCAGGAGATCACCCGGGAGAGCCTGGACGAGGTCCGCCGCCTGGTGCGCAGGCTGCGGCCCGGCGTGCTGGACGACCTCGGCCTGATCAGCGCGCTGTCCTCGCTCACCAACGACTTCGCCACCCACACCGGGCTGCGGATGGTGCGCCGTTTCGACACCGACCTGCCCGCGCTGGACCCCGAGACCGAGCTGGTCCTCTACCGCGTCGCCCAGGAGAGCCTGACGAACGCCGCCCGGCACGCGGACGCCGAGCGGCTGGAGGTGAGCCTGGCCCGCGCCGACGGTGCGGTGTCGCTCACCATCGCCGACGACGGCCGCGGCATCGAGGCGGCGTGCGAGGGCGCCGGGATCCGCGGCATGCGCGAACGCGCCCTGCTCATCGGGGCGACCCTCGACATCACCTCGGCGCCCGGCGCCGGCACCCGCATCCGGCTCACCGCACCCGTCCCCAGGAAGCAGCCCTGACCATGTCCGACCCGTCCCTGCCCGACTCGTCCCCGTCCGGCCCGGCCCACCACGCCACGACGCCGGGGACCGCGTCCGGTCCGTCGAAGATCCGCATCCTGCTCGCCGACGACCACGCCCTGGTACGCCGCGGGGTGCGGCTCATCCTCGACCGGGAACCGGATCTGGAGGTGGTCGCCGAGGCCGGGGACGGCGCGGAGGCCATCGACATGGCGCGGGCCCACCCCGCCGACCTCGCGGTGCTGGACATCGCGATGCCCCGGCTGACCGGCCTCCAGGCCGCCCGCGAGCTGGCCGCGCTGAAACCGGGTCTGCGCATCCTGATGCTGACGATGCACGACAACGAGCAGTACCTGTTCCAGGCGCTGAAGTCGGGGGCCTGCGGATACGTCCTGAAGTCCGTCGCCGACCGCGATCTGGTCGCCGCCTGCCGGGCCGCGATGCGCGACGAGCCCTTCCTCTACCCCGGCGCGGTCACCGCCCTCATCCGCAACTACCTCGACCGGGTCCGGCACGGCGAGGAGTCCGCCGACCACATCCTCACGCCCCGCGAGGAGGAGGTCCTCAAGCTCGTGGCGGAGGGCCACTCCTCGAAGGAGATCGCCGAGCTGCTCTTCATCAGCATCAAGACCGTCCAGCGGCACCGGGCGAACCTGCTGCAGAAGCTCGGCCTGCGCGACCGACTGGAACTGACCCGCTACGCCATCCGCGCCGGCCTCATCGAGCCCTGAGCCCCGCGCACCCCGACCGCCCGGGGCTCCGGCCGCCCACTCCCCGGCCCGGGCCCCGGGCTCCCGCCTCGCCCACCACGCTGTCGAAAGGGGACGGTGCCATGCGCCCCGCAGGTCGCACCGCCCCCGCGTCCGCGCCCGCCTGGAGTCACCGGTTCGCGGCGCCCCTCGTCGCGCTGCTGGCCGTCCTGCTGACCCTGGTCCCGGCGGGGCCCGCGTCCGGCGCGGGCGGCGCCCTGCCCGGCCCGCTCCCGGCGCCCGCGGCGACGACCGTCCCGCATCCGGACACCGGGTACCACGCCGACGACGTCTGTGCCGCCCCCTGCGCCACGCAGGCCAGGTCCCGGCACGACCACGTCGGTGAGCGTCCGGCGCCCCCGGACCGCCTCGCCACCACCACGCACTTCACGGGCGCCGTCCCCGCCACGCACACGCGGACCATGGCACCGCCCGGCACCCTGCGCCTCTCCCCCGGCCGCACGGGCCACGACCGCGGGCGGGCACCTCCGGCCTCCTCCGGCACCTGAGACACCCGTTCACTCACCCTTCCTTCTTCCGTCGCGGCCGCGCTGAGCCGCTGCCGCGGCGTGCCCGCCGGAGGCCCGTGTTGAAACGCCCACGTCCCCGTCCTCGTAACCGTTCCCACTCCCTGAGGGGCCGCGCGCTCCTCGCCCTCGCCGTGCTGGCCGCGGCCGTGGCCATCGCCCTGACCATGCCGGTCCGTCTCGGGCTGGACCTGCGCGGCGGCACCCAGATCGTGCTGGAGACCAAGTCCACCGCCACCACCAAGGCCGACCGGGAGGCCACCGACCGCACCGTGGAGGTACTGCGCGGCCGCATCGACGCGCTCGGTGTCGCCGAGCCGACCATCGTCCGCTCCGGCGAGAACCGCGTCGTCGTCGAACTGCCGGGCGTGCAGGACCCCGAGAAGGCCGCCGACGTGCTGGGCCGCACCGCCCAGCTCACCGTCCACTCGGTCCTCGGCGCGGCCGAGGAACCGGGCGTCAAGGGCGACAAGACGGACGGGGAGCGCGTCCTGCCGGACGAGTCCGGACAGTCCCTGCGTCTCCAGGCCCCGACCCTCACCGGCCAGGACGTCAAGGGCGCCGACGCCCGCTTCGACCAGCAGGGCGGAGCCGGCTGGCACGTCACCGTCGACTTCAAGGACGCGGGCAGCGACCGCTGGGCCAAGGTGACCGGCGAAGCCGCCTGCCATCCGGCCGGTGATCCGAAGCGCCGGGTCGCCATCGTGCTCGACGACAAGATCATCTCCTCGCCGCAGGTCGACCCCTCCGTCGCCTGCGGAGCGGGCATCACCGGCGGCTCCACCCAGATCACCGGGTCCTTCGACGACGCCGAGGCCCGCGAGCTGGCCCTGCTCGTCAAGGGCGGCGCCCTGCCCGTACCGGTGGAGACCATCGAGCAGCGCACCATCGGCGCCACCCTGGGCGACGAGGCCATCTCGGCCGGCGCCCGGGCCGCCGTCATCGGCACCGCGCTCACCGCGCTCTTCATCATCGTCGTCTACCGGCTCATGGGCGCCCTCGCGACCGTGGCCCTGCTCTGCTACGGCCTGATCTCCTACGCCGCCCTGGCCGCTGTCGGCGCGACCCTGACCCTGCCCGGCCTGGCCGGCTTCGTCCTGGCCATCGGCATGGCGGTGGACGCCAACGTCCTCGTCTTCGAACGCGCCCGCGAGGAACAGGCCGCCCGCAGCCGCCCCAGCACGCGCTCGGCCCTGACCGCCGGTTTCCGCAGCGCCTTCAGCGCGATCGCCGACTCCAACATCACCACGCTGATCGCCGCCGCCCTGCTGTTCTTCCTGGCATCCGGCCCCGTCAAGGGCTTCGGCGTCACCCTGGGCATCGGTGTGCTCGCCTCCATGGTCAGCGCCCTGGTGATCACCCGGGTGCTCGCCGAGTTCGCCGCGAGCCGCCCGTCGGTCTTCCGCCGCCCCCACATCACCGGCATCTCGACCACCGGCCCGGTCCGGGACGCCCTGCTGCGCCGCGACCCGTTCCTGATGCGCAGGCCGCGCCGCTGGCTGGCCGCCTCCGCCGTCGTCCTCGTGGCGGCCGGCTCCGGCATCGTGGCCCGGGGCCTCGACTTCGGCATCGAGTTCACCGGCGGACGGCTCATCGAGTACTCCACGGCCACCGAGGTCGACCCCGACCGGGCCCGCGACGCCCTCGCCGAGGCGGGCTTCCCGCGCGCCGTCGTCCAGTCCTCCGGCGACGGCGACCTCACGGTGCGCACCGAGGAGCTGACCGACGCCGAGGCGGCGACCGTCACGCGGACCGTCGGCGAGCTGGGCGGCGACACGGAGAAGGTCCGCGACGAGCTGATCGGCCCGAGTCTCGGCGCGGAGCTGCGACGGGACGCCCTGATCGCCCTCGGTCTGGCCCTCGGCGCCCAGCTGCTGTACCTCGCCGCACGTTTCCGGTGGCTGTTCGGCACCGCGGCGGTCAGCGCGCTCGCCCACGACGTGATCATCCTGGTCGGCGTGTTCGCCTGGCTGGGCAAGCCGATCGACGGGGTGTTCCTGGCCGCGCTGCTGACCGTGATCGGCTACTCGGTCAACGACTCCGTCGTCCTCTTCGACCGCATCCGGGAGCTGGTCGGACGGGACCGCAAGAAGCCGTTCGACCGGCTCACCAACCAGGCGATCCTGCAGACGCTGCCGCGCACGGTCAACACGGGCATGGGCGCGGTGCTCATCCTCGCGTCCCTGGCCGTCCTCGCCGACGACTCGCTCACCGACTTCGCCCTCGCGCTGCTGATCGGCGTGGGCGTCGGCACGTACTCGTCGGTGTTCACCGCCTCTCCGCTGGCCATCGAGCTGCACGGTCGCGGCCCCGAGTCCGGTGCCGGGCGCCGCAAGGGCCGGGCCACGGGGAAGAAGGTGCCGGCGAGCCGCCCGGAGCGGCAGGAGGTGTCTTGACGTGCTCCCTGGCCTGGAGTCCAGGGATTGCGGCCTGGGTCGTCCGACCCTTCCGGGGGCTTCCTGCTTCACCGCGCTGTGCGGGCACGGGTGCCCGTCTTACCGGCGCCCACAGGCGTTTGGCGTCTCCGCCCGTCCGGCGGCGACGATGCGGCGTCCTTCGACCAGGACGTTGCGGGCTGCGTTGTGGTCGCGGTCGTGCACCGTGCCACAGGCCCCGCACGTCCACTCACGGACGTGCAGAGGCTTGGGGCCGTCCCGGAATCCGCAGGCCGAGCAGACCTGGGAGGACGGGAAGGCCCGGTCCACCTTGGCGAAGGTACGGCCGTGTTTGACCGCCTTGTACTCCAGCATGCCGACGAACGCGGACCATCCCGCGTCGTGCACGGACTTGGCGAGCCGGGTGCGGCCGAGGGCGGACACCGCGAGGTCTTCCACGAACACCGCTTGGCTGTCGCGGATGATCTGTGTGGATGCCTTGTGGTGCCAGTCCCGACGCCGGTCGGCGACCTTGGCGTGCTGGCGTGCGACCTTGATCCGGGCCTTGGCCCGGTTCTTCGACCCCTTCTGCTTGCGGGACAGCTCCCGCTGAAGACGCTTGAGCTTCTTCTCGGCCCGGCGCAGGAAGCGGGAGCTGTCGATCTTCGTGCCGTCGGACAGGACGGCGAAGGCGGACAGGCCGAGGTCGATCCCGGACTCCGCTGCCACCTCGGGGAGGACGTCCGGCTCGGTGTCCACGACGAAGCTGACGAAGTACCGGCCACAGCTGTCCTTGGTGACGGTCAGAGAGGTCGGGGCTGTGGGAAGTCGGCGCGACCACGTGACTTTGAGGTTGCCGACCTTGGCCACGTACACCGTGCCATCGCCGGTCAAGGAGAAGGCGTTGACGTTCAGGCGGATCGACTGCCGGGTGTCCTTCTTCGACTTGTACCGGGGAGGGCCGACCTTCCGGCCGGGCCGCTTGCCCTTGACCGAGTCGAAGAAGTTCTTGTAGGCGGTGTCCAGGTCCCGCAGGGACTGCTGCAGGACGACCGCCGACACGTCGGCGAGCCAGGCACGCTCCTCGGTGCGCTTGGCCTGGGTGATGCGAAGCCGGGACAGCTCGGCCGACTTCACATACGGCAGCCCCGCCGCGTGCGCTTCCTTCCGGTCGCGCAGGCAGTCGTTCCACACCACCCGCGCGCATCCGAACGCCCTCGCCAGCGCACGGCGCTGGGTGGCGTCCGGGTAGGCCCGGTAGTTGTAGCGGAGCTGCATGAGCAGGAACCTACGACACGACGGTCACACACAGGGAGTGAACGACTACAGAAAGTGGGCAGTGATGTGCTGTTCCGGCGACACATGCCCACTCGGTGCTGCGAAGAGATCAGGCGCAAGGTCTGCGAGTACTTCGACGGAGCTGGAGGAGTTCAACGGCGAACGCGATCACGTCCACCTCCTCGTGCACTACCCGCCCAAGGTCGCCGTCTCCAAGCTGGTCAACAGCCTCAAGGGCGTCTCTGTCCGCCGGATACGGCTGGGGGCACCTCCCGGCCGAAGGCTGGGGGAGAGTTCACCGGCCGGACCCACCGTGCCATCACGCACGAGCACCTGTGGTCGCCCTCATACGTCTCCGCATCGTGCGGCGGAGCACCGTTGGCGACCATCCGCCAGTACATCGAGCAGCAGAAACGTGCGCTCCAAGGTGCACGTCAGAGCAGCCTTGAGAAGCATCCATCCCCGGCGTGAACACCGGGGCTTTCTGCAAGACCCCAGGTAAGGCGCGCCGTCGTCCCTGCCCGCCCGCCGGCGCCGCTCACCCGGCGCCGGTGAAGTGCTCCCCCACCAGGGTCCGCACCACGTCCAGGTCACCGGCGATCAGCGCGTCCAGCAGGGCCGTGTGCTCGTGCGCGTCGGCGACCAGGTCGGCCCGCCCCCGTACCGCGGGGGCGCCGGCCGGCGGCCACTGGGCGCGGCGGTGCAGGTCGCCGGCGATCCGGACGAGCTGGTCGTTGCCGGCCAGCGCGAGCACGGCGCGGTGGAAGGCGCGGTCGGCCTCGGCGTAGGTGGCCGGGCAGCCGGCGGACGCGGCCCGGACGGTGGCCTCGGCGAGGGGGCGCAGCTCCGCCCACCGTTCGGCGGGCACCGTACGGGCCAGGCGCAGCATGACCGGGACCTCGATGAGGGCGCGCACTTCGGCGAGCTCGGCGAGTTCCCGGGCGCCTCGCTCGACGACGCGGAAGCCGCGGTTGGGGACGACCTCGACGGCGCCCTCGAGGGCCAGCTGCTGCATGGCCTCCCGCACGGGCGTGGCCGAGACCCCGAACCGCTCGCCGAGCGCCGGGCCGGAGTAGACCTCGCCGGGGCGCAGTTCGCCGGACGCCAGCGCGGCGCGCAGGGCGTCGAGGACCTGCCCGCGCACGGAGGAGCGCCGCACGAGGGGGCGCGGGCGGGGCAGGGGCGGTTCGCCGTGCGTGTGCTCGCCGCGCGCGTCCCCGACGGGCCCCGCGCCGCCGCCGTCCCGGTCCCGGTCGTCCCGGTCCCGAGCGGCGCCGGGCTGGGCCGGGATCCGGACCGATGCGTCGGTCCGGATACGTCCGATCCCCGCCCCGGCGGAGCCCTGCGTGCTCGGCTTCACGGGTCCTCCTACGGGACGTGTCGGTACTTGGGGCCATTACGGCGGGTTGTCGCTTGTCCGTCAAGCACCCTAAGGGCACCGGCCCGCACAGTTCACATTCCGAGGATCACGGGTAAGGTAAGGCTTACCTCAAGCAAGCCCGTTGTCCTGACGTGGATCGGTGGTCCCGCATGCCTGTCACCCGCTCGGCCGTCGCGGACGCCTACGCGCGCCTGTCAGAGGTCCTTCCGGGGCTGGGCGTCACCGAACTGGGCGCGGGCGACGACCTGCCGGGCGGCGGCGGCTGGTTCGCGGCCGACGCGCTCGCGGCGGGCGGGGCAGGGCTGGAGGCGTTCCTCGCCTGGGACGACGCCCAGGTGCTGCGGGACTACGGGCAGCGGGCCCGGCCGGACGTGGTGGCGAGCTTCGGACTGCACCGGTACGCGTGGCCGGCCTGTCTGCTGATCACCGTGCCGTGGTTCCTGCACCGCCGGGTGCCCCGCTACCCGGCCGCTCACGTCGCCTACAACCGCACCGCCGACGGGTTCCCGCTCGGCCGGCTGGCCGCGCGCCCCACCGGCTTCGCCTGCCTGCCCGGCGACCCCGCCGCCGAGCTGCCCGGCGCCCATGTGGTCGCCGACGAGGAGGCGCTGCGCGCCGAGGTGCGGTCGGCCGTCGCCGAGCACCTGGAACCGGTACTGGCGGGCTTCGGACCGCGTATGCGACGCCGCGGACGCGCCCTGTGGGGCATGGCGACCGACGAGGTCGTCGAGAGCCTGTGGTACGTCGCACATCTGCTCGGCGACCAGGAGCGGGCCCGAGAGGAGCTGGAGCTGCTGCTGCCGGGCGCGACCAAGCCGTACGTCGGCACCGCGGCGTTCCGCGAGCTGAAGGGGCCGAACGGCGAACCGCTGCACACCCGGGACCGGGCGAGCTGCTGCATGTTCTACACCCTGCGCCCCGAGGACACCTGCGCCACCTGCCCGCGCACCTGCGACACCGACCGCGTCAGCAAGCTGCTCGCCGCGGCGGTTTGAGCGGGCACCGCGGGAGCCTCCCCGCAGCCGCCCGCACAGGCGACCTCATTCGAACCCAACCACCACTCCTCACACGGTAGTTCGAGCCGAAGGCCGTCCCCGGCATCCCCCTCGCACCCCCTTGGCGTCCTCTTGCCCCGAAACCCCCTGAGGGCCATCGGGTTTGGGCCACCATGGCGGGCGTTACGCCCCATCCCAACGCGAGGGACCCCTGATGAGACTGACCGACATATCGCTGAACTGGCTGCTTCCGGGCGCCGTGCTGCTCCTGGGCATGCTGGCGGCGGTGGCGGTGCTCGCGCGCGGCAAGCGATCCTCGGGGAAGGACGCGGGCGCGGACGACTCGTGGGAGCGCGCGGAGGAGCGCCGCAGACGCAAGGAGGCCGTCTACGGCAGCGTCTCGTACGTCCTGCTCTTCTGCTGCGCCGCGGTCGCCGCGGCGCTCTCCTTCCACGGTCTGGTCGGCTTCGGTGAGCAGAACCTCGGCCTGAGCGGCGGCTGGCAGTACCTGGTCCCGTTCGGCCTCGACGGGGCGGCGATGTTCTGCTCCGTGCTCGCGGTGCGCGAGGCCAGCCACGGTGACGCGGCGCTCGGCTCGCGCATCCTCGTGTGGGCGTTCGCGTGCGCGGCGGCCTGGTTCAACTGGGTGCACGCGCCCCGCGGCATCGGCCACGCGGGAGCCCCGCACTTCTTCGCGGGCATGTCCCTGTCGGCGGCGGTGCTGTTCGACCGCGCCCTGAAGCAGACCCGCCGCGCCGCCCTGCGCGAACAGGGCCTGGTGCCGCGTCCGCTGCCGCAGATCCGCATGGTCCGCTGGCTGCGCGCGCCCCGGGAGACGTACCGCGCCTGGTCGCTGATGCTCCTGGAGGGCGTGCGCAGCCTCGACGAGGCGGTCGAGGAGGTGCGCGACGACCGGCGCCAGAAGGAGGAGGCCAAGCAGCGCCGCCGCGAGCAGGAGCGCCGCGAGCGGGCCCAGCTGAAGGCGATCAGCCGGGGCCACGGCCACCGGGGCTTCCCCGGCCGCGGCGGCCGGCCGGTCGAGGTCGAGGTGCAGCAGGTGGAGCGCGGCTCCGAGCGGGCCACCGCGGAGCCTGCCATACCCACCCCGGAGCAACTGCCCGTAAGCCGGCGTCCCTCCCTGCAGCCCGTGCGGGGCGGAGCTGACCAGGTCACCGTCGACCTCACCGCGGAGGACGACACGCAGGCCCTGCCGCGCCTGGACTCCCTGGAGCGCAAGCTGAAGGACCTGGAGCAGCAGTTCGGCTAGGACCTGGAGCAGCAGTTCGGCCAGTGGGTGAAGCGCCGGGGTTCCGGCGCCTCAGGCGGCCTCGGCGTCCAGTTCGAACCAGACCGACTTGCCCGCCTCGCCCTCGCAGGGCAGCACGCCCCAGTCGTCGGCGAGGGACTGCACGAGGACCAGGCCCCTGCCGTTGGTGCTCTCCTCCGGATCGGGCGCCCGCGGCCGGGGCAGCCGGCCGACGAAGTCCCGCACCTCCACCCGGAGCGCGCGTGGTCCGACCGTGGCGGTCAGGACGGCGCCGTCGTCGGTGTGGACGAGCGCGTTGGTGACGAGCTCGCTGGTGAGCAGCTCCGCTATCTCCGAGCGGCCCGGGCCGCCCCAGTGCCGCAGCAGCTCACGCAGGGCCCGCCGGGTCTCGGGCACCGCCCGCAGATCCGCCCGCCCGAGCCGTCTCCTGAGTTGTGGTGCCCTGTGTCCCTTCATGGCCCCCGTCCGCGTACTGATGTCGCTCCCCCTCCCGTTCGAACACTCTCACTGGGGAAGCCTTGCCCGTTCGGACCCCGGACAGTCATGTCGATTCCGGGCAAGCGCTTGTCCGGGCGGTCTGGTCGGTCCGATCCGTCCGGTCATGGCCGTGGCACGTTGCGCAGGTTGGAGCGGGCCATCTGGAGCATGCGCCCGACACCGCCGTCCAGCACGATCTTGGAGGCGGACAGGGCGAACCCGGTGACCATGTCGGCACTGATCTTGGGCGGGATGGACAGGGCGTTGGGGTCGGTGACGACGTCGACGAGGGCCGGGCCCTTGTGCTTGAACGCGGCCTTCAGCGCCCCCGCCAGTTCCTTCGGCTTCTCGACCCGCACCCCGAAGGCACCGCAGGCCTCGGCGACGGCGGCGAAGTCCGGGTTGACGTTGCCCACGCCGTACGAGGGCAGGCCCGCGACCAGCATCTCCAGCTCGACCATGCCGAGCGAGGAGTTGTTGAAGAGGACGACCTTCACCGGCAGGTCGTGCTGGACGAGGGTGAGGAAGTCGCCCATCAGCATGGTGAAGCCGCCGTCGCCGGACATCGACACGACCTGTCGGCGCCGGTCGGTGAACTGGGCGCCGATCGCCATCGGCAGCGCGTTGGCCATCGAGCCGTGCGAGAAGGAACCGATGATGCGGCGGCGCCCGTTGGGCGAGATGTAGCGGGCGGCCCACACATTGCACATGCCGGTGTCGACGGTGAACACGGCGTCGTCGTCGGCCACTTCATCGAGCACGGCGGCGACGTACTCGGGGTGGATCGGTACGTGCTTGTCGACCTTGCGGGTGTACGCCTTGACGACGCCCTCCAGCGCGTCGGCGTGCTTCTTGAGCATCCGGTCGAGGAAGCGGCGGCTCTTCTTCTCCTTCACCCGCGGGATCAGGCAGCGCAGCGTCTCCTTCGCGTCGCCCCACACCGCGAGGTCCAGCTTGGAACGCCGGCCGAGGCGCTCGGGCCGGACGTCGATCTGGGCGATCTTCACGTCGTCGGGCAGGAAGGCGTTGTACGGGAAGTCCGTGCCGAGCAGGATCAGCAGGTCGCACTCGTGGGTGGCCTCGTAAGCGGCGCCGTACCCGAGCAGACCGCTCATCCCGACGTCGTACGGGTTGTCGTACTGGATCCACTCCTTGCCGCGCAGGGCGTGCCCCACCGGCGCCTTGACCTTCCCGGCGAACTCCATGACCTCGGCGTGCGCGCCGGCGGTGCCGCTGCCGCAGAACAGGGTGACCTTGTCGGCGTCGTCGATCAGCCGCACCAGCCGGTCGATCTCCTCGTCGCCGGGGCGGACGGTCGGCCGGGAGGTGACGAGGGCCGTCTCGGCGGCCTTCTCCGGCGCGGGCTCGTCCGCGATGTCGCCGGGCAGGGACACGACGCTGACGCCGCCCTGGCCGACGGCGTGCTGGATGGCGGTCTGGAGCAGCCGGGGCATCTGCTTCGGGCTGGAGATCAGCTCGCTGTAGTGGCTGCATTCGCGGAACAGCTGGTCGGGGTGGGTCTCCTGGAAGAAGCCGAGACCGATCTCGCTGGACGGGATCTGCGAGGCGAGGGCGAGGACGGGGGCCATGGATCGGTGGGCGTCGTAGAGGCCGTTGATGAGGTGGAGGTTGCCGGGGCCGCACGAGCCGGCGCACGCGGTCAGTTTCCCGGTGATCTGGGCCTCCGCGCCGGCGGCGAAGGCGGCGGTCTCCTCGTGCCGGACGTGCACCCAGTCGATGCCGGAGTGGCGGCGCACGGCGTCCACGACCGGGTTGAGGCTGTCGCCGACGACTCCGTAGAGGCGTTTGACGCCGGCGCGGGTGAGGATGTCGACGAACTGTTCCGCGACGTTCTGTTTGGCCATGGCTCTACGTATGGCACAGCGAGCGGCGTCACGCCTCCCATACGGCGGCGGCCGTGCGGTCGTCGGCGTAGCCCTTGACCCGGGTGCGGGCGTCGGCGAGGAACTGCGTGAGGCCGGGCGGGGCGGCGCCGGACCACCGGCGCGTGAGGTGTTCGCCGAGCTCGGGCTCGCTCAGCAGCGGCTCGGAGAGGCCCGCGGTGCACATCAGGAGCACGTCACCCGGGCGGGCTATGGAGGCGCGGAAGCGGAAGGGCTCGCGGGGTGGCCCGGCGGGCGGTTGGTCGTACGGACCGGGCGGTGTGGTGATGCCCAGGTCCAGGGTGAGCCGGTCACCGTCGGGCGTCTCGCTCGGCTTCGCGTTCTGCTTCTCGCCCGGTGTCGAGCGCGGTGTCGAGCCGAACCCGACGACGGGCTCGCCGGTGACGTCTCCGGAGCGGGGTTCCATGTTCTGCCAGGCCCCGTCCCTCAGCCGGAGAAGTCCGCCCGCGCCGACGCCGAAGAACACGCGCGTACGGCAGCGCGGGTCGGCGGGCAGCAGCAGACAGCGCAGGGTGGCCGCGTACGCGTCGGGCGCCAGGCCCTGTTCCGCGGCGCCGGCGCGGAGCCTGCCGAGGCTGCGGTCGGTGAGGCGGTGCAGGCCGGACTTCAGCTCGCCGCGCCGGGCCGTGCGCAGGTCCTCGGCGAGGCGGGCGTGGCTGCGGCCCACGGCCCGGCCGATCCACCGGCAGACCTCGGCGGCGGCCAGGTGCGCGCCGGCGGTCGCGCGGGCGCCGGTCGCCATCGCCACGAGGACCAGCGCCTGCTCCCCCGCACCGAAGCGGGCGACGAGCAGCGCATCACGGCGCGGGTCACCCCGGTACCGCGCGGAGTCCCCCCGCGCGGACACGGCCCGCAGGGTGCACGCCCCGTACCGGGCACCGTCCAGCACGGTGTCCGCCACCAACCCGTCCAGCCCGTCGGGATCGGCGGCCGGCAGCGCGGTGGGCTCGGCATCGTAGGTGGGCGGCCCGGAACCGACGTAGTCCCGAGCGGGGACCGGGGACACGGCGTCACCGCCCTGCCGGGACGGCAGGGGCTCGGCGGGAGCGTGCGGGGGCGGCGAGGACGCAGGCTCTGGGGGCGCGGCGCGCGGCGGCGGGGAGGCGGGGCCTGCGGGAGCAGTCGGCGGGGGCGCAGAGGTGGGCGGCCCTTCGGTTGCCGTGGGCGGCGGCAGCGGCGCAGGCGCTGCGGGAGCGTCCCACGCGGCCAAGGACGGATCGGGCTCGGCAGCCCCGCCCCTCCCTCGCCCAGACGCAGGCCGGGTGGGCGCCGTGCGCGGCGGCGGGGAGGCGGGCTCTGCGGGAGCGGACGGCGGGGGCGCAGGGGCGGGCTCTGCGGGAGCAGGCCGCGGGGGCGGAGCCGCAGGCTCGGCGGGCGCCGTGCGCGGCGGCAGCGGCGCAGGCGTTGGAGGAGCGTCCCACGGAGGCAGGGGCGGCGGAGGCTGGGCCGGGAGGAACGGGGGTGGGGGTGGGGGCGGCAAGGGGCCGGTGTCGGAGCGGTCGTCGGGGGGCGGCGCATCGCCGGGGGCGGGTGGCTCTTCCGTGGCGGCCGGTTGCCCTGCCCACGGTGGGCCGGGGGTGCGGGGGCCGGGGACCGTGGGAGGCGGCTCGGCCGGACGAGGAGGAGGGGTTCGGTCGGCGGGGGGAGGGTGCGGCGACTCGGGGGGCGTACGGCTGTCGCGGGCGCCCGGCGTCCCGGGCGGTTCCGCACCGTCGCGGGCCCCCGGGGCCGGCCGGCCCGCCACCGTCCCGTCACGGACGCCGGCCTCCGGTCGGCCCGTCACCGTCCCCGCCGCCGAGGCGAACCGGTCGTCCAGGGAATCGGGCGCGGCCGTGGGGCCGGTGTCGCCGGTGGAGTCGTCGTACAGCTGCCCCCACCAGTCGTCCTCAGGACCGGTGGGCCTTCCCCCCTGCTGACTCATGCTCCCGATTGTCCACCGAGGGAGCCGGATGAAAACGGGGCATCCGGAAAATCCGACGCACCGGCGCGCGCCGGTCGGCGTATCGGGGGACGCCTCGAACAGCGTTGCGAGACGGGGCGGCCGGGCGGTTCCACCCCCCACGGGAGAACCGCCCGGCGAGGCCACCTTGGCAGAGTGTCCGCCGCTACGGCGATGATGTTCCGAGGCGGGTTTGCGCCGTGGCCGTTTTCCGCCACGGTCGCTCCGCGCAGAGCGTGCGGATGGTGGTGAGCTTGGTTCTCGGGGAGGGACGACGCCTGATGCTGGGAGTGCTGGGGCTGGAGGACACGCACGAGTCGGCGTACCGGGCGCTGGTGTCCGTGGGAGCGGCCGACGTGCCCGATCTGGCCCGGCGCCTCGCGCTGGGCGAGCAGGACACCGAGCGGGCGCTGCGCCGGCTGGAACAGCACGGGCTCGCGGCCCAGTCACCGGCCCGGCCCGGCCGCTGGGTCGCCGCGCCGCCCGGGGTGGCGCTCGGCGCGCTGCTCACCCAGCATCGGCACGAGCTGGAGAAGGCGGAGCTGGCGACGGCGATGCTGGCCGAGGAGTACCGTGCGGCGGCGGCCGAGCCCGCCGTCCACGACCTGGTGGAGGTGGTGATCGGCGCCGCGGCGGTCGCCCGGCGTTTCCTCCAGCTCCAGCTGGGCGCGAGCGACGAGGTCTGCGCGCTGGTCACCGGCAAGCCGGTCGCCGTCACCGGCATGGAGAACGACGCGGAGGAACAGGCCGCCGGACGCGGGGTCCGCTACCGGGTGGTGGTCGAACGGTCGGTACTGGACCTGCCCACCGGGATCGCGGAGCTGACCGCCGCGCTGGGCCGCGACGAGCAGGTACGGGTGGTGGACCAGGTACCGACCAAGCTGGTGGTCGCCGACCGGTCGCTCGCCCTGGTGCCGCTGACCACGCACTCCTCGGAGCCGGCCGCGCTGGTGGTGCACGCGAGCGGCCTGCTGGAACTGCTGTGCGGCCTGTTCGAGTCGGTGTGGCGGGACGCCCTCCCGCTGCGGCTCGGCACGTCCGGCGTGACCGAGCACGGCCCGGACGGGCCCGACGGCACCGACCTGGAGATCCTCTCCCTGCTGCTGGCCGGCCTGACCGACGCGAGCGTCGCCAAACAGCTCGATCTGGGTCTGAGGACCGTGCAGCGCCGGGTGAAGCGCCTGATGGAACTGGCCGGGGTGACGACCAGGCTCCAGCTGGGCTGGCACGCCTACGAACGGGACTGGGTGGCCCGCAGGAGCTGAGCGGGACCCCGCCCGCGCCGGACGGCTGCGGACCGCGCCCGGCTCCTGCACTCTGGACAGATGGGAGCGTGGGACCTCCTGCTGTGCGGCCTGGTCATCCTGCTCGGGCTGTGCGGCGTGCTGCTCCCGGGCGTTCCCGGGGCGTGGCTGGTCTGGGCCGGGGTCCTGTGGTGGGCGCTGAAGGATCCGCAGCCGGTCGCCTGGGCCGTGCTGGTCGGTGCCACGGTGGTGCTGCTCCTGTCCCAGGCGGTGCGCTGGACGCTGCCGCCCCGACGGCTGCGCGCGGACGACGCCACCCACCGGGTCACGGCGTACGCGGGCGCGGGCGCCCTGCTCGGCTTCGTCCTGATCCCCGTGCTCGGCGCGATCCCCGGCTTCCTGGGCGGCATCTACCTCGCCGAACGGCTGCGGCTCGGCCGGCACGGCGAGGCGATGGCGGCGCTGCGGACGGTGCTGCGTTCGGGCGGCTCCGGCCTGCTGACGGAGCTGTTCGCCTGCCTGCTGATCACCGGGGCCTGGCTGGGGGCGGTGCTAGCCGGCTAGCGGGGCGGCGCCCTCGAGAGCGAGCAGCCGCGTCTTGCGTTCCAGACCGCCCGCGTACCCCGTCAGGGAGCCGTCGGCGCCGATCACCCGGTGGCAGGGCCGCAGGATCAGCAGCGGGTTGGCGCCGATCGCGCCGCCGACGGCGCGGACCGCGGGCCGGGAGGCCCCGATGCGCGCGGCGATCTCGCCGTACGTCGTGGTCGCCCCGTAGGGCACGTCGTCCAGGGCGGCCCACACGCGCTCGCGGAAGGCGGTGCCCTCGGCCCGCAGCGGCAGCCGGAACTCCGTCAACTCCCCGGCGAAGTAGGCGACGAGCTGCTCCTCGGCCTCCCGGAAGGGCCCGGCGTCGTGCCGCCAGCCGTCCTGGACGCTGCGGCCGCCCTTCTGCCCGGGCACGGACAGGGAGGTGAGCGCCCCGTCCGGGCCGGCGGTGAGCAGCAGCCGCCCGACGGGGCTGTCGATCGCGCTCCAGTACGTCACGGAAGCGGCCGCGGGGTCGGTGGGGTCGTCGGTGGGCGTGGTCGTCGGGGTCATCGGTTCTGCTCCCACTCTCCTGCTGCGCGCAGGTGGTTCAGGGCGTACGAGCGCCAGGGGCGCCAGGTGTCGGGCACGGCCCGGTCGGGCGGGGCGACGTCCGGGTCGCCGAGGGCGCGGGTGCGGACGACGGCGGCGGTACGGGCGTCCAGCCCGGGTACGGCGAGCAACGCGCGCTCGGCGTCGTCCCGGTCGGCGCCCGGGTCCAGGCGTACGGCGCCGTCGGCGAGGGCGGCGGCGAGCGCGCCCGCGGTGCCGTCCGGCTCGGCCTCGGCGAGGACGGCCGCCTCGGGGAAGAGGTGGGTGAGGGTGCCGCAGGGCGCGTCGAGCGTCTTGCCGTACCGCTGGACCAGCCGCTCGGCCTCCGTGCGCCCCACCAGGGCCCGCACCGCGAGTTCCTCGGGGTCGGCGGCGCCCGGCGAGCGCAGCCCGGGGCGGGCGGCGACCAGCGGGGCGAGCCGGGGGTCGGCGCCGAGCCGCTCGTCGACGGCGTACGGGTCGGCGTCGAGGTCGAACAGCCGCCGCAGCCGCTGTACGGAGGTGGTCAGATCGCGGAGGTCGGTGAGGTGGAGGCGGGCGTCGAGCCAGCCGCCGGTGCCGGTGCGCGGAGTGCCGGGGCGTTCGTCGACGGCGACGATCCCGGTGCCGTACGGCAGTCGCAGGGTGCGCCGGTAGACGCGGCGGCCCGGTGGACCGCTCACCTCCTCGACTCCCGCGACGGCCTCCTCCTCGAGCAGGTCGAAGACGGGTCCGGCCCGGTAGGGGCCCCGGTGGGCGAGCCGCAGCGGGATTCCGGCGGAGGGGGTGGCCGTCCGCCGGGAGGCCCGGTCGCGGGCCGGGGCGGCGGCGCGCAGCGCGCTCGGGGTGGCCGCGTACACGGCCCGGATCGTGTCGTTGAACTGCCGCACGCTGGCGAATCCGGACGCGAACGCGATCTCGGTGACCGGCAGACCGGTGGTCTGCAGCAGGACGCGCGCGGTGTGCGCCCGCTGCGCACGGGCCAGGGCGACGGGCCCGGCGCCGAGCTCGGCGGTGAGCTGGCGCTGCACCTGCCGGGCGCTGTAGCCGAGCCGGACGGCCAGTCCGGCGACGCCCTCGCGGTCGACGACGCCGTCGCCGATCAGCCGCATGGCGCGGCCCACGGCGTCGGCGCGGACGTTCCATTCCGCCGAGCCCGGCACGGCGTCCGGGCGGCACCGCCGGCAGGCCCGGAAGCCCGAGCCCTGCGCGGCGGCGGCCGTCGGGAAGAACCGCACGTTGCGCCGTTTCGGCGTCACCGCCGGGCAGCTGGGCCGGCAGTAGATGCCGGTCGTCTCGACGGCGAAGAAGAACGCGCCGTCGAACCGGGCGTCCCGACTGCGTACGGCCTCGTACCTGCTGTCCAGCACCGTCTCGTGCTCCGCGGTCTCCCTCACGCCCTCCAGTCTCCGCCAGACCGGAGGTCCGGGCTGGCGGAAATCGGACACGACGTTGCGGACACGCCCTCGGTGGACCGGCTACCGCAAGCGGCCCCGCTTGGCCTCCATCGCCGCCTTGCCGATGGCGCCCCGGCGCTTCCACTCCTTGCGGAGCTCGGCCCGCATCCGGGCGTCGGTCTTGGCCACGATGCGCTGGTTCTCCCGCATCAGCTTTCGGTAGCTCTCCAGCCGCCGCTCGGGCAGTTCACCGCTGTCGATGGCGGCGAGGACGGCGCAGCCCGGCTCGCTCTCGTGGGCGCAGTCGTGGAACCGGCAGTCGCGGGCCAGCTCCTCGATCTCGGCGAACACCTGCCCGACGCCGGTGCCCGCGTCCCAGAGCCCGACGCCCCGCAGTCCGGGGGTGTCGATCAGCACTCCCCCGCCGGGCAGGGCGAGGAGGTTGCGGGTGGTGGTGGTGTGCCGGCCCTTGCCGTCGACGTCGCGGGCGGCCCGGACGTCCATGACGTCCTCGCCGAGCAGCGCGTTGGCGAGGGTGGACTTGCCCGCCCCGGACTGCCCGAGCAGCACCGCCGTACCGCCGCCGACCAGGGCGGTGAGGACGTCGAGCCCTTCCCCGTGCGTGGCGCTGACCGGCAGCACCGGCACACCGGGCGCGGTGGTCTCCACGTCCTGGACGAGGTACGCCAGCGTCACCGGGTCGGTCACCAGGTCGGCCTTGGTGAGCACGACCAGGGGCTGCGCCCCCGACTCCCAGGAGAGTGCCGACTTGTGCAGCAGTGCCTCACCGCTCGAACTGGACATCGCAAGCGCGAGGAACCGCTCGATCCGCCCGAGGTCGAGTTCGACCGCGAGCGACACACAGATGATGATGTGATCGATGTTAGTGGCCAGCACCTGGCCTTCGGAACGCTTGGACGACGTCGACCGTACGAAGGCCGTACGGCGCGGGAGGATCGTGCGCGCGTACCGCGGACTACCGCCCTCGGGATCGACGGCAACCCAGTCCCCCGTGCAGACGACCTTCATCGGATCACGAGGAACGACGAACTCGGTGTCGGCACGGACAACGCCGGCGGGGGTGGCGACGTCGCACTGACCGCGGTCGACCCGCACGACCCGGCCGGGGACGAGTCCTTGGGCGGCGTATGGGGCGAACTCGGCCTCCCAGCCTTCGTCCCAGCCATAGGTGGCGAGGACCTGCTGAGCGTCGGAAACGGAAGACGTGTTGGGTGAAGCGTTGAACAAGGGGGACCCTTCGAAGGGTGGCCCCGGCGGCGCGCTCTGCGCGCAAGTCGAGTGGTGTCAGCCGGAGACCACAGAGGTGGGAACGATGAACTCCTGATTGCGGGCCGTGCCCGTCACCGTGACAGTCATCAACGTCCTCACCTCCTGCTTCTTCTCAACGATCCGACACCGTCCCCTCGGGAACGGCCGAGCAGCACCCTAGCCCCGCCCCAGGGCGCGGCACCACCGATTAAACACCGGTCTCGCACGACATCGGCTGCCGCCGGACCGACGTCATGCCGCGAGTCGTACAGCGTCCTGGACGAGGGTCCGAGTGTTACCGACCTCGATGACCGGCCGCCGGTAGCTCACGGCGACCCCGGAGCGCGTGGTGATCTCCACCAGTTCGTACCGCAGCACTCCCGAGGCGGGACCAGCCGCCACGTCCAGGGCGGCAGTCAACGCGGGCAGCTCGGCGGCGAGTTCCCACGAAGTAGATACGAGGGAGAAAACCCCTAGCTCGGGCCGAGCCGCCAGCCGGAAGCCGATACGAACCTCCGGCATCGGCCCACGACCCGCCTGGGCCGCCACCTTGCGGTCGGCCAGCCTCACCGGACAACCGCACAGCGATCCGCGTGCACTTGCCGGCTCCAGGAACCAGGCTCCGTCACAGACGTGGAAAGCCCTCCCGCCCCCGCGCATCACCATGCGAAGCGAGACAGCTTCACTGCCCTCCAGGAGGACAGGTACGCGATCACAGCAGGTCAGGACCTCTACGACACGCTCGTCCCCGGTGTCCATCAGTTGCGGCACACCTCCATAAAGCCTGCCCAAAGCATCGGCCACCGCCGGGTCCTCCGTAGTGACGCGCCATGCCGACATCGCAATGGGCCTTCCACCCCGCTGTCGCGCCACGTGGAAGCGGCCCACGGAATGACTTCCGGATACGCCCGTCAGATCCGCCCCATCACCATCAGGCGTCTGATCCCGACTGGGGTTGTGGTGCAAGTGGTGAGCCATGGTCTTCCTCCGACGACGCGAGGTTCCGGGCCTCCGATGATCTGGAGCACTCAGCGCTTGGCCGAACCGGAATTCGCATGTAGAGAGACGCCGGCGGCGCGCCATCCCGTCTGAGGATGGCCTGATCAGGCTCATCAGCACCCACTGGATCATCCGGATCTGCGAACGCCAGGCGTGCCCGTCCTGGCCGACCGCACCTACCAGGGCGCCAGCCCTTGGGGCACCACCGGGCGCAGACGGCCGCCCGGCGGGCAGTTGCCCCTCCACACGCGCAGCAGACGCCCCATCGAAAGCTGGCCTCCTCCCCTGGCACCCGTCGAACGGGGCATGGCACTGCTGAAGTTCTGGCGGAGCTTCCGAAGATCCCGGACCAACCACAACCGCATGGCGTCAGTCGCCAAGGCCGTCCTCACCCTGGAGAGGCAACGCTGAAGATGCTCATGAAAGGCGGCATCGTACGCGTCCTCTGCCAGGAGCCAACTGGCATCTGAATCAGCATCACCCGAACGAGGACCACACGCCTCGACCGGGCCCATCAGTACAACTACGCCGATAGGAAGGGTTCACGTAATCCCATGAAGGAGCAGTCTCCATGAGAATTCTGGGCACGGACGCCACAGATGATCAGCACCCTATTCCTGTCGCCTCGCGGCCAGTCAACGGCACTGCAAAGGACTCGGCCCGTAGCAAGCAACTGGATGCGGACGCCGCCCGGACCATTCTCCAACTGGAGCAGTACTACGCCGAGGCCAATGCCGCCGGACTCGGCCGCCCTGGACTGGACGCCTTTCACAATCTGATCGTCAGCCTCGGTGACGAAGCGGTCGACCCGAAGGTCGCAATCGCACACGTGGCCGAACTCCTGCGCAAGCAGGCCGAGAACAACGTCTACCTCCCCAGGCTCATACAGGAGTGCGAGCGTCTCGGCCTCCACCTCCAACTGACTGACGACCCGTCCCTGGATCTCGCTGAAATCAGGACCGTCGACGGCCGCCGCACCGTTGTCGCCCCGGCCGACGAGGTGACTGTGGCATTCGACGACGTCCACACGGTCGGCCGCTGCGTCACCTGCAGCGACGAGCTGGACGACACCGCACTTCTGTACTTCCCTGCCGATGCCCTCCTGAGCTTCCGCAGCGTCCAAGACATGACTGGCGCGGACGTCAAGGTCTGCCGCACGTGCGTCGAGGCGTCCGGTCTCCCACTCACCGCCGCCCAACGCGGCCCGGAGTGGACGCTTCACTGGGACTGTCCCCCGTGGTGCATCAACGACCACGCGGCGCCGTGCGGCGCAGAGTGGCACGGCGGCCTCCCTGTGCGGACCAATCTGCAAGGCGCTGCCATCGACTCCAGCGGGTATGAAGACCGGCTCCCGTGGCTCTCCGCGCAGGTCGTCATTAGCAACGACAAACCGCAGGCGTACGGTCGCCACACTCAGGTTTGGCTGGGCTACGGCGTCCACGTGGGCGAGCTGAGCCCGGCCGAGGCGCGTGGCGCGCTGGAGGAGATGCGAGACTTCGTCAACCGGCTGGAGCATGTGATCCAGCAAGCGGAGGAGCTCACGCGAGACGACTTCGTGGGCGACCCCGAGATCGCACGTCTGGACCGTGAGGCGGAGGACCGCCGGATCCAGGCGATCCGCAACTCGCCGGAGCATGCCGCTTAGAAGCCGTTGTCTTTCCGATAGTGGCGAGTGCATTTCCGCTGGTCAGGCATGGTGCTGGTGCCTCGGTGGCAGAGACGGGGCGTCGTGTCGTCTCTGCGGTGGAGGTGCCGGATGCCGTCGGTGATGGGGCTGCTGGAAGAGCGTGAGCGTGCTGCCCGGCAACGGGTGGAGGCCCTGCAGTCCGAGCTGCAAGAGGCGGAAGCCGCGTGGGAACGGTTCGTGATCGCCCGTCAGACGGTGGCCGAGGTCCTGGCAGAACCTCCTGCAGGCGAGAAGGCGCTCCTGGCCGAGCTGGCCGGTCACCGGCCTGCGCGGGTCACCAAGGCGGTGCCCGGATCGGTGGTTCCCGCCTGGAGGAAAGGGCTCGCTCTCGACTCGCTGGCGCCGGACTACCAGCGGCTCGTGGAGATCCTGGTCGATCGGGGCGGGGAGGCGATGGACTGCCGACAGCTCGCGGCGGCCCTGGGGCTGGAGGTGGTCGCGGCGAAAGTCGAGGGAGTTCGCTCGAAGGTGAAGCGCCTGGCCGCGCGGGGCTGGCTGGCCGAGGAACGCCCGGGAATGTTCAGCACGGTCGCCGGGCGAGCCGGCGGCTCATGACCATGCTCATCGACCACCGGATCATCGCCTCGGAGGTGTCGGCGCGGGTCTCGTAGTCGCGGGCCAGGCGGCGTGAGCGCATCAGCCACGCGAACGTCCGCTCGACCAGCCACCTCTTGGGCAGCACAGTGAAGCCGGTGGCGTCGTCGCCGCGTTTGACCACGGTCAACGCGATCTGCAGAACGTCGCGGGCGATGTCGACCAGGCGTCCGGTGTAGCCGCCGTCGGCCCACACCAGCGAGATGCGCCAGTGCCGCTGACGCAGCCGCTCCAGCAGCGTCCCGCCGGCCTCGCGGTCGGTGACGGATGCGGCGGTGACCAGCACCGTCAGCAGCAGCCCGAGGGTGTCCACGGCGATGTGCCGCTTGCGGCCGTTCACCTTCTTCCCGCCGTCGAAGCCCCGGCTTGCGGCCGGCACCGACGCCGCCGCCTTCACCGACTGGGCGTCGATGACGCCCGCGGTCGGCTCCGGATCGCGGCCCGACGCCTCGCGGATCCGATCCCGCAACCGGTCGTGGAGCTCGGCGACCAGGCCCTTGTCCCGCCAGCGCCGGAAGAACGCGTAGACGCGGTCCCAGGCGGGGAAGTCCGCCGGCATCGCCCTCCAGGTGATGCCACCCGCGACCAGGTAGCGCACCGCGTCGACCAGCTGGCGGTGGCAGTAGCCCTCCGGCTGCCCACCGCGGCCCTCCAGCCAGGAAGGCACGGGCATCGCGTCCCGCACGACGGCCCATTCCGCGTCCGTCATGTCCGAGGGGTATCTCGGACGCCTGTGCGGGTTGTTCCCGGCGTTCCCGAACCGGTGGGCGAGACAATCACACTCCCGAGCAGCCGAGTTGGAGCCGACTGGCGCGAGGGCGTACAACTGCGACAACAGGGCCTCCTGGCGCGTTCAAGGTCTCGACAACCCCGAGCTGCACCAGAGGCCCTGTCTTCATGCTCGGCATGCGGCAAGACCACCCGACCGAGTTCCCACCGTCGAACCCACGTCCATCAAGATCGGTACAACAACGGCTTCTTAGCCCAGGCCCTGAGACGACCCAGACACGGCGACCTCACCGCCGGCCCGCGGCCTGGGCCCAGCTTTGACCAAGCCAAGAGTCAGTCCATATCCAGTGCCGACCAGCCCGGAAGGGCGCTCTGCACAAGCACCGAGCCCCGGTCAGGAGGCCACCGGGGACTCACGAACGATCGAGGACACGTTACCCGGATCCCGTTGCGCAGTTCGCCTACGTCTGGCCAAGAAGCACTTGCCAAAATCCTTGGTTACGCCCTGCACCCCGCACACCGTTGGTATATGTGGATAAGAGCAGGGGGTGGCTGGCCGCTTCCGCCGCACCGGAGGTCGGACGTCTTGGATCGTGCGCCCATATGTCGCTTCTGTCACCAGATCGTGGTTCTCCGAAGCGGCATCATCGTTCCGCACTGGAGGGAGACGTACTCATCCTCCCTCTGTCCAGCGACCTACCGCTCATCCGCACACGTGCGCTGGTTGAGAGGCGCGGAATTGGAGCGCTATCAGGCCGAATCGGCGGCGAAGGCCAAGCGCAGCCAGAAACTTCGTGCCGTCCACGACACCGCCTCCCGCACTGCGAATTCCCATGATGACGACCCAGTGCCAGCGCCAGAGCTGCTCCCTATGCATGAAGGCCGACACTACGTGGCCGTGATGCTTCCCGGCTCGGGCCCGGCAGACGTGTGGCTCCCTGGAAAGAACCGAGGGGAGCAACGGCGGTTCATCGGCCGCTTCTTGCCGAGCACACACGGTCTCAAATGGAACGAAAGACGGGGGTGTTGGAGTGTGCCCACCCGTCACTTCCTCGAGCTGGCGCGGCATCTCCTTCGATACAACTCGGTGATCATGCTTGGGCGGGAGTTCAACCCGTTCGAGAGGTGCAACGGAGCCTGCCGTCACGCAGCAGGTCCCAACTGCCAGTGCTCATGCCGGGCGAAGTATCACGGTAGGGGGAAATGGAAAGCTGGCTGGATAGAAGTGAACGAGTTCGACACCCGTCACCGTGGGGCCGCCTGGCACTGGACCCTGTTTACCCGGAATGCCGGTAGGCGTTAGCGCCCCGACCACGTGCCACCGCCGAACTCAGCCACCGCTGGCGCCCCATGCAGCGCGTCACCAACACCATCGTTGGTCACATGATCGATCGGGCAAGTGCTCTCGTCAGGTCCGGCCGACGGGTGTGATCTCATTGCAGTGCGCCCAGTTGTCGAAAGCGGCGAGGGTTCGCGGCAGGAAGGCGCCGACGGTCATCATGTGGTCGGAGCCGGCCAGTTCGACGTAGGTGCCCCGCATTCCGTACTTCCGACTTGTGACCTTGCCGATCCGCGGCACTGTGCACTTGTCCTCGGAGCCCGTCACGACGAGGACGGGCGCGTTGACGGCGTCGAAGTCGACGCGTGCGGTACGGGCGGGATCGAAGAACCACAGGGACATCTGCCGGTACGCGGTGCCCGACTCGGCGCAGAGCGTGGCGTAGTACGACTCCTGGATGTCCTGTGGCGTTGTGTTGCAGATCAACGTCGTCCACGCCTTCCATGGCACTGGGTACATAGGCCGTCCCGCCAGCCACTGGGGCAGGTAGCGGGCCCACAGGCGGAACATCGTCGGGTACGCGTTCCACATGCCGGCGCTCGGCGCGGGACCGAGCAGAACCAGCCCGGCCGTGCGGACGCGCGCGGCAAGCAGTTGGGCGAGCAGCGCGCCGATGGAGTGCCCGACCACGATCGGGGGAGTGTCCATGGTCTTGACCAGTTCGGAGAGGTCGGCGACGTAGTCGAGGAGGCCGACCTTGCCGACCTTCCGGGCGTTGGTCCGGGCGTCGGACTTGTCCGGCGCGCCGTGATGGCGCAGAGTCGGCGCGTGCACGGTGTAGCCGCGCCGTTTGAGTTCGGTGGCGAAGTCGCCCCAGTTGTCACCGTTGCACCAGGTGCCGTGGACGAGGAGCACGTTGCGGGTCATGGCGAGGAGGGTAGGTCGGGCCTGGACGCCGTTCTTGACATTTCGAGACACCGCCGGGCAGCGTCGTGGCCATGAGCGGTGTGGTGCGTGCGGCAGCCCTTCACGGCTATGTCGACCTCGTGCGGAGGCTCGGCGCGGACCCGGCCCGTCTCCTATGCCGTCACGGGCTGGGCCTGCACGATCTGACCGAGCCCGACCACCCGATCCCCCTCGGCGCCGTGGCCGGGCTCCTCGCCGACACTGCCGCGACCACGGACTGCCCGGACTTCGGGCTGCGCCTCGTCGACGAACAGCCGCCGGAGGTGCTGGGCCTGCTGGCCGTGGTGCTGATGAACAGTCCGACGATCGGCAGGGCGATCAGCGACGCCTCCCGCTACCTGTTTCTCCACAGCCCGAGCTACGAGGTGGTCCTCGACCGTACGAGTCCGATGTTCGCCGGGTGCGCGAGCCTGCGGTTCGAGGCCCGCCTCAACGTGGGCACACCCGTGCGCCAACTGCTCGACGGATGCCTGGGAAGCACGTGGCGGCTGGCGCGGGCCCTCACTCAGGACCGGCTGCGCCCTGTCGCCGTCACCCTGCCGCACACCCCGCTCGCCGGCTCTGACGCCTACCGACGGTTTTTCAGTGCACCGGTCCACTTCGGCCAGCCCTACGCCGGACTCCATTTCCCCGCCGGCGGCCTCGACCTGGACCTCGCACCAACGGCACCGGCACTGCGCCAGGCAGCCCTCGAACACATCGCGACCCGCGTCGCCCCGCACACCGCCCCTCTGTCGGACCGGGTCGCCCACATCCTCGTCGTCACGATGGGCGCCCATCGCGGCACCAAAGGCGAGATCGCCTCCCTCCTCGTACTCCACCCGCGGACCCTGCAACGCCGGCTACTCGATGAGGGAACCACCTTCGAGGCCATTCGCGACGACGTCTACAAACGGGCAGCGAGCCGGTTCCTGGGCGAGACCAACCTCCCTCTCACCCAGGTCGCCGCCGCCCTCGGCTACTCCGAACAGTCCGCGCTGACCCGCGCCTGCCGCCGCTGGTTCTCAACTACTCCCAAACAGCTCCGCCAAGGCTCAGAAACGGCTCAGCCGAACACATGACTCTGGCGCACCCTCTTCGGCGGTTCGGACATGAGGGATCCGACAAGAGCCGACCAGGAACAGCCGCGGCCCTTGTTGCACGTCGAGCCACCGGCCTTGCGGCCGGTGGCGGGCTGCCAGCAAGGGATAGACGGAATCCTGCGCCAGGCGCGGAGCGACATGCACCGGCACAGCCTGCCAAGCGCTTCGGGCCATGGACGGTCCCGACGGTGGTCGGCCAGCGGATCCTGGAACGCGTGCCGCACCTACTCGCGCAGACGCGGCATCCCGCACTCGGATGATCGACCGGACACGTCCTAGCTGGCGATGGTGGAACGGGCCCGGTGGCTGGTGATGTTGCCGCGGACATCTGCGGTGGAGACGCCGGCCTTGCGGAAGAGCATCGGGATGATCGTCTCGTTGATGTAGTGCTTGGAGACCCGGTGGGCACGGAAAGCGAACAGAAAGTTCACGCGCTCGTTGATCTCCGGGTCGAGGATCACGGCCTGGGCTAGGCAGACCGCCTGCCAAGGCTCGATCGCCTGCCCCAGAAGTGGGTCGACCGGCTTGGTGAACGCGGGGCCGGTCTTGTGGGTGGGGGTCGGTCGCTGACCTGTGCCGCATCGGGCGAGGCGCGGCGCACGGCTTCGGCGTAGGTGGCGGAGCTGTCCCGGCACACGATCCGGGGCGTTCACAAGTCGGTCCGATCAGGCAAGACTCAGCGGCTTGGAGATCGTTCCCCGTCGACTCACCGACCGTGCGCCGCCTCTACAACAGGCCCTGCGCGACTGGATGTGCTCGAAGGCATCGATGGTGGACTGAAAACCGGCCCCGGTTGTACGCGAAACCGACGAACCGGACCGATCCTCATCACACAAGGGTCCCTGCCGCCGTCAGGTGAGTGAGGAGGTGGGGGGGGGGGGGCGGGGCCCCCCCCCCCCCCCCCCCCCCCCCCCCCGGGGCCCCCGCCGGGGGGGGGGGGGGGGGGGGGGGCGCCCCCCCCCCCCCCCACCTCCTCACTCACCAGTCCGAAGCCGCCCCTTCCTTACCCGGTCACCTTCGCTCGCGCGTAGATTTCCTCAGGTTTCGGGGATTCCACAGGATTCGCCAGGAGCAGTTCACCGGAGGGATCCCGGTAATAGTAGTTGAGTCCTGAGCTCCCCAGGGACCCACACTGTCCTTCCTTGAAGGTCAGGGAAACCCACTTACTGCCCCCTGCGGGAACAGTGTCCACCCCCCAGGAGAACTCACACACTTCCTTGGTTTCGGATTCCTTCACCAGCGAGTTCAGCTGGAGTTGCACCCCGGCGGAAAGAGTACCCGTCCCATCCTTCTCGAAGTCGATCCAATCCCCTCCGGGATTTGTCCACAGGCCGACGATCTGACTTTCCTTGGGAACGGGCTGCTCTTCCTCACTTCCACACCCCGACACACCGACGGCAAGGACTGTGGAGACGGCGACGGCGAAGAGAAGCCGCCGACTTCTCCTAGTACGGCACATAGATTTCCTCGATCCAGTGGATCTTCACGGTGATGTCCTTCTGGCCGTCGGGCCAGATCTGCTTGGCGACGTCTGAGCCCGCCTTCATGGCCGGGTTGGAGCTTCCGTTCTTGTACCCATCGTCCGAGAGGCTGCGCGTGGCCGAGGCCACCGACATGGTGTTGGACACCGTCACGTCCACTCGGCCAACCAGCGCGCCGTTGTCCCACTCCGAGTCGGTCCTGGGTGGTTCACACGCGACGCCCAGCAGTTGGTAGTCGAGGTTGTAGGAACCGAGAGCCATGCTCGCGGGGCTGGCGCCGTAGATTCCCTCGGTGAGGAACCCAGTGAGGTCTGTGAGGCCCTCCCAGATCTTCTCACCATCGCTGCGCTCCGCGTGGGACTTATCGAACGACTCCTTGCCCGTGTGGTAAACGCCGTCCTTGATCATGCCCTGCATCTTGCGGATGAAGGACCGGAAGTGGTCCTCCGTGCGCAGTTGGCGGACGAACTCACCGTCCGGCGGAAGCGTAACCTCGGATGGTCCCCCCTTCGCCCACAGCATGACCAGTTCCTGGGCGGAGAGGTCCATGGCCTCGCCCTTCTTGCCCGCCTTGCGCTCCGGCTCGGGGTTCGGTCCCTTCTTGAAGGTCGGCTTCTTGAACACCGCGACGTCGACCGAGGTCGTCCGGCCGGCGCGGGTGGTCACCGACGCGCTGATATACGTGCTGGACGTGCCAGGAACCTTGGTCGTGTAGGTCTTCGTGGAATGGTAGACCCACGTGCCGTTCGGGCCCATCGTCATGTAGTCCCGGTACGTGCCGCCCTTGCCGTCGCTGCATCCGCGCTCGCAGTCCGTGATGGGCCGCAGGCCGGTGGGGTCGGCCTTGGTGACGGGGGTGTTGTTGGCGTAGGCATAGCCGTTCATGGACTCGTGGTCCTCGGGGACCAGCACCGGGTCGACCGAGAGGAACCGTCCCGTGGAGGGGTCGTACTCACGGGCACCGACGTGGATCAGTCCGGTCCCGGAGTCGACAGGTTTGCCAAGGAAGCCCTTGTCGTCGGGCCACACCGAGGGTGTCGCGCCGCGGGTCTCGCCGAAAGGCTTGGTGTAGCGACGGGTGACGGCCTGGGTGGTGGCGTCGATGGCCAGCGAGGCAGTGCCATGGTGGTCGTCGACCATCCAGGCCAGGCTGGTCTCCGTGCGCACGGCGGTGACGTCACCGGCCGCGTAGTAGCGCTGGGCGGTGAACTTGTTGGCAGCCGTGTCGTAGTGGAGCTCCTGACCGGCCAGGTAGAGGACGGTTTTGCCGGGGCCGCGGCGGATCAGGAGATCGCCGTTTGCGTCGTAAAGGTAGTCGGTGGTCTTCGTGCCCTCCGTGAGGCGAACCAGCTCTCCCTCGATGTCCCAGGTGAGGCTCTGCGCGACACCAGTGGTGCCGTACCGCTTGGTGGTGTTGCCCTGCTCGTCGTATGTCAGTGGCTTGGCCGTGCCGCCATTGACCGCTAGCGAGGTCAGGGTGTGCGGCTGGCCGCCGCCGTTGGCGTTGACGACCGGGTAGCCGTACACCGTCGTGGTATTACCGGTGGCCTTGTGCTCGACCTGGGTGTTGCGCAGACCGCCGGGCTTGTAGGTCCAGCTTGTCCAATACGGGGCCGGGCCGCCGAGCGCGGTCGCCGAGCGGGCGGTGGCGCAGTCGTTGGACGACGGGGTCCAGGCCTCGGTCAGGCGACGGTACCCGTCGTAGGCGAAGCACTGGGTGTCCTTGCCCTTGGCGTTGTCCGTGACCGACTTGACGTTGCCGGTGGCGTCGTAGACGTAGTCGACGTCGCTGGTGTAGCCGGCGTTGGTCTGGTCGACCGTGTGCATGTTGGACAGGCGGCGGGTGCCGTCCTCGTAGCGATTGAGGATCTGAAGCTGCTTGGCACTGGTTGACGTGCCGAGGCGGGTTTCCTCGATCTCACCGTACGGGGAGTACCCGATGTTCTGGACGTAGTCGGTCATGCCGTCGGTGCCTGTGAGCATGCCGAGGCCGTTGTAGCTGTTGGTGACCGTCTCGGCGGGCAGGCCGGCCACCGCGGGCATCGACGTGGACTGCACGGTGCCGTCGATGTTGTAGACGGTGGAGGTGGTGAAGGTCTGTGGCGCCCCGGCGGCGACCAGCGGGTCGCTGGCGGCGATGACTGTCTTGGTGCCCTTGGGGCGGCCGAGGCTGTCGTAGCCGGTGACGACCTGGGAGTAGATTTTGCCAGCGGTGCCGCCGACGTACCGGATTGCCGCGGTCACCTGACCCTTGGCTAGGGAGTCATAGGTGAACTTGGTGAGCTGGTGGGCGTTGTCCTTCACTCCGTCCCAGGTGCCGATCTTGCGGCCGAGCTCGTCGTAGTCGGTGACCAGTGTGCGGCTGACCTGCTCCAGGGTCGTGGTGGTGGTCACCGGCTGGTCGGCGTCGTTGAAGGTGGTGGTGACGGTGCCCTTGTCCGGGTCGGTGGACCTGGTCTTGCGGCCGCGCAGGTCGTAGCCGTACGACCAGACGGCATTGTCCGGCCCCGTCATTTTCGTCAGTCGGCCGGAGGGGTCGTGCTCGAAGAGGGTGCGAGTGTAGTCCGTGCCGGTCGGGACGGGGCCGCCGTACTCACGGCGCTCGACGATCCGGCCGCGGGCGTCGGTGATGCTTAGGGTGCCTGTGCCGCCTGCGGCGGCGGTGACGGCGGTGCGGTCGCCCTGGTACTCGGTCTTGGTGCGCCACTTCTCCTGGTCGTAGACCCGGAAGATGGACTCGGTGGCGCGGCCAGCGGCGTCGTAGACCGTCTCGGTGGAGGCGGGGACGGAGCCGGGGTAGGTGTTGGCCAGGGTGCCCGAGGGAGCGAGGTTGTCGTGAACCTGCTCGTTGGCGGTGTACGCCAGGCCCCGGTCGTCGTAGAGCGTTTCTGAGATCACCCGGCCGCCGTTCGGCGCGGGCACCTGCTTCTGACGGGACCTCAGAAGGCTGTCGAAGATCTCGTACGAGCTGTTGTACGTCTTTCCGTCGGCTGCCAGGGCGTCGGTGCGTACCCAGGTCTCCTTGTCGTTGTTGATGCTGTACGCGTAGACGATCGTCGCGGCGTCACCGAGCGAGCGGGAACGATCCGGCTTCCAGACCGAGCGAAGTCGGCCGAGCGCGTCCAGTGACCACTCGGTGACGTTGCCGTTGGCGTCGGTGGTCTTGGTGGCCGTGCCCCAGGCCGGGTCCACCTCTGTAGTGGAGCTGTAGGCCTTCGGATCAGTGCTGGTCTTGGACGTCAGCGGGCCGTAGCCGGTGTCGTCGGGTACGTAGGTGGTCTTGACCGTGCGGTTCAGGGCGTTGGTCTCAGTGAGCGGGCGGCCCAGCTTGTCGTACGTGGCCCCGGAGACCTTCTGGTAGACGGGGGTCTTGTCCACAGCGTTGTGGCTCGCAACCCGGTACGTGGCGGTAATGTCGCCCTTGGTGGGCGCTACCCCGAGTGCCTGGCTGTCGTAGGCCGTGGTGGCGTCGGAGACGACGTCGTCGGGGACCGACGGGATGGTCGTGCAGGGGACGGAGTAGACCTCGACGCGGCTGACCATGTTCACCAGCCAGTCCCTCGTGTTGCGTGCGTAGCTCGTCCGCGTGCACGTCTCGTCGCCGGTCTTGGCGGCGTCTCCGCTGTCCTCAACGGTCATCGGCATGCCGTACGTGGTGTCATAGGTGGTCTTCTGCTTGACCGTGCGGGTGCCGGTGGACGTCTTGGTCCGGGTGGTGGTCTCGCCGGGCTGCACGATCCAGGAGTCGGTGGTACCCCAGTTGTAGGTGTGGCTGCCGGTCTTGTGGGACCAAGGGGTGTTGATGGTGCCGCTCACCTCGTCGGTGCCGTTGTAGACGATGGTCTCGCGAACGAAGCCGGCGTACTGGCGGGAGTCGTCGATGGCAGTACCGGAGGAGTCAGTGACCTTCTCCACCCGCGCGGTTCCGTCGAGTTCCTTTTCGCCGTTCAGGCCGCGCATGTAGAGGGTGGACTTCTTGGAGCGTGGCCCCTCGGAGTCGCCGGAGGTCTCCACGACCTTGCCATAACCGCGCCACTGCGACCAGGTACGGTTGGACGGTTTGGTCAGGCCCTCGTCGTCGGCATATGCCCAGCCGGCGCCACCCTGGTAGTCGTAGTACTTCTCTCCGGTGTCTCCGTGCCCGTAGGGGTCCTCCTGGAAGACGGATGTAACCACGTACTTGTGGAACCAGTCGGTGACCGGGGCTGCACCGGACTGTGACCACTTGACAGGGAAACAGCGGCGGGTGTTCTTGTCGACCGAGCCGGGCATGCTGGAGCCCCAGATGCAGTCCGGATCGGAGTAGTTGACGGTGGTGGTCGAGCCTGTCTCGGACTTGATCGTGCGTACCCGCCACTTGATGTAGCGGAGGTTGTCCGGGCCGCTGCCTTCGACGTGGTTGGGCGTCTGGATACCGCCGAAGACGATGGCCGGCAGGGCGGCCGCCGTGGAGTTGGCCTTGCCGGTGTTCTGAATCGACTTCAGCCACAGGCTCGGCGAGGAGGCGTCGCCGGTGTCGGGGAAGTTCTGTTCCAGGTGCCAGGTGTCGACGTCGCGCCGGGTGGTGCCGGTGCCGGTCCACACGGAGGTGGTGATGTCGGTGAGGCGCTTGCGGGTGAAGAACGCCGGTCCGATCTGGGTGGTGCACTTGGTGTTGGCCGCGCAGATCATGTCGAAGGGCACGTCGGGCCAGTTGGCCTTGGTGTCCTTCGTCAGACTGCCGCAGCCTCCCGAGGTGACGCAGCGCTCGGCGTAGGTGAAGCGAACCTGCTGTGCGGCGGGCTTGGTGTAGATGAGGTCGCTGCGCTGGCCGTAGTCGATGCGGTCGAGGTGCCCGCCGCGGGTGTAGATGGTTCCGTTGACGGCGGTATCAGCATTTTTGGAGTAGTAGTTGTACTCCCGGGTATACCAGTAGGTGGACGCGTTGTCGTGGGTGTCCACGACATAGTCGAGGTTCCAGCGCCATGCCTGGTTACAGGAGGAGTCGGCGAAGCCGGTGGACTTGTAGCAGGGCTCACCAGTGTCGTCGCCGAAGACGGGGACGGTCCACACGGAGTTGGTGCCCGGATCGTCGTCGGTAGTGCCGGTCGTACCCTTGTCGCTCCAGCCCGGCATGCGGTGCTTGCCGAAGAAGTACTGGGTGCCTGATGCGTCCGTGACCTTCCAATACTCCGTGTTGTTGTCGCCGTTGCCAGTGGCGCCGGTCAGGTGCTCGACGCGGGTGCCGTCCTCGTTCTTCACCTTCCACGAGCCGCCGGAAGCCTCGGACAGGGCCGCCGTGTCGCAGGCAGCCTTGTCGGCGCAGGTGTTGACCAGCTCGACGGCCTTGCCGTTGAGGACCAGGGTGGCGTTGGCGTACTTCCAGCACAGGTCGCCCTTGCCCGCCTGGCCGTCGTCCTTGCAGGATGCGTACTTGCGCTCGATGTAGGACTCGGTGAGCGAGAAGCCCTCACCGACCACGGAGGTCTGGTTGTTCTCTCCAGCCGTGCGGCCGTCCACCGAGGCCGAGTTGTAGGAGATGGACAGGTTGGGAGCCGGCCCGGCCGTGGCCGGCGGTACGCGCAGTGGGTAGTTCCAGGTGAAGTCGCCCGTGCTGCCGCCGGCCTCCCAGGTGGCGGTCGGGGAGAGCGGAGTGGCGCTGTAGTCGCCTCCGCCTCCTGAGATATCGGCGGCAGCCGCCAGCAGCAACGGGGTGCCGGCTGCCAGGGTGCGGGCTGAAAGGGTGCCGGTCAGGGACTGGGACGCGGTGTCATTGTCCGCACCCTCTACGGGGCTCTGGGTGCGGCAGGACTTCTTTTCCGGAGTGGTCAGCGCACACGCAGGCAGTGTCACCAGGCGCAGTCGCGGGCCGAAGTTGCCGCCGTAGACGTCTTTGAAGGTGGAGTAGTCAAGGGAGACTCGGAGCTTGTCGGTGTCGTCGGTGGACGTCTTCGCGGTGCCGGCCGGGTCGACGGTCAGCAGGACGCCGTTGACGCCCGCCTTCTCTGCGGCCTCCTGCGGGTGGACGTTGAGGGACACCTTCTCAGCCGGGCCGGTGGCCTTCGCACCGGGCAGGCTCTTCGGAGTCCTGGTCTTCGGCGCCCCGGCTGCCGGGGCAGCGGGTTCCTGGGCCAGCTTGATGCCGAGCCCGCCGATGGTGAGCCCGGCTGCACCCGTGGCAGCGACCTCGGTAGTGGCCTTCCCTGCCTTGGGCCAGACGGCCTTCTCGAGCCGTGCACGCGTGTCGCGGGAAGCTGGAGCGGCCTTGTCCTTGGGGGCCTTGGACGTACCCGGCTTGAGTACGCCTACCTTGTCGATCTTCGCTTCGGGCCGGTCCTCCAGCTTCTTACGGGCCTCGGACTGGGCGTGTGCGGTGAAGTCGTAACCCGACGGGATAACGACTTGGGGCAGGAGGGCGAGAGTGGCGACGAGTGCGCCACGGCCGAGCCAGTGGCGTATGACCGCCTCTGGCCAACGTCTGCGGGATGGTGATGAAGACACGGTGATGTCCCGGTTCTCAGGAATGGGCAGGAAGCACTCGGATGACGGTGTCGGCATCCAAGGACGCTGAACGCAGTTGTGCGTCCGCACACGTGCGGATGAGCGCGACACGGGGCAGGGCGGTTAGGGAAACCCGCCCTGCCCCGTGTCGCTTCTACTGCTGCTCGGTGTTGTACCGGTTGGCGATCATGTCGGTTGAGGTGGCTCCGGCCCAGACGCGGACGCTGTCGATCTTCCCGGGGAAGTAGCGTGCGGCAGCACCGTTGATCTTCGCCCGCCCTATCTCGAACGCCCCGGCCCCCTGCCAGGGCGTCGAGAACGACATGCCGCCCTCGTCACCCATCAGGGCGCTGTCGACGTAGAGCTTGAGCGCACCCAGCTTCGAGGTGTCATCGGGATCAGCCGCAGCTTGGGCGTCGTAGACAACGGTCAGCATGACCGGGACACCCAGCTGAGCTGTGGTGAAAGCGTTGGACGAACTCTGGGTCCAGGCGGCTCCGGTGCCGTCCTTGTCGGGCCGACCGAAGGTCCACCGCCCCTGGGTGCTGCCAGCGGGCTGCTCATACCAGACGCCCCAGGAGGACTGGCTCGTCCCTGACTGGCCGAACACCTGGACCGCGTAGGCCTTGGTGGTGTCGGCGAGCTTGGCGGGGTCCAGTGTCAGCCATGCGGTCGCGGTGAACGATCCGGAGTCGTCCACGACCGGCCCGGTGGCGGTGGCGTACGCGCTGGTGCCGTTGAGGGTCATCGTCTGTGTGGTCGTGACCTCTTCGCCGATCTCCGGGTCGCCGGTGGTGAACTGGGTGAGCGCGGCACCGTTGAGGGTGAGGTCGCGGCCGAAGCCGCTGGTGTCCTTGACGGTGGTGCCGGTCGCATTGGCCATGTCCGTGGCGTCCCACTTGGCGACGAGCGCCGGGACCGGGTCGCCGGCGGTGCCGTCGCTCAGGTCCTCGTCCTCCAGCCATGCTTCATGGGTGATCTCCGTGTCCGCGAGCGCTCGGGACCAGACCTTCACTTCGTCGATGCTTCCGGCGAAGTTCTCCGCCCCGGTCGTCCGGTACCAGAGCCGTCCGACCTGCAGGCTGCCGGATGCCTTCCATGGGGTACCCGTGAAGGGCACCGGGTTGCCCTGCGGGACGCCGTTGACGAAGAGCTGGATGGTGTTCGCGGCCGCGTTGTAGACGCCGGCCAGGTGAGTCCAGGCGTTCAAAACCGGAGGCTTAGTGCCGTACGAACGGATGATCACAGGGTCGACGACGTCCGTCTGGTGACGGTTGAAGATCCAGGCGTTGGAGTAGGTGGAGTAGTAGAGCTGGAACCCGGAGGCGTTCGTTCCCGCCTGGGACAGGACGGTGTAGTTGACGTCCTTCTTCTCCAGGCGTGCCCAGGCCGAGACGGTGAAGGACTTGGTGGTGTCCAGGACCGCACCGGAGGTGGAGAGGTAGGCGCTCGTGCCGTTGAACCTCGCCGCACCAATGCCGCTGCGTGCCCGGGCGTCCCAGGATGCCCCCGAGGAGGTCAGCGGGTGCTGGGTGGCGGTGGTGGAGTCGGTGAGCGTGTTGTCCAGGTGCCAGCTACCCGAAGGCGTCTCGGCACCCTTAACCAGGAAGCTGTAGTAGCCGGTGAGGGAGCTGTGTCCTGCAGCGTCGTAGCCCCAGACCTGGATGGTGTTCTCACCGGCCTGGTTCGGCGTGATCGTCTGGGTGGTCGCCGTTCCCTTGGCCACGCTGATCGGGGCGGAGACCGCGCCACTGTTCAGCTTCCACTTGTAGCTGACGACGTCCGACTGGATGCCGGCCGTGTTGGGGTTGGTGTCCGCGGGGGTGAAGGTGAATTTGCCTGCGGTGCCCACGCCGCCTGCGGCCGGGTCGGTCTCGGCCGGCTTGTAGAGGCCGTCCGCGCTGGTCACCAGAGGAGACGGCGGTGAATCGGTGTCGACCCGGAAGTAGCACCAGGACGACCAGGCCGAGTCCAGTACGCCGGTGGCACCCCGGTCCGTCTTGTAATACGCCTGTGTCTTGACCCGCATCCGGTAGTCGGTTTGAGCGGCCAATGTGCTGGTTGTTGCGTCACGGACCGCGTTGTCGGCCACCCACGCAGCGTTCGGGGAGGCTGCATACCAGGCACGGCTGGAGCCGTCGGCCTTCCACACTTCGAACATGGCGCGCAACTGGGCGTTGGAGCCGTCGACCGACTGCACCGTGGCCAGCATCTTCGGTGTCGTGTCACTGGTGGCAAAAGGCAGCGTGGAGGCATTGCAGGCCCTGCCGGTGGTGCCCTGCTGGACACCGTAGGGGGTCGGTGCGCTCGGATAGGAGATGTAGCTGACCGACAGCTTCGCGTCGTTGCGGAAACGAGCCCAGGAGGCGGCGTTGGACTCGTCGTGCGCGGTGAGCGAGAAGGTGATCTGCGCGGCCTTCTTCGCTGCATGCGACGCGAGGGTCGTCGTCAGGTTCTCGTTCGTCTCCTCACCTGTGTTGTCGCTGAAGCGCACCCAGTTCGCGGGCTGCGACGGGCTGCACAGGTCACCCCGGCCATTGGACACCTGCCGGTCGCCCATCAGGTCGTCTGCTGCAGGCCGCGACGACCAGGTCGTGCTGGAGGTGATGCCCGTAGTGACGTGACTCAGGTCGTACCAGCGCGGATCACACGTGAACGTCCACACCTGGTACACCTCGAACGTCGCGTCCAGGATCTTCTTGCCGTGGATCGACGACAGCGGGTACTCGAAGTACATGCGCTGGGTGTAGGGCGTGCTGGAGCAGAGGTAGCCGCCGTAGTTGGAACAGCGGCCCACCCCCTTGTCCCCCTTGAACTCCCAGAACTTGTCACCGTCCGACGACAGCGCCGTCCAGTCACCCAGCGTGATGCCCTTGGTCGGCGGGTCGATGTAGAGCGGGAAGACAGTGTCCTCACCTTGGAGCAGGGCCGGATCGGGCCGGATCTCCAGAGCCGTGTCGGTGACCTTGAGCGGGAGCTGGGCCGATGCGTCCCCGCTGCCGGGAGCCTCGGAGGGGGCAGGCTCGCCCTGGGCCTCGGGGAGCGGAACGCCGGCCGGCTCCGGCTCATCCTCCGCCGAAGCAGCCGTTCGCATCAGCTGTGGGCCGGCGCCTGGCGTAGCGGCAGCTGGGGTGTCGCCGGCCGAGTCCCACATCCGCCCCGCCGGGCTCTCGAAGACCGGGGTGCCGTCTCCGTCGCGTGCGACGAACCCGCCGTTGGCCGTCGGGGCGATGTCCAGACCGCTGGCTGAGACAGCCATCTTGATGGTCGCGAGCTCCGGAGCCTTCGCCACCGCGGCGTCAGGGGCACCGACGAGGGCCTGTTCCGCCATCTCTCGTCCGTCGGGAAGCACGAAGGGGCCGGCCTCCGCAGCAATGGTGAGGGGATACTCGAAGACCGCATGGGCGAAGTCCACGCTGGCGTAGCGCAGCCGCATCTCGGCCGTGGACAACCAGCGGGTCCGTCGGCACTCCAGACGGCGCGCGGCGAACGAGAGGGTCGCTGGCCCGTTGAACACCGCCCCGGACAATCCCACCCGTCCAGCGCACACCAGCGGCCCTAGGCTGACCCATTGCTCGAATACCGCCGACTCGAACCGGGCGTCGCGCTGGAAAGTTACTGATTCAAACTGGGCGTCACGCAGGAAGGTTGCCCTCCTGAACACGGCGTCGTCCTGAAAGGTTGCTGACCCGAATTGGGCGATGCTCTCGAACGTTGCCATTCTGAAATCGGCGCCGCCTCGGAAGGTGGCTGACCCGAACCGGGCGCCGCCATGGAAGGTCGCCTCCACGAACTCGGCGCCGTCATGGAAGGTCGCTGAGCCGAACTCGGTGCCGCCATGAAACGTCGCCCACGTGAACTCGGCGTCATGGAAGGTCGCCGACCTGAAGTCGGCGCCGCCATTGAAGGTCGCGGAACGGAACTGGGCGACCTCCTGAAAGGTTGCTGTACCGAACTGGGCGACCCCCTGGAAGGTTGCTGACTCGAACGCGGCGTCGCCCTCGAAGATCGCCGACCTGAACTTGGCGGTGCCGAGGCGTGCGTGGCCGGTGGCGGGGTCACGGAGGGCGTCGAGAAGCGAGTCGAGAAGGGGTTCGGTGAAGGGGGTGCCGCGGTGGTCGATGTCGGTGCCGGGGGTCAGGCCTGCCAGGTAGGCGTCGCGGTCGGCGACGGCCAGGTGGGCGAGGCACGCGGTGTTGCCGGGGACGTGGATGCCGCAGCAGCCGATCGGGTCCGCCGGCGTTCTGCCCTGGCCGCAGTGTGGCCACGCTGGTGACTCGGAACTTGTCGACGGCTCACTCATGCCCCACAGCGATACCGCATCTTCCCCTGAAGCTCAGTGAGTTGGTGAAGCCCGTTGAACCACATCGCCTACGCGACCACTGCCCTGCAACAAGGCTTCACGATCTTCCCGTGCAATCCGGCAGGGACCAGGTGCCCGCAGTCCGGCGCCGTCATCGACAAGCAGCCGCACCTCGTGCAGCCCGACAAGCCCTACCAGACCCGGCGGGGGGGGAGTGGGCCACCCGCGACATGGACCGCGTCATCGCGGCCTGGACACACTCACCCGCCGCCAACCCGGCCATCGCCTGCGCGCCGTCCGGCCTGCTGGTCGTCGACTGCGACATCGCCAAGGACGAATACGCGCTGCGCGAAATGCGCCAGCGGTACAGCGGCGACTGGGACGAACTCAACAACACCTACCGGGTGCAGACCGGCTCATTCGGGCTGCACGTCTACTACCGGTGGCCGGCCGGGCTGAAAGCCTCGCAGGCCTCGCCGGTGAAAGGGCTCCTTGACGTACGCGGCAACGGCGGCGAACAAAGCGGCTACGTCCTCGCGGCCGGCGCGGTCACCTCGAAAGGCCGGTACATCGCAGAGAACGCGGCACCCGTCCGCAACGCCCCGGCCCTGGCTGGTCGAACTGTGCCGCGAGAAACCCGCTCCGCCCCGGCCGCTGTTCGCGCAGCCCGGACGCGGCGGCACCATTTCCGGCCTCATCGACACGGTGCGCAACGCCCCCGACGGCGACCTGAATTCGACACTGTTCCGGGCGGCCCGCGCCGCATGCTCCGACGGCATTCCCATAGACGACGCCATCGACCAGTTGGGCGCCGCATACACGGACAGCAACGGGCGCGGCGGGCAACGGCAAGCCGAGTCCACCATCACGTCGGCTTACCGAAACCAGCAGAGGAAGGAAAGGATATGAGAAGACCTGAAGTTCCCCCCTGAGCATGGACCGCGGGTGGTTACGTTGCGGGGGTGAGAGCTTGTGCCGTCAGGGCCCGGGTTTCGACCGGGGTGACGTCTCCGTAGACGGGGTGTTTCCGCAGGCAGGTGCGGTTGTACTCGACCTCGATGAAGTGGAAGACATCGGCACGGGCCTAGTCGTGGGACTCCCAGACAGTGGTCCCGATCTTTGCCTTCAGGAGGCCGAAGAAGCTCTCAGCTGCGGCGTTATCGCAGCAGGAGCCCGTTCTACCCACACTCTGCCGGATCCCCAACTCCTCTATAGCGGAGCGGTATTCACATGAGGTGTATTCCGCTCCGCGGTCCGAGTGTGTGATGCAGCCCTCCCTCAGGGCGCCCCGGCCGGCGGCCATTTTTAGGAGTGCATCAACCAACCCACTGCGGCACGATCCTGTCGACGATCGGCGTGCGGTCCCCGGGGAAGCGAGCGGGGCTGATCGTCAGCGACGTCAAGACGCATCCCAGAAGCATGCGCCGATCCATGAGCGTCGACTCCGCCCACGCGTCCGCGAGTGCCTCGCCGTCCGCGAAGAAGACCGAGAGATCTGCCTCCCGCGCGAGCTCGCCGGCTTCGAGGTCAAGGGCTTCGATTGCCGCCGACTGCTCGGCCGCCAGCGTCTTGAACCGGTCTTCGGACAGCGTTCCTTCGACGTAGAAGTCGTGCTCCAGTTTGTCTCGGCGTGCCTTCGCCGCGTCGAGGCCCGCCATGACCTCCTTGCGACGGGCTTCCCTCTCCACGTCGTGGAGGACCGCCCAGCGTCGGACAATGGCGTCGAGGCCGGGGGACCCGTGTTCGAGGGCCGAGACGTGGCTCAGCCACATCGCCTCGACCGCCGCGTCCATGCGCTCTGCTCGAACCACCACGCCGGGGCACGCGTCCTTGCCGTGCACCGATCGGGTGCGCACCGGTACATGCGACCGCGGTCGCCGCCGCTGCCGGTCATGCCCTTCTTGCAGTATGGGCAGGAGAAGATCCCGCCGAGGAACGTGGTGTGCGGACGTTTTCCCCGCGAGCCCCCACCCATCTTGGTGACCCGAGCTTCGATCAGCGCGAGAATCCGGAGCCGCTCCCCCGGACTGACGACACCACCGCCGATCACTACCGGGTTGCCTTCGCCATCCCGCGCAGGTTCGGACGAGGGTACCCAGACGTCGAGGGGCTGACCGTGTTCGTCGTGCAGCCAGTCCTTGGTGGGCAGCAGGCCGGCCCACGCCGTCGAGCGCACCATGCGTGTGATCGCGCGCGCGTCCCAGCGGGCACCGTCCCGTGTCCTGATGCCGTCCCGTTCCAGATCGTGGGCCACGCGCATCGCGGATTTCCCGGTCAGCAGCTCGTCCGCGATACGACGGGCGTGCGGGTACTCGGTCGGGTCCGGTTCGATGCGTCCCGATCCCCTGGGGGAGCGGACGCCGTACGGGGTGCGCCCACCCGGCCACCGTCCGGCGGTGCGTGCCGCGTTCTTTCCGGTCGTCACCCGAAGGGTGAGGTCCTTGATCTCCTCGCGGGCGCGCTCGGCCAGGATCGCGAAGACGATGCGGGCGCCCGGCTGGCTGGAGTCCAGGCTCTCCTGGAGCACGAAGAGCCGCGCCCGGCGGCGGTCGAATTCGTCCAGGGCCGTACCGATGGCAGCCATGCCTCGTCGGTCGAAGCGGTCCGTCTTCCACACGGCGAGCGTCTTGATCTCACCGGCCATCACAGCGGCCATCGCGCCTTCGAGCTTCTCTCGCCGTACGTGCTGCTTGGAGGCGCTCCGCTGCTCCAGCCAGACCTTACGGACGATGAGTCCTTGCCGGTCCATTTCACGTCGCAGGTCGCGAGCATGCTGCTTGAGGGTCTCGACCGTCTCCCTCTTCTTGCTGCGGCGGAGGTAGAGGTCGACAAGGTCCTCCGGTCCCTTCCCCGCCAGTTCCTCGGGGGAACCGTCCCGGAACTCCTCTGCCACTTTCTTCGCCATAATGCCCTCCTACATCACGAATCCGGCCGCTCCAAACGGCATCCGTGCAGGTGAGGGCTGCTGTGTACTTCTAGGCGCTCTCCCAGGCGAGCGCGAGGAACCGCTCGATGCGGGCGAGGTCGAGCTCGACGGCGAGGGAGACGGCGACGACGGCGTGGTCGACGTTGGCCGCGAGGATCTGCCCCTCGGACCGCTTGGAGGGGGTGGAGCGCACGAAGGCGGTACGGCGCGGCAGACACGACCGTACGTAGCGCGGGTTGCCGTACGGTTCGACGGCGACCCAGTCGCCGGTGCAGACCACGCGCAGGGGGTCGTGCGGGGTGACGAACGCGGTGTCGGCCCGCACGACGCCGTCGGCGGTGACGACATCGCACTGCCCGCGGTCGACCCGGACCACGCGGCCGGGCAGGAGACCCTGCTCGGCGAAGGAGGCGAACTCGGTTTCCCAGCCCTCGTCCCAGCCGTAGGCGGCGAGGACCTGCTGAGCGCCGGAAAGGGAAGGCGTGTGGGATGAAGCGTTGAACAAGGGGGGACCCTTCGAAGGGTGGCCCCGGCGGCGCGCTCCGCGCGCAAGTCGAGTGGTGTCAGCCGGAGACCACAGGGGTGGGAACGATGAACTCCTGAATGCGGGCCGTGCCCGTCACCGTGACCGTCATCAACGTCCTCACCTCCTGCTTCTTCTCAGCAAACCGACACCGCCCCTCCCCTCGGGAACGGCCGAGCAGCACCCTAGCCCCGCCCCGGGGGGGACCACCGATTAAGGCCCGGCGTTCTCGGACCCGTCAGGCCTTGCTCCCCGCAGGGGAGCCGAGCGGCGGGTGCTCGAGCACGCGGGGCTTGTACTCGACCAGCTGGATACGGCCGTCGAAGGTCCGGTGCTCGATCATCTCCAGGGCGACGTCCGGATAGCCGTCGTAGATGCGCTCCTCGCCCGTGGCCCCGGTGATCACCGGGAACATCACGACCCGGAAGCGGTCGACGAGTCCGGCTCGCAGCAGGGACCGGCACAGACTGAGGCTGCCGATCGTGCTGAGGAGCCCCGAGCCACTCGCCTTCAGGGCGCGGACCGCCTCGACGGCGTCGTCGCGGACGAGCGTGCAGTTGGCCCACGTCAGTGGCTCCTCGAGTGAGGAGGAGAACACCACCTTGGACGCCTGCGTGAGCTCGTCGACGGACGCCTCCTCCTCGGGCCTGAACTCGTCCTGGCCACTCGGGACCTCGCCCGCGGCGAAGCCCGACATCAGGCGGTAGGCGTTCGCTCCCATCAGGTAGGTGGCCTCGGGCTGCTTGCCGAGCCATGCGAGGTACTCCGGGCCCTCGAGGCCCCAGAACCCGGGCCAGCCCTCTCCCGACGCGTGGCCGTCGAGGGAGGTGATGAAGTCGACGAGAAGCTCCGACATGGCGGTGTCCCTTCCTGGGTGTCACGAGCTTGGACCGGCCGGGTGCCGCAAACTCATCGGCCGCGCGGCATCCGATCCCGTGGGCTTCGACTCGGAAGGGCGGCGGTGTTAGAAATGGCTCATGACCGGACATTTTGGTCGACGTCTGTTTCGGCCAGTCCACCGGCTCATCGACCGGCGCAGCGTCGCCGGGCAGATGTTCGCCCTGCAAGTGCTGATCGTGGTGTTGCTGATCACCGCCGCAGCGCTGGCGCTCGTGCTCCAGACCCAGCGCGACAGCACGTGGAACGCCCGCGGCCGGTCGCTCGCCGCCGCGGAGGCCTTCGCGCACGCCCCGGGCATCGTGGAGGCGCTGAGGTCTCCCGATCCGACGGCCGTGCTGCAGCGGCAGGCCGAGGGCGCCCGCCGCGCGTCCGGCGTCGACTTCATCGCCGTCATGAACACGGACGGGATCCGCTACACCGACTCCGAGCCGGAGCTGATCGGCAAGCGCGCCGCCGGCGACATCGAGCGAGCGGCGGCCGGGGAGTCCTTCACCGAGGTCTACGAGGGAAGTCCGAACGACGCGGTCCGGGCCGTCGTCCCCGTCACCGATGCCGACGGCTCCGTCGTCGGACTGGTCAGCAGCGGCATCGAGGTCGAGAACGTCGCCGCGGCGGTGAACCGCCAGCTGCCGATCCTCTTCGGTGCCGCGGCGGGCGCGCTCGTGCTCGCCACGGCCGGCTCGGCGCTGGTGAACCGGCGGCTGCTGCGGCAGACCCACGGGCTGGGGGCGGCGGAGATGACCCGGATGTACGAGCACCACGACGCGGTGCTGCATGCCGTCCGGGAGGGCGTACTCATCGTCGGGGCCGACCGCCGGCTCCTGCTGGTCAACGACGAGGCTCGGCGGCTGCTCGACCTGCCCAAGGGCGCGGAGGGGCGCCCTCTCCTGGAGCTCGGCCTGGACGAGGGCATCACCGAGCTGCTGGCCTCGGGCCGGGCGGCCACCGACGAGGTGCGCCTGACCGGGGACCGGCTGCTGGCGGTGAACGTGCGGCCCACCACCCCTTACGGCCGGCCCGGGAGCGTGGCCACGCTGCGGGACTCCACCGAGCTGCGGGCGCTGGCGGGACGGGCGGAGGCGGCCCAGGGGCGGCTGCGGCTCCTCTACGAGGCGGGGGTGCGGATCGGCACCACCCTGGACGTGGCGCGCACCGCCGAGGAACTGGCGGAGATGGCGGTCCCCCGGTTCGCCGACGTCGCCACGGTGGAGCTGCTGGACCCCGTGCTGCGCGGCGAGGAGCCGTCGGGCGCGTCCACCGCGATGCGCCGCACGGCCCTCTGCGGCATCCGCGAGGACTCGCCGTTGCAGCCGGTGGGCGACTCGATCCGGTTCGTCATCCCCACCACCCCGATGGCGGCGGCCCTGGCAGGGGGCCACGCGGTGCTCGTGACCGATCTCGCCGCGGCCGCCGGCTGGCGGGCCCAGGACCCCGAAGGAGCGGGCCAGGCCCTCGACCACGGCTTCCACTCGCTGGTCACGGCGCCACTGCAGGCCCGCGGCGTGATCCTGGGCATGGTCAACTTCTGGCGTTCGGAGCGTCCGGACCCGTTCACCGACGACGACGTCTTCGTCGCCGAGGAGCTGGCCGCCCGTGCCGCGGTGGCCATCGACAATGCCCGCCGCTTCACCCGCGAGCACACCATGGCCGTCACTCTGCAGCGCAGTCTGCTGCCCCGCACGCTGCCCGAGCAGAACGCGCTGGACGTCGCCCACCGGTATCTGCCGGCGCGGGCCGGTGTCGGCGGGGACTGGTTCGATGTGATCCCGCTGCCCGGCGCCCGGGTGGCGCTGGTCGTGGGGGACGTGGTGGGGCACGGTCTGCACGCGGCGGCCACCATGGGCCGTCTGCGCACCGCCGTCCACAACTTCTCCACCCTGGACCTGCCGCCCGACGAGCTGCTCGGGCACCTGGACGAGCTGGTCGGTCGGATCGACCGGGACGAGACCGCCCGCGACAGCGACGGCATCGTCGGCGCCACCTGCCTGTACGCGATCTACGATCCGGTCTCCGGACACTGTGCCGTGGCCAGGGCCGGACACCCGGGGCCCGCCCTGGTCCACCCGGACGGGAGCGTGGCCTTCCCCGAGGTGCCCGCGTGCCTGCCCCTGGGCCTGGGCGGCATGCCCTTCGAATCCGTCGAGCTGCACCTGCCCGAGGCCGGCCGGCTGGTGCTGTTCACCGACGGGCTCGTCGGGGACCGCGACCGGGACATCGACACCGGACTCGACCTCCTGCGCGGCGCACTGGCCCGCCCGGGCCGGAGTCCGGAGGAGACCTGCACGGACGTCCTCGACGCCGTGCTCCCCCCGCACCCCGGCGACGACATCGCGCTGCTGGTGGCCCGTACCCGCCGCCTGGACGCCGGGCAGGTCGCCGACTGGGACGTGCCCGCCGACCCCGCCGCCGTCTCCCGGGTGCGCGCCGAGGCCACCCGGCAACTGGCCGCCTGGGGCCTGGACGACATCGCCTTCACCGCCGAACTCGTCCTCAGCGAACTGATCACCAACGCCATCCGCTACGGCGCCGAACCGATCCACGTCCGCCTCCTGCGCGACCGCAGCCTCATCTGCGAGGTCTCCGACGGCAGCAGCACCGCCCCGCACCTGCGCTACGCGGCCACCACGGACGAGGGCGGCCGCGGCCTGTTCCTCGTCGCCCAGCTCGCCGAACGCTGGGGCACCCGCTACACCGAACGGGGCAAGGTCATCTGGAGCGAACAGCCCCTCACCGCCGGATCACAGGAAGCGGCGGTGCCGGTGGCTGTGCTGGACGACCTGGCGTGGTGAGTGGTTCCCTCAGGCGGTTTTCTCAGGCGGTTTTCTCAGGCCTCGACGGGTTCGTCCGCCGGCAGGCTGTCCATGAAGGAGCTGACGGAGAAGACCGCGTTGCCGGCGCCGGGCGGGCCGTAGCCGGGGGGCGAGGAGAGGCCGAAGTCCTCCATGGTCTGGCGGTAGGCCTGGAGGAGCCGGATGTGGTACTCCAGCGGGGCGCCGTCGGGGTTGGTCTTGCCCAGCGGGGTGGTGGGCTCGGGGCACCAGGTGGTGAAGCGGGGCGTGATGCCGTGCGACATGAAGAAGCGCAGGCCCTCGGTGGTGGAGTCAATGGCCTCGTCGACGGTCTTGAAGCCGAACGGCTCGGCCATCTCCACGCCCGCCACGAAGTTGGGGATGACGTTGCGCGCGCCGAAGACCTCGGTGGAGTCCAGGATGCGCCTGTGCCACTCGTCGCGGCCGACGTAGCGCTCCTTGCCGGGGCAGTACATCTTGAACAGGTACTCGTCCCACACCTCGAAGTTGGGGTGGTAGATCTGCACGCCGTAGTCCTTGAAGCGCTGGACGTCCGGCTTGGGCAGGGCCTGGGCGACGACCTTGCCGATCCACCGGCCGGGGAAGTGCTCCTCGATGGCCTTGGCGTACCGGCCGTAGAAGTCGGCCTCGTCCAGACCCTGGACCTTCGACGTGATCGCGCCGCCGGTGAGCGTGTACGCGGTGGAGATCTTGCCGGTGTCGTACTTGTTGATGATCTCCAGCGCCTCGAGGACCTCGTCGACGTCCTTCACGCCCGTGTACGGCCGCCCGGCCGCCTTGTGCTGGCGCCAGTTGTGGTTGATGTCGCAGTACTGGCACTCCTCCTTGGCGCCGAAGTACTGGCAGACGCGGAACGCGGTCAGGTAGATCAGGTAGCCCCACTGGATGGTCGGGGCCACCTCCATGACCGACTTCCCGTTGGAGAGCTTGTGCCGGTAGTACTCGGGCATGGGCGGTACGCCGACGTCGGCGATCCGCCTGCCGTCCAGGTAGAGGCCGAGGACACCGTCCTCGTTCGCGGCGACCCGGTAGGGCGAGGCGGGGTTCACGCGGACCGAGACGACGGTGCGGCGCAGGTCGTAGGGGCCGCCGGTGAGGATGATCTCCTCGGGCGGGCGGCGCAGCGCGGCCTCGCCCAGCTCGGGCAGGGTGCCGTGGTCGAAGGAGAAGATGAAGTACGACTTCGGCTTGACCGCGCCGTCCTCGTTGTCGCTGAGCGCGGAGGGGTCGAAGGCCACCCCGCCGCGGAGCAGGTCCTCCTTGAAGACGGCTTCCCGCGGTACGTGCGGAAAGCGCTCCATCAGATCCTCGACCAGCGCGGTACGGCTGCCCATCCCGTTGTCTCCTCCCGGCTCAGGCGTTCGACTTCTCACGGTATGCCCCCGCCGGTGCGGCTTACCGCGCGGGGGCCCTCCAGGCGCGCCGGGTAGGTTTCCGCGGTATGACCGACATCACCGTGACCAATTGGGCCGGCAACATCACCTACACGGCCAAGGAGCTGCTCCGGCCGCACTCCCCGGACGCGCTGCGGGCCCTGGTGGCGGACAGCGCGCGGGTGCGCGTACTGGGCAGCGGGCACTCCTTCAACGAGATCGCCGAGCCGGGGGACGGAGGCGTCCTGCTGTCGCTGGCGGACCTGCCCTCCGAGGTGGACGTCGACACCGCGGCCCGTACGGTACGGGTGGGTGGCGGCGTCCGGTACGCGGAGCTGGCCCGGCTGGTGCACGCGCGGGGGCTGGCGCTGGCCAACATGGCCTCGCTGCCGCACATCTCGGTGGCCGGGTCGGTGGCGACCGGCACGCACGGCTCCGGGGTGGGCAACGGGCCGCTCTCCTCGTCCGTGCGCGAGGTGGAGCTGGTCACGGCGGACGGCTCGACGGTGACCGTGGCGCGGGGTGAGGAGCGGTTCGGCGGCGCGGTGACCTCGCTGGGCGCGCTGGGGGTGGTGACGGCGCTCACCCTCGACCTGGAGCCGGCCTACGAGGTCGAGCAGCACGTCTTCACCGAGCTGCCGCTCGCCGGGCTGGACGCGGCGGCCTTCGAGACGGTGACGGCGGCGGCGTACAGCGTGAGCCTGTTCACCGACTGGCGGGCTCCCGGCTTCCGGCAGGTGTGGCTGAAGCGGCGCACCGACCAGCCGCTGCCCGAGTTCCCGTACGCCGCGCCGGCCGTCGAGAAGATGCACCCGGTGCCGGGCATGCCCGCGGTCAACTGCACCGAGCAGTTCGGGGTGCCGGGGCCCTGGCACGAGCGGCTGCCGCACTTCCGCGCGGAGTTCGTGCCCAGCAGCGGGGCCGAGCTCCAGTCGGAGTACCTGATGCCGCGCGAGCACGCCCTGGACGCCCTGCGGGCGATGGACGCGATACGGGAGACGATCGCGCCGGTGCTGCAGACCTGTGAGATACGCACGGTCGCCGCCGACGGGCAGTGGCTGAGCCCGGCGTACGGCCGGGACACGGTGGCGGCGCACTTCACCTGGGTCGAGGACACGGCGGCGGTGCTGCCGGTCGTGCGGCGGCTGGAGGAGGCGCTGGCGCCCTTCGCGGCCCGGCCGCACTGGGGGAAGGTGTTCACGACCGAGCCGACGGCCCTGCGCGCGCTGTATCCGCGGCTCGGTGACTTCCGGGCCCTGACGCAGGAGCTGGACCCGCGGGGCAAGTTCACCAACGCGTTCGTGCGGGACGTGCTGGCCGGCTGAGGCTCCCGCGCGAGGTGGGCAGGGGGCGGCTCCGGCAGCGGAGCCGCCCCCCTCACCTCAGTGGTCCGCGCAGCACGGCGTGGGGTCCGGGTCCTCGAAGGGGACCAGGGTGTCGCCGACGGCGGGCATGGCGGCGAGGACCAGTTCGCCGTGTTCCCACTGCGGGCGGACGAACTCCCGGGTGACGAGCCGGGCCCCGGGACCGGGCTCCTCGGGTGCGCCGAGGACGCGCACCCGGTCGATCGCGGAGCGCTCCAGCAGCTCGGCGACGGTGAGGGTGCCCGTCAGCGCGGCGGCGCCGGGGAAGAGCACCGCGCGTCCGGGCTCGTCCCAGGTGCCGTCCGCCACCGTGTGCCCCTGGGCCGCGAGCCGGGCCCGCGCGGCGTCGACCACCGCCCGCGAGCGGGCGGCCAGGGACAGCGCCACGCGCCGCCGTCCGCCCTCGTGCACCAGGTGGGTGCAGCCGAACACGTCCTCGGGGAGGCCGAGTCCGGCCGCGAGGTCCTGGAGCAGGTGGTCGGCCTCGCGGAGCCCGGTCACCTCGGTGTCGACGCGCAGGGCGTACGGCGGTGGGGTCACGAGGGCAGGACCCAGACCGGGTTGGAGTAGAACCACAGGTCGCGCCACGGGTCGGCGTCACCGACGACGTCGATGGCCGGGCCCGCGGGGTCGACCGAGGCGCCCATCGCGCCCACGGCGGAGCGGTTGCCGTCGGTGCCGCGCAGGCGGAGGTAGACGGGGTGGTCGACGCGGCCGAGGTCGTAGGTGAGGGTGACCGTGCCGGTGGACTTGTTCACCTCGTACGACTTGACGACCTTGGCGGACGGTGCGGTGAAGGTGTCCTTGTCCTTGACCTCGCCGGTGACGTCGCCCTGGATGACGTCGACGCGGGCCAGGGTGGGCTGGAATCCGGCCCAGTTGGGGCCGCCGGCCAGTGCCACGTCCACGGTGAGGGTGACGCGGGTGCCCTTCTTGACGTGGAGGGCGCCGCCGAGGGTGGCCCAGCGGCTGCCGCCCGAGACCCGGACGTCGAGGCCGCTGATGAGCTGGCCGTGGTCGACCCAGATGCGGCCGGCGCGGATGCCGTCCATGACGGCGGCGTAGGAGAAGCCCTCCGCGCCGACGTGGGTGCGGCTGTAGTAGCCGGGCCAGTAGTCGTTCTCCGTGATGTCGATCGAGCCGCCGTAGACGGGGTCGTCGTAGCGGCCGTTGGCGTTGAAGTCGCCGCCGCCGCGGGCCGCGGTGTCGCCGTAGATCTGGTGGGAGTCGGAGTTTGCGGTGATCCACCAGGGCTTGCCCTCGGCGAGCAGGCTGTCCCACAGGCCGCCGACGGTGGCGGTCATCCAGTCGAAGCCGCCCCAGGTGCGGTAGCTCTCCAGCGGGTAGCCGGCGAAGGAGTTGCTGCCGGGGCTGTTGTTGTAGATGCCGCGGGCGCCGCCGGGGCCGAGCGGCTTGGGCAGGCCGCCGGCCTGGTGGCCCGGGGCACCCTCCATGCCGACGGCGATGCGGTGTTCACCGGAGGTGGCGTCGCGCCAGGCGCGGATCTCGTGCGGGGAGTCGATGCCCTTGCGCGCCGGGTGGTTGGCGAGCATCAGGGCGTCCTTGACCTTGCGCCGCTTGACCTGGTCGGAGAGGAAGGTCAGTCCGGCGATGGCGAGCGCCTCGTTGGCGGGCGACGAGCCGGTGGCGGCCTTGACCGCGCCGTCGTAGCCGGTCTCGAACTGCTTGAGGACGGAGACCTCGTTCTTGCCGGGGTGGACGAAAACGGTGCCGTGCTCGGCGGCCGGGATGTTCCACTCCAGGCCCTGGAAGACGAGGGTGTCCTCGTACGCGGACCGCGCTTCCCTGATGTCCGGGTTGACCTTCTCCACACCGATCTTGGCGTGGGTGCCGCTGCCGTGGTCGGTGATGACCAGCCAGTCCATGCCGTGCCGGGCGCCCTGGCGGACCTGGTCGATGACGCGGTACTTGCCGTCGCTGCTGTACTGGGTGTGGATGTGGTGGTCGCCGGCGAGCCAGAGGAAGCCCTTCCCCCGGCGGCCGTTGCCCGCGGCCTGCGCGGGGGCGGCGGTCGCGGTCTGGGCGAGGACGGACCCGGCGGCCAGTCCGGCGCCGAGGAGGCCCGCGCGGCGCAACAGGCCGCGGCGCGACTGCTGTGCGGGGCTCAGGGCCTCGTCGGGGACGGTGGCGTCGAAGGCGGCGGGCAGGGCCGGCGTTGCCTCGTGCTCGTGGTCGTGCGTGTGTGCGTGTCCGTGGTGGTGATGGCCGTGCGGGTGACCGTGCCCGTGCCCGTGTCCGTGCCCCATGAAGATCCTCCTGGATACCGCCGCCGTTCGCGGCTGTGAGGAGAATCGATGCGGAAGGTGAACGTTGAACGACTCGGAGATGAGCCCCGCCTGCCGCCCGGCCTGCCCTAGCATGAAACCTAGGAGCCCTAGGAAGCCGGAAGGTGGCGCATGCCCCGAGCGGGTCTTACAACCGACCGCGTGGTCGCAGCCGCCGCCGACCTCGCCGACGAGACGGGGTTCGAGAGCGTCACCCTCTCCGCGCTGGCCCGGCACTTCGGGGTGAAGGACGCGAGCCTGTACACCCACGTCAGGAACCTCCAGGACCTGCGCGTCCGGGTCGCGCTGCTGGCCGGCGGTGAACTGATCGACGAGATCGCGGCGGCGGTGGCGGGCCGGGCCGGCAAGGAGGCCCTGGCCGCCTTCGCGGGCGCCTACCGGGCGTACGCCCTGCGCCACCCCGGCCGCTACGCGGCGACCCAGATCCGCATCGACCAGTCCCTCGTCGCCGACTCCCCCACCCTGCGCCGCACCGCCGAGGTCACCTACGGCATGCTCCGCGCCTACGGCCTCACCGAACCCGACCTCACCGACGCCGTACGCCTGCTGCGCAGCACCTTCCACGGCTACTGCGCCCTGGAGGCCACCGGCGGCTTCGGTGCCCCGCGGGACGTACAGGCCTCCTGGGACAAGGCGGTCGAGGCGCTGCACAGGGCGCTGACGCACTGGCCGCGCGAGCGGCACACCGAGAACGGGGGCTAACTCCCCAGTGCCCGCACCTCGTCGTACGTGGGTGCGCTCCCGCGCGGGACGCGGCCCGCGACGAGGTCGGCCGCCGTTTCCAGGGCCGCGCCCAGGGCCCGCCGGTAGAGCAGCGAGCCGAGGCTGACACGGCGCACGCCGAGGTCGGCGAGGTGCGCGAGGGTGGGGCCGGTGGGTGAGTGGAGGATGTTGAGCGGGACGTCGAGGCGGGCTACGAGGGCCGCGATCCGGGCGGGGTCGGTGAGGCCGGGGACGAAGACGCCGTCGGCACCGGCCGCGCGGTAGGCGTCGAGGCGCCGCATCGTCTCGGCGGCACGGCTCTCCCCCTCGCCGTCACCCTCGCCACCACCGAGCCAGTACGTGTCCGTGCGGGCGTTGACGAAGAGGCCGGGGACCGCCGACTTGACCGCGGCGATCTTCGCGGCGTGCCGGTCGGTGGGCCCCAGGGCGTCCTCCAGGTTGATGCCGACGGCCCCGACCGCCGCCACCTCCCGCGCGAACGCGGCCACTTCGTCGGGATCGTCGCTGAAGCCGTCCTCCGCGTCGACGGACAGCAGGAACGGCCCCGAGCCCAGGGTGAGGGCCAGCCGCAGCGTCTCCTCGCGGGTCGCCGACGCCCCGTCGGGCATCCCGGCCGCCGCCGCGACGCCCAGGCTGGTGGTGCCGACCGCCCGGAAGCCCTGCCCGGCGAGGGCGAACGCGGAGGCGTGGTCCCAGGCGCACGGCAGCAGCAGGGGCTCGCCGGCGCGGTGGAGAGCGGCGAAGGCGGTCACGACAGGTCCCCCACCGCGTCGGCGTAGTACACGGACTCCGTGAGGTGGGCCGCGAGTTCGCGGAAGCTCCAGCCCTCGCCGGGCGACCGGTCGAGCTGCTCGTCGGTGAGCGCGTCGAGCCGGTTGGCCCAGATCCGGGCCAACCGGGTGAGGCGGCTGCGGGCCTCGTCGAGGTCCTCCTGGGTGAAGGGGGCACGGTCCGCCTCCGTCGTCACCATGGAGGCGTGCCAGTGGTCGGGCTGCGTCTCCTCCCCCGCCAACCGGGCCTCGAGCTCGGCGAGATGGTCGACCATGTGGTCGGCGACCCGGCGGATCGCCTTGTGCGGGGTGTAGACGCGGCCGTCGACGTGCGCGGGCGTCCCGTCCCAGCGGGTCCAGGTGGCGGCGAGGGCGAGGACGTGGTCGACCATGGCGGTGACGGCGTCGGCGGGCGCGGTGAGGGTGTTCGAGTCGCTCATGTCCACGACGCTAGGTGCCGGTTCCTTCGGTGGCCGCCGAAGTGTCCCCGGACCGGCCCGCGCTCAGGTCACCAGTCCGTGGCGGTAGGCGTAGACGACGGCCTGGACGCGGTCGCGGAGGTCGAGTTTGGTGAGGATGCGGGAGACGAAGGTCTTGACGGTCTCGGGGCTGATCACGAGGACCGCGGCGATCTCGCTGTTGGAGAGTCCGTCGGCGATGAGGCGCAGGACCTCCATCTCCCGGGGGGTCAGCGGTATGTCCCGGGTGGTGCCCTCGGCGGGGCGGATCCGGGCCGCGTAGCGGCCCACGAGGCGGCGCGTCACGTCGGGGTCGAGCAGCGCCGCGCCCATGGCCACGGTGCGGATGCCGTGCAGCAGCCGGTCCGGCGGGGCGTCCTTGAGCAGGAATCCGCTCGCGCCCGCGCGCAGCGCCTCGTAGACGTACTCGTCGAGGTTGAACGTCGTCACCACGAGCACCTTGACGGGGTGCTCCACCCCGGCACCGGCCAGCAGGCGGGTGGCCTCCAGGCCGTCGAGCACCGGCATGCGGATGTCCATCACCACGACGTCCGGGCGCAGTTCGCGGGCCAGATCGACCCCGGTCCGGCCGTCCCCGCACTGGCCGACCACCTCCAGGTCGGGCTGGGCGTCGACGATCGTCGCGAGACCGGTGCGGATCAGTGCCTGGTCGTCGCAGATCATGACCCGGACCGGCGCGCTCATGACGTGCTCCCCCCGCTCCCTCCGGGTATCCGGGCCCGGACGACGAAGCCGCCGCCCTCCGCCCGGTCCGCGCCGAAATCGCCGCCCAGCACGTCGACCCGCTCCCGGAGGCCGGCCAGCCCCCGCCCGCTTCCGCCGGGGGACGCGGCCCCCGTGCCGGAGCCGTCCGTGCGCACCTCCACCGTGATCTCCCGTTCTCCGTGCCGCACCAGGACCGTCGTCCTGCCGCCGTGGTCGTACTTGAGGGCGTTGGTCAGGGCCTCCTGCACGACGCGGTAGGCCACGAGGTCGGAGCTGCCGGTCGCCGCCGCCGGTGTGCCCTCCTCGGTGAACTCCACCGGCTGCCCGGCCCGGCGCGTCTGCTCGACCAGGGTGAGCACCCGGCCGACGGGTGGCGTCCTGGGCTCGGCGGGGCCGTGGTCGGGGTTGAGGAGGTCGAGCAGGTGCCGCAGGTCGGTGATGGCCCGCCGGCCGGTGTCGCTGACGGCGGCCAGCGTCTCGTCGAGCCGCTCGGGCGCGGCGGTCAGGTACCGGGCCGCCTCCGACTGCACGACCATCGCCGTCACGTGGTGGGTCACGACGTCGTGCAACTCGCGGGCGATGCGGGTGCGTTCGGCGTTGCGGGCGTCCTCGGCGACCCGGGCGCGGCGCTCGGCCTCCGCGGCGCGCGCGGAGCGCAGCCACGCTCCGATGCCCCACGCCAGGGCGAGGACCAGGTAGAACGTCACGTACTCGACCAGCGTTTCGTCGCCGCCGCGCGCGTTCAGCCCGAGGGCCATGGCCACGTACGCCAGGGTGGCGGCGACCTGCGTGGCACGCCGGTACTTCTCCTGGTGGGAGCCCGCGTTGATCAGCACGATGGGGAGCGCGACGCCCGCGAACAGGTGGTAGCCGCGCAGTTGGTCGAGGGCGAAGCCGAGCGAGACCAGGGCGAGGCAGACGAGTGTCCACCGCCGGCGCACGGCCAGGGGGATGGACTGCAGGACGGCCGCCACCCCGGCCAGCGCGTCGGCGGGACGGGTCGGCAGGCCGCCGATCTCCGTGCCCTGGCCGCGAAGCGCCGGCAGGAGCGACGCGACGAGGAGCAGCACGCCGAACGGGAGGTCCCGGGCCGTGACGTCGAGCCGGCGCCACCGCTCCAGGACCCGTCGGCGATCGATCATCGGGGAAGTGTAGCGGTGGAGTTGGCGCGCGCGGCCCGCCGGGCGCCGAACGGCACGACGTTCCCGCGCCGGTGCGCCAGCCACAGGAACACCAGCGTCAGCAGCACCCCGAAGCCGACCGAGTACACGCTGCCCTCGGGCCCGAAGTCGCCGCCGGTCAGCAGCTTCGGACCCGACATCGTGGCGTCCAGCAGGCCCTCGCTGGTGCCGTTGCCGGAGACGACGGTGCTGAAGAGGCCACCCGCTGCGAAGTTCCAGCCGAAGTGCACGCCGATCGCCAGCCACAGGTTGCGGGTGGCGGCGTACGCCGCGGCGAGCATGAACCCGGCCTCGATGGCGATGGCGACGGCGCCCCACAGGGTGGCGTCCTCGTTGAGCAGGTGCGAGAGCCCGAACACCAGGCCGGTCAGCCCCAGTGCGAGGTAGGTGCCGATGTGCTCCTCGATGATCCGGAACAGCACCCCGCGAAACACGACCTCCTCGGTCGCGGCGGCAGCGGCCATGAACCCGACCAGCCCCACCGCGCCCTGCACCGATCCCAGTCCCTCGACCTCGTAGTGCCCGGAGGCGTAGAGGTTCACGATGACGGCAGCGAACATCCCGGCGCCGATCAGCGTCCCCCAGCCGGTCTTGGCCGCGGCGCCTTCCAGGGCCACGTCCAGGACCTCCCGGCGCTCGGTCCGCCGCACCACCCAGGCGTACACGAACACCACCAGCGCGGCCGACGTGAGACCGACCACCAGCGTGAGCCAGTCGTTGTCCTTCACCGCCTGGACGGCGATGCCGCCGATGGCGTAGGCCACCAGCACGGCCAGGAACTGCCAGACGAACCTCACGGGGACTCCTTCCTCGGGCCCGTGAGCGAAGTGCCGCGGGCTGTAACGGAAGTTACGGGCCCGGCGGCCGGAGATCGTCACCTCGGGGTGGACACCTGTCTGTAGCTCGCTCGGGGGACAAGGCCCCGGTGTCCGGGCGGGCCGGGTCAGGGCGCTCGCACAGCACCCTTCGGCAGCAGGCGCAGGGCGAGGAGTTCGTCCCGTACGAGGCCCGCGTAGACGGTGGCGCCGTGAGTGGAGGTGTGGGTGTTGTCCCGCTTCTCGTCGGAGAGGTACAGGGACTTGGAGCCCTCCACGCCGAGTGACTCCACAAGTGCCTTGGTCTTCGCGGTGAGGTCGATCAGCGGTACGTCCTCGGCGGCGGCGACCGAGCGGACGACGGCCGGGTGGTCGACGCCGAGGCCGTTGACGAGCAGGGCGGTGCCGTTGTTCAGGGTGCCGTCGGCGTTGAACCAGCGGCGCACGATCGGCGTCACGAGGACGGGCTTCCCGCCCCGCTCCCGCACACCCGCCACCAGTGCCTCCAGGTTGGCCCGGTAGGTCGCCCCGTCCGTCGTCTTGTCGTTGTGCGCGAGCTGGACGAGCACCAGGTCACCGGGGCGGATCAAAGGCCGGACGGTGCCCCACAGCCGCGCGTCGGCCAGGTAACTGACCGTGCTCTCGCCCGAGTCGGCGTAGTTGGCGACGGACAGTCCCTTGCGGAGGTACTGCGGCAGCTGCTGCCCCCAGCCGGAGTACGGATCCCCCGGCTGGTCGCAGACCGTGGAGTCCCCGACGAGGAAGATCTGCCGCGCGTGCCGGGCCGGGGTGATCTTGATGTCGGCCAGTGCGGGCGCCGAGCCGCCGATCGTCAGGTCGAGGCCCGGGGTGCCGTCGGGCCCGGTGGGCTCGCCCTCGGGCGTGCGGACGTTCACGGTGAAGCTGCGGGCGACGCGCTCGCCGGCCGCGGTGGCGGTCTCGGGCAGCAGGGCCCGCCTGCTCTCGCCGCCGATGGCGGTACGGGCGGCGCCCTCACCCCCGAGCAGCACCTTCACGTCGTACGTGCCCGGCGGTACGTCGAAGTGGCAGGCGGTGGCGGTGCAGTTGCCGGGCGGCCGGGGCGCCGACGCCTGTGCCGGGACGGCGGTGGCGAGGGTGCCGGAGACGGCCAGGCAGAGGGCGGCGGCGACACCGACGGCGTACACGCGTCTCATCTCAGGCACGCCCCTCGGTGGTGCCGCTCGCCGTGTCGGCCACCGGGACGCCGAAGTCCGGGGTGCCGTCGGCCTTCCAGCCGAGCCGCTGGATGCGGGTGTGCCGGTTGGGATCGTGGAGCGGGTCGCCGTCGATCTCCTTGTACTGGCGGGCGTGGTACACGAGGACGTCGGTGCGGCCGTCCCGGTCGACGGTGAAGCAGTTGTGGCCGGGGCCGTACTGCCGGGTGGTGTCGTTGCTGGTGAAGACGGGGGTCGGTGACTTCTTCCAGTTCGCGGGGTTCATCAGGTCGGCGTCCGCGTCGACGGTCAGCAGGCCCATGCAGTAGTTGGCGTCGGTGGCGCTGGCCGAGTACGTCATGAACAGCCGGCCGTTGCGGGCGATGACGGACGCGCCCTCGTTGACCTTGAAGCCGATGCACTCCCAGTCGTACTCGGGCGTGGAGAGCCGTATCTGAGGACCTTTCAGCGTCCAGGGGTTCTCCATCTCCGAGAGCCACAGGCCGGTGTTGTTGTCCATGCCGGGCTCGTGCTGGGCCCAGGCGAGGTAGCGGGTGCCGCGGTGGGTGAAGGTGGTGGCGTCGAGGGAGAAGGTCTCCCAGGCCGTCTTCACCTGACCGCGCTCCACCCAGGTGCCGCGGAAGGGGTTGGGGTGGGAGTTCTCCAGGACCCAGATGCGGATGTCCCAGACGCTCTCCGCGGGCGCGGCGGCGAAGTAGATGTACCACTTGCCGCCGATGCGGTGCATTTCCGGGGCCCAGATGTGGGCGCCCATGTCACCGGTGGCGTGCTTGCGCCAGATGACGGACTCGGCGGCGGTCGCGAGGCCGCCCAGGGTGCGGGAGCGGCGCAGGATGATGCGGTCGTACTCGGGGGCGGTCGCCGTGAAGTAGTAGAAGCCGTCGGTGTGGCGGCGGATGTGCGGGTCGGCGCGGTTGCGGACGAGCGGGTTCACGTACGGGGCGGCCTTCCCGGGCGCGGCGGCGGCCGCGGCCGCCGGGACGGCGGGGACGGCGGCCAGGGCTCCCGCGAGGGCGGCGCCCTTCAGCAGCAGACGTCTGGCGGGGGCGGAGGCGGGGGGCTGGGCGGGCATCTCGGGACGGTCGGGCAGATCGTCGACGCGGCTCATGCGGGGGTCCCTCTCGACAGAGTCGTTCGAGTTGTTCGATATTCCGGACAGCATTTGGCATGACGAACGTCGAAAAGGTAAGGGGGCGATCGAGGGAGGTCAACGGGTCGGACGAGGTTGGACTAGCGTCGAGCCATGACCAGCGACTTCGCCGACGCCCTCGCCGCCGGCCCGCTCGTGCTCGACGGCGGCCTGTCCAACCAGCTGGAGTCGGCCGGGCACGACCTGAGCGACGAGCTGTGGTCGGCCCGGCTGCTCGCCGAGGAGCCCGAGGCGATCGTCGAGGCACACCTCGCCTACTTCGCGGCGGGCGCGGACGTGGCGATCACCTCCAGCTACCAGGCCACGTTCGAGGGCTTCGCCCGGCGCGGCATCGGCCGGGAGCGGGCGGCCGAGCTCCTCGCCCTCAGCGTGGAACTGGCCCGCGAGGCGGCCCGCAGGGCGCGGGTGACGCGTCCGCTGTGGGTGGCGGCGTCGGCCGGTCCCTACGGCGCGATGCTCGCGGACGGCTCCGAGTACCGGGGCCGGTACGGCCTCGGCGTCGCGGAGCTGGAGCGCTTCCACCGACCGCGTCTGGAGGTCCTGGCGGCCGCCCGCCCCGACGTGCTCGCGCTGGAGACCGTCCCCGACACCGACGAGGCGGCGGCGCTGCTGCGGGCGGTGCGCGGACTCGGCGTCCCGGCCTGGCTGTCGTACACCGTCGCGGGCGACCGCACCCGCGCCGGGCAGCCCCTGGAGGAGGCCTTCGCCCTGGCCGCCGACGCGGAGGAGGTGATCGCGGTGGGCGTGAACTGCTGCGCGCCCGAGGACACGGCCGGTGCGATCGAGACCGCCGCGCGCGTCACCGGCAAGCCGGTCGTCGCGTACCCCAACAGCGGGGAGGCGTGGGACGCGGAGACCCGGGCCTGGCGGGGACGCCCCTCCTTCACCGCCGAGCAGGTACGGGCCTGGCGGCAGTCCGGGGCCCGGCTGGTCGGCGGCTGCTGCCAGGTGGGCCCGGACACGATCACATCGATCGCAGCGGCACGCTGACTCGGGGTGACCAGTGGCCCAGAGGCTGACAGCCACCGCAGCGGCCCGGTCGCGTGGGGCGGGGGCGCCGGGCAGTATGTGAAGTGTCAATTCGAACGGGCGCCCTTTCGCCTCCGCGCGGCGGTGAACCCCGCACTCGGGCTCCTGCAACGGGGCGACGCGTCTCGGTGGAGCCCTCCAGGGTCGACGTCAGAGCGATCCGGAAGCGGCACAACCCCTGCACAACACCAAGGAAAGTGGATCGTCCCATGTCGCAGGCCACAAACGAGTTGAGCAAGGACCCCGCGCCGGACGCGGCCGAAGACAACGCGTACTTCCCGTCACCGTATTCACTCAGTCAGTACACGTCGTCGAAGACCGACTTCGATGGGGTCCAGCACAAGGGCGCCTACACCCAGGGAAAGTGGAAGGTGCTCATGATCGCGGCGGAGGAGCGCTACGTCCTGCTGGAGAACGGCAAGATGTTCTCCACCGGAAACCATCCGGTGGAGATGCTGCTTCCGCTTCATCACATGATGGAGGCGGGCTTCGACGTCGACATCGCCACGTTGGAGGGCTATCCGGCGAAGCTCGAGCTGTGGGCGATGCCTCACGAGGACGAAGCGGTCATGGAAACGTACGAAGCCCTCAAGCCGAAGCTCAAGCAGCCCAAGAAGCTCTCCGAAGTCGTCGCCAAGGGACTCGGAAAGGACTCGGATTACCTCGCCGTGTTCATTCCAGGCGGACACGGGGCCGTCGTCGGGCTGCCGGCCAGTGAGGCGGTGGGCCAGACGCTTGAGTGGGCCCTGTCCAACGACAAGTTCGTCATCACCCTGTGCCATGGCCCGGCGGCGCTGCTCGCTGCCTCGTTGGGCAGGGACGAGTCGCCGTTCAAGGGGTACTCGGTCTGCGTCTTCCCCGACGCACTCGACGAGGGGCCGAACCTCGAGATCGGCTACCTTCCCGGCCGCTTGCCCTGGCTGGTAGCCGATCTGCTGAGCAAGCAGGGACTGAACGTCATCAACGATGACATGACCGGCAAGACCCACCAGGACCGGAAGCTCCTGACGGGTGACAGCCCCCTCGCCTCCCACAAGCTCGGTCTGCTCGCCGCTGAGGCCCTGGTCGAGGCAGTCGGGACCGCGGGCTAGGGTCCGCCCTGTATGGGCCGGCACCGATCGACGAGACGGCCGAGCGGGTGATGCCGTCGCTGTGGGGCGAGCCGAGTCAAGGGCGCGCCGCAGGCCTGTCGGCGAAGCCGACGCGTAGCGCCCTTCACTCGGATCGCGGAAGCACGACACCGGCAAAGAAGCGGGCGGCCCCCACGGCCCCTCCTCCAGCGCCCTCGGCGACACCCACCTCGCACCACACGATCTTGCCGAGGCCCCGCTCCCCCACACCCCACTTGTCCGCCAGCTCCGACACCAGCAGCAGCCCGCGCCCGCCCTCCCGGGGCCCCCGTCCGCACTCCAGCGGCACCGCCGGTACGCCGTCCCCGCTGTCGTGCACCTCCACGCGCACGCCGTCACCGCAGGGCAGCAGCCGCAGCAGGAAGCCCCGGCCGGGCGGTACGCCGTGCACCAGCGCGTTGGTGGCCAGTTCGCTGACGCACAGCACCACGTCGTCCGCACGTTCACGCACGCCCCACTCGGCGAGTACCTCATGCGTGAACGCCCGCGCGGCGGGGACCGAGCGGCGTTCCCTCCGGTAGAAGCGCTCACGTGGGGACGGGGGTTGAGTTTCCTTGTTCACATGACGAGGGTCACGCTGCGTGGCCATGATGAGACAGTGCGCGCACCCGTACATCCCGTCTGTACGGGTGCGCCCTGGTGAACGTACGCGCGCGGGTGGGGAGTTCGACCTCATGGGCACGACGACACGGAGGAACGCCTCCGCGATGAAGATGGTGGGGGCGCTGCTCGCCCTCTACCGCCAGGCCGCCGGACACACACAGAGGTCACTGGGCGAGCGCTTCGTCATCGGCGAGCAGCAGATCGCCTCGATCGAACAGGGCAGACGCCCCCTGAAGCCGGATCTCGCCGAGCAACTCGACGAACTCCTGGAGACCAAGGGGGCGTTGTCGACTGCGCTGAGCAGGATGCCGGAGGTGGATCTCGTGCCGCTGTGGGCGGAGGAGTTCCTGGACAGGGAGCGGGAGGCCATCACCATCTCGTCGTACGAGAACCAGGTGTTGCCGGGGCTGCTCCAGACGGAGGCGTACGCGTGGGCGGTGTTCCGCAGCCGCGTGCCGTTCTACGACGAAGACAAGATCGCCCAGTTGGCGACAGCGCGTATCGAGCGTCAGGGCATCCTGCACCGCAAGGGACCGCCGATCACCTGTTTCGTGGTCTGGGAGCCGGTCGTCCGGGCACCCATCGGCGGGCGGGAGGTCTGGGCGGAGCAGCTCCGACACCTGCGTGTGTGCTCGGAGTTGCCGGGCCTCATGTTCCAAGTTCTGCCTCAGGACCGTACGAGCCACGCCGGTCTCAACGGGCCGTTCGTGCTGTTGGAGACGCCCGAACACCAGCGACTCGCCTACGCGGAAACCCAGCGTGGCAGCCAACTGATCGCTGATCCAGACGAGGTGGCGATCCTCACCCAGAAGTGTGCGATGCTGCGGTCACAGGCCCTCACGCCCGAGGACACGAGGGATCTTCTGGACCGTCTCCTGGGAGAGCAATGAGCAGCACCGCACTTCAGTGGGTCAAGTCGAGCTACAGCGGCGACGAAGGCGGCAACTGCGTAGAGGTCGCCACCGAACCCACCGCCATCCACATCCGCGACTCCAAAACCCCGGAGGAACACGTCACCGTCGCACCAGACGCCTGGACCGCGTTCCTCGCATGGTGACGTCGGCCTTCCACAGGTCGAACTCGGCGTCGCGCGGACCGTGCGTCACGGTCGGTTCGCCCGCGTCGAACACCCGCACGGGGTGTGTGGCGTCCCAGGCCGGCCAGCCGGGGTCGCCGGACCGGGCGAACCGGACCCACGCCCCGTGCATCGCGTCCGCCAGTTCCTGCGGGGCGCCCTCTCCCGCGAGCCTGCGGGACGCCGGCACGTCCCCGGAGTCGAAGACGAAGCCCAGCTCCAGGGCGTGGCAGGCGCCGAGGTCGGGCAGGTTCGAGGGCCAGGCGAACTCGTAGACGTAGGACGATCCGGGCCGCGCGTCGGCCAGGCGGTGCAGCGGGATGCGGAGCAGGTGGTCGGTGACCAGCTGGCCGACGGTCTCGGCGGTGCCGGCGTCCGGGTACAGGGCGCGGTAGCCGCGTACGACCTCGGTGCCGCAGCGGCAGCGGGCCCGCGCGCCGGCGAGGGCGACCGCGCCGAGCCGGTCGACGCGTTCCAGGAGGCCGCCGGGGACCAGCCACAGCCGGTACTCGTCGCGGGTCCAGCCCATCATCAGGTCGACGCCGCGGGCCACGTCGCCCTCGACGAGCGCCTCCAGCGGATCACGGGGGACCACGTCGCCGTCGACGACGATGCCGAAGGCGGGCCCGCCCAGGACGGGGCTGCTGAGCCTGCTCACCTCGGCCTGGGCGCGCAGCAACTGGTCCCGGTCGGCGGCGGCGAAGGACTCGGCCGTGGCGGGGATCTTCAGGCGGGCGGCCATCCGGCGGACCATCCGCCGCACCTTGTCCCGCTCGCCGGCCTCCGGCGCCCCGCTCTGCAGCACCGCCCGCCGGAACAGCCCCTGGGCCCGCGGGGCGGCGAGCAGGGCGCCGACGCTGATCGCCCCGGCGGACTGGCCGGCGAGGGTGACCCGGTCGGGGTCGCCGCCGAAGGCCGCGATCGCGTCGCGGACCCATTCCAGGGCGGCGATCTGGTCGCGCAGCCCGGGATTGGCGGGGGCGTCCGGGAACAGTCCGTAGCCCTCGACGCCCAGTCGGTAGTTGAGCGACACACAGACCACGCCGTCGCGGGCGAAGGAGTGGCCGTCGTACACGGGCACGGCGGACGATCCCCGGGTCAGGGCGCCGCCGTGCAGCCAGACCAGGACCGGTAGTCGGGCGCCGGGGCTCGGCTCGGGGGTCCAGACGTTGAGGTTGAGGCAGTCGTCGCCGGGGATCGCCGGGTCGGAGAGGTACTGGGCGAAGGCCTCCGAGTACGGGGGTTTGGGGGCCGTCGGGCCGAAGGCGGTGGCGTCGCGGACGCCGTCCCAGGGGTCGGGGGGTGCGGGCGGCCGGAAGCGGCGGGGGCCGACGGGGGGCGCCGCGTAGGGGATGCCCCGGAACACGGTGATGCCGCGCTCGTGTCTGCCGCGTACCGCCCCGTGGGGCGTATGGACCACGGGTTCCGTCTGGCCTGCCATCGGGTGCTCACCAGCCCTTCGCCGCGCTCTCCCACCACCGCTCACCGATCACGCTCGCCGCTCACACAAGAGCGCCATCGCGCCCGAGCGTATTCCGGCACCGTCGATCGCGCGCGACGTCGCTGGGAGACAATGGAAGACACGCCCGCAATGTGATACTGAGGAGGCCGTCGTGACCGTCGACCCTCATCACCCCGGCCAGGCCGACTCCGTACGCATCACCGAGGCCGATGGGCAACACGCCGTTCTGGCCTTCTCCGGTGTCCTGGACTCGCATGAGCTGCGCGTACTGGAGGAGCTCCTCCTCGATTCCCGTCTGCGCAGCCCACAGGAGTGGACCCTGGAGATGCGCGACCTGGATCATCTCGACCTGGCGTGCGCCTACGCCCTGCTGCGCGCGGTCACCCGGGCGCCGGAACCGGCAGCGATCACCGTCCACGGCGCCCACCCCGCCGTTCACCGCACCCTGCGGCACGCCGGCCTCGACACCGTCGCGACGTTCACGGAGTAGCCGCTGGACGTCGGCGGTCCGCGGTCTTCCCGCCGCAGTCGCGCGAACCTAGGATAGGAAGCGCTTTCTATGTGCTTTCTGTCGCCGGGCCCTCGGGCGGGCCGGAGAGGTGAGGTGGTTACCCCATGGCCCGTACGGCGCGTGCGAGCACGTCGGCCGGGCCGACGCTGGCGGTGGTGGCCCGTGAGGCGGGGGTCTCGGTGCCGACCGCGTCCAAGGTGGTCAACGGCCGTGAGGACGTCGCACCCGAGACCCGTCGCCGCGTAGCCGAGGCGCTGGACCGGCTCGGCTACGTGCGCAGACCTCGCTTCGACACCTCGAAGGCACCCCGGATGGTCGACCTCGTCGTGGACTCCCTGGAGAGCTCGGGGTCGGGCGCGGTGCTGCACGGGGTGGAGGAGGCGGCGTACGACGCGGGGCTGGAGGTCGTCGTCTCGGCGGCTCCGAACCGCTCGCGGCCCGCCGGCCCCCGGGAGGTGCTGCGGCCGGAGCGCGGGTGGCTGGAGAGGCTCGTCGTGCGCGGTTCGTCCGGGGTGCTGTTCAATCTGGCCGAGCCGACCGCCGCCCAGTACGCCTGGCTGGAGCAGCACCGCATCCCCTTCGTCCTGATCGACCCGGCCGTGGAGCCGCCGCCGGGCGTGGTGTCCGTGGGCGCGGCGAACTGGCAGGGCGGGGTGACGGCGACGGAGCATCTGCTGCGGCTCGGGCACGAGCGGATCGCCGTCGTCGCCGGTCAGCGGCGCAGGCCGGACAGTGGCGCACGGGTCGCCGGCTATCGCTCGGCCCTCACCTCGGCCGGCGTGCGCCATCGCCCCGAGTACGTCCGCCACGCCGGTTTCGACCGGGCCGAGTCCCGCCGCCGGATGCGGGAGCTGCTGGACCTGCCCGTTCCGCCGACGGCCGTGTTCGTCTGCTCGGACGCGATGGCCCTCGGCGTCTACGAGGTGCTGGCCGAGCGGGGGGTGGCGGTGCCGGACGACATGAGCGTGGTCGGCTTCGACGACCTGCCCGAGGCCCGGTGGGTCACGCCCGCCCTGACCACGGTCCGCCAGCCCCTCTCCGAGATGGCGGCCACCGCCCTGCGCCTGCTGCTGCGGATGATGGACGGCCACCACCCGGAGAGCACCCGCACGGAGCTTTCCACCCGCCTGGTGGAACGCGCGAGCACGGCACCGCCGCGCAGCGTCTAGCGCCCCCGACTTGCCTGTCGGGAAAGCCAAAGGTAGCTTTCCCGGTGGGAAAGTAAAACGGGAACGGGGAGGCGATGGCCGTGAGCACACCGGTGGATGCCGAACAGGCATGGAGGGACCTGCAGCGCATCCGGGTGCCGCAGGAGAGGGTGTACGACGAGGTCGAGCGCTCCGCGTCCGGCGGCCCGGGCGCCACGTACTCCACGGCCGCGATCATGTGGGTCTTCCTGGTCGGCATGGGTCTGGAGCTGCCCACGTGGGGCGTCTGGCTGGCGCTCGCCGGGTATGTCGCGGTGCTGGGCCTGCTGGCCCGGGTGCACCATCGCAGGAGCCGGGTGCAGCTGCACCACTCCCGCTTCACCTGGCGGTCGTTCGCGGTCTTCGTCGCGGCGGCGGTGGTGACCGGCGGGACGATCCTGCTCTCCGGCCACCTGGTCGAGCCCCTGGAGCCGATGACGGGCAGCCTGGTCCGGGCCACGGTCACGGCGGCCGTGTTCGTGCTGTTCGTCGGGCCGGCGAACCGCTGGGCGACCGGCTCGCTGCGCGGGCGCGGGGAACGGGCGGTCGGCGAGGGGGCGGGCAGGTGAGCACCCCCTCCGGCTTCGACGAGCTGATCCACCCCTCCACCCGACTGTCGGTGGTCGCGCTCCTCGCCGCCACCGAGTGGGCGGACTTCGCGTTCGTCCGCGACAGCCTCTCGCTCAGCGACTCCGCGCTCTCCAAGCAGCTCCACACCCTGGAAGAGGCCGGATACCTGGAGATCCACAAGGAGGGCGGGGGCCGCCGACGGCGCACGAGGGTACGGCTGACGGACCGCGGGCGCACCGCCTTCGAAGGGCACGTGGCGGCGCTCCGGGCGATCGTCGAGGGCGCCGCGCCCCCGGCACCGACCGAGCCGGCACTCGCCGAGCCGCACCACGCGAAGGCGGAACGATGACGAACACCCCTGTACCGCCCGCGGCGCCCGTCATCGAGGCCCGCGACCTGACCATGACGTACGGCGAGACCGACGTCCTGCGCGGTATCGACCTGGACGTCCACCGCGGCGAGGTCTTCGCCCTGCTCGGGCCCAACGGTGCCGGGAAGACCACCACCGTCGAGATCCTGGAGGGCTTCCGGCAGCGCTCCGCCGGGGAGGTCCGCGTCCTCGGCACGGACCCGGCGCGGGGCGACGACGCCTGGCGCGGCCGTATCGGACTCGTCCTGCAGTCCTGGCGCGACCACCGCCGCTGGCGCGTCGCCGAGCTGCTGACCCACTTCGCGACGTACTACCCCGACCCGCGCGACCCGGCCGAACTGCTGGCCGTGGTCGGCCTCACCGGACAGGCCGACCGGCGGGTGGACCAGCTGTCCGGCGGCCAGCGCCGGCGACTCGACGTCGCGCTCGGCATCGTCGGCCGCCCCGAGCTGCTCTTCCTGGACGAACCGACGACCGGCTTCGACCCCGAGGCGCGGCACGAGTTCCACACCCTGGTCGAACGGCTGGCCCGCGACGAGGGCGTCACCGTCCTGCTCACCACGCACGACCTGGTGGAGGCCGAGCGGCTCGCCGACCGGATCGCCATGCTGGTCGGCGGCCGGATCCGGGCCTGCGGCACCCCCGCGGAACTGGCCCGGCGGGCCGCCGCACGGGCCGAGGTGCGCTGGACTGCCGACGACGGGACCGTCCGCCGCGAACGCACCGAGGACCCCTCCCGGCTGGTCTGGGAGCTCCACCGGGACGCGGCCGGCCCGATCCCCGGCCTGGAGGTCCGCCGCCCGACGCTGGAGGACACGTATCTGCACATGGTGCACCGAGAGGACAGCCCGGAGGACAGCCCCGAGGACGACGGACGGGACGGGGTCGTGACGAGCGAGGTGCGGGCCGCATGAGGCGGACACACTGGCGGGCCGGCCTGCAGCGCGGCGCCATCGAACTGCGGCACCTCCTGCGCAATCCCAAGGAGTTGTCCGGCCATCTGAGCAACGTGGTCGTCGCGCTGCTGGTCGCGGGCTACATCGGCGACGACTTGCCCGGCACCGACACGCCGATGGCCCATCTGGTCCTCGCGGGCTTCGCCGCCTATCTGCTGTTCCAGGTCGGGCTGGTCAACCTCCCCCAGATGCTCGTGACCGAGCGGGAGGAGGGCGCCCTGCTGCGGCTGCGCGCGACACCCGGCGGGATACCGGCCTACCTCGTCGCCAAGTGCCTGCTGGTGGTCGTCACGGCGGTCGGCACGCTGGCCCTGCTCCTGTTGACGGCGGCGGCGCTGGTGGACGGGCCGCTGCCGCAGGGGCCGGCGGACTGGCTGACGCTGCTGTGGGTCACCACGCTGGGCCTGCTCGCCGTCGTGCCGCTGGGCGCGGCCATCGGCGCCGTGCTGCCCAACCCGCGCGAGGCGCTGGCGTTGATCATGCTGCCCGTGATGGGTCTGCTGGCCACCTCCGGAACGGTCTTCCCGATCACCTCGCTGCCCGTGCCGGTCCAGCAGGTGGCCTCGGTCTTCCCGCTCAAGTGGATGGCCCAGGGCCTGCGTTCGGCGCTGCTGCCGGACTCCGCGCGGGCCGCCGAGGCGGCCGGTTCGTGGGAGCTGCCCATGGTGGCCCTGGTGCTGACCGCCTGGACGGTCCTCGGCTTCCTCCTGGCCGTTCCCCTCCTGCGCCGCGCCGCCCGCCGCGAGTCCGGCTCCCGCCTGACCGCGCGCCACCGCAAGGCGGCGATGTCCGCGTAGGCGGGGGCGTCACCCGTAGGTGGCGGGAGCGTGGCGGGCCGGACGGCGGATTCGGGTCAGCCGCCCACCTCCACGTTGTTGTTCGGGGCCCCGTCCCCGAACGGGGGGAGGTCGCCGCGCTCCACCGGCGTGCTGGGCACGGGTTCCGCGGAGGGCAGGACGCCGGCGGCCTCGGCCGCGTCGGGACGATGGGCGACGAGGGCGGCCTCGCGCAGGACGTCGCGCGGTACGGCGTCCGCCTCGGCGGAGACGCGCACGACGTGGCCCTCCTCGGGCACGGCGTACTCGTGGCGTCCGGCACCGGTGCGGTACCAGGCGTCGCCGTCGCGCTCGCACGCCGTGTGCTCGCCGGGCATGTCGCCGACCGGCTGCTCGGGGCAGGTGCCGGCGGTGATCGATCCCCGGTCGACCGAGAGGCGGAGCTGGGCGCCCGTCCCGTGGGAGACCCAGGTGGCGGAGAAGCCGTCGTCGCCGAGGACGCCGACGGACTGCTGGGCGAGGGTGAAACCGGGGGCCTCGGTGACATAGACCAGCTCGGGCGCCACGCCCAGCGCCTGCGCGCGGGCGGCGACTTCGCCCTGGCCGGCGTCGGAGGCGGCGGCCTCGGAGGATCCGACGTCGGGGGCTCCGGCGTCGGGGGCGCCGGCGGGGGAACCGGCCGCAGGGTCGGCGTCCGCCTTCTCGGAGCCGCAGGCGGTCAGCAGCAGCGGGAGGAGCAGCAGCACGGGCAGGACGCGCGTGGGACGAGTCATGCGGCCATCCTGCCGCACAGGTGTTCCACAGCCGGGCCCCACGTGTCCGATTCTTTCAAGACCGGGCCCGCACCTGCTGCCTACGGTGGCCCCATGACCGCACGATTCAACGCCATCGGCCTCGTCGTCTCCGACATGGCCGCGTCCGTGACCTTCTACCGCCGGCTCGGTTTCGCGTTCCCCGAGGGCGCCGAGGACCAGCCGCACGCAGAGGCCGAGCTGCCGGGCGGGATCCGGCTGCTGCTCGACACCGAGGAGACCGTCCGCTCCTTCCATCCCGGGTGGCAGCCGCCGGCGGGCGGCGGGCGGCACTCGCTCGCCCTGCTGTGCGACACGCCGGCCGAGGTCGACGCGCTCTACGAGGAGCTGACCGGCGCCGGCTGCCACGGCGAGCTCAAGCCCTGGGACGCCGTCTGGGGGCAGCGCTACGCCGTCGTGAACGACCCGGACGGCCACGGGGTCGACCTGTTCGCGCCGCTAGCCGCGCCGGCCGAGTAGCTCTCCGGTCGGCACGCCCGCCAACTCGCGTACGTCCCGCGCCAGATGCGCCTGGTCCGCGAAACCCGCCCGGGCGGCCGTCTCGGCCAGTGGTGTGCCGGCGCGGGCCAGGGCGAGGGCGCGCTGGAGGCGCAGGACGCGGGCCAGCGTCTTGGGGCCGTAGCCGAAGGCCGTCAGCGAGCGGCGGTGCAACTGGCGGGCGCCCACGCCCAGTTCGTCGGCGGTGGCGGCGACCGGCCGGCCCGCGTCGAGGGCGGCCACGATGCGGCGCAGCAACGGGTCGGGGGGTTCGGTGGCGGCCGCCCGGGACAGCGCCGCCTCCTCCAGCCCGCTCGCCGGGTCGGGGGCCGCGTTCACCCGCGCCGTCAGGCGCCGCACCTCTGCGGCCGGCCAGAGGTCGGTGAGTTCGACGCGCCGGTCGCGCAGTTCGTGCGCGGGGACGCCGAGGAGCGCGGGGGCGGTGCCGGGGTAGAAGCGCACGCCCGCCCAGGTGCCGGGGGCGCCGTCGGTGACGTGGGCGCGGGTGTCGGGGCCCGCGACCAGGAGCCGGCCGTCGTACCAGAGGAGGTCCATGCAGCCGTCCGGCAGGACACGTCCCGGGCCGGCTCCGGTCGGGGTGCTGGTCCACACCACCGCGCCGGTCAGCCGGGAGGCGCGTTCCGCATACACGCGTGCCAGGCTACGCCGCCGGGGTCCGGTACTCCTGGGGGCTGACGCCGTACACCCGCTTGAAGGCCGTGGAGAGGGCGAACGCGCTGCCGTAGCCGACCTGGCGGGCGATCGCGCCGAGCGTGTCCCCGGTGTCGCGCAGCCGGTCGGCGGCGAGGGCGAGGCGCCAGCCGGTGAGGTAGGCCATCGGGGGCTCGCCCACCAGGTCGGTGAAGTGGCGGGCGAGCGCGGCGCGGGACACCCCGGCCTTGGCGGCGAGGGACGCGACCGTCCAGGGGTGCGCCGGGTCGTCCTGGATCAGCCGCACCGCCCGGCCCACGACCGGGTCGCCCAGGGCGCGGTACCAGGCGGGCGGCTCGGCCCGCGGGCCGGCGAACCAGGCCCGTAGCACGGCGATGACCAGCAGGTCGAGGAGGCGGTCCAGGACGACCTCCTGGCCCGGCTCGTCCCGCGTCACCTCGGTCATCAGCAGCGGCGTCAGCGGGCAGTCCCACTGGTCGGAGGTGAGGGACAGCAGCGGCGGCAGGGCGTCCAGCAGCCGGCCGCCGATCTCGCCGCGCACCAGGTAGGTGCCGATCAGCAGGACCGCACCGGCGTCGGGCCGATCGCCCCAGGTGCGTACGCCGAGGTCCATCGAGCCGTTGAGGGGGCGTCCGTCGGGGTAGCTGCACGCGCCGCCCGGCAGGATCACCGCCTGCGGCGCCGTGGCGGGATCGTCGGCGCAGGTGTAGGGATCGGGGCCGCGCGCGATGGCGAGGTCCCCGGCCCGCAGCCGCAGCCGCTCCCCCGTGTCCGGCACGATCCAGGCGTCGCCGCGGACCATCAGCATCACCGTCAGCGGCGCCCGGTCCTCGACGCGCACGGCCCACGGCGGGTCGAAACAGGCACGGATCATGAACGCGCCCCGGGCGCGGGGGCCCTCCAGCAGACCGGCGAGTGCGTCCATGGCGTCAGCGTAGACGCACGCGTATGCCCGCGAGCCGTTCGGCGATGGGAACGTACGGCGCCCGGCAGTTGACTGGGAGCCATGACGGACAACGGCAACGTGGACATGAGTACGCAATCGGGCATGACGGTCGTGGTGACGGGGGCGTCCGGGCGTACCGGGCGGCGGGTGGCCGAGGCGGCGCGGGCGGCGGGGCTGACCGTGCGGGCGGCGTCCCGGGCCACCGGCTTCGACTGGCGGGACCGGTCGACCTGGGCGGACGTCCTGCGCGGCGCCGACGCGGCCTACCTGGCGTATCCCACGGACGTCGGCGCCCCCGACGCCGCGGGCGCGGTCGGGGCGCTGGCGCGGGAGGCGGCCGGGCTCGGCGTACGGCGGCTGGTGCTGCTGTCGGCGCGGGGCGAGGAGCAGGCGCGGCCCACCGAGGAGGCGCTGGCCGGGTCGGGCGCCGACTGGACGGTCGTACGGGCCGCCTGGTTCGCGCAGAACTTCAGCGAGGGGCCGCTGGTGGAGGAGCTGCGGCAGCACGGGGAGCTGGTGTTCCCGGCGGGTTACGAGGCCCGGGAGCCGTTCGTGGACCTGCGGGACGTCGCGGACGTGGTGGTGGCGGCCCTGACCTCCGGGGAGCGGTGTGCCGGGCGGGTGCTGGAGGTCTCGGGGCCCCGGCTGCTGACCTTCGCGGAGGCGGTCGCCGAGATCGCGAAGGAGGCGGGCCGCCCGCTGACGTACCGCGCCGTCTCGCCGCACGCCTACGGCGAGAACCTGGCCGGGTTCGGGGTGCCCACGGAGGAGGTCGCGTTCCTCGTGGAGCTGTTCGGCGCCCTGCTCGACGGCCGCAACGCCCATCTGTCGGACGGCGTCCAGCAGGTCCTGGGCCGGGCGCCGCGGGACTTCGGGGACTTCGTGCGGGAGGAGGTGGCGGCGGGGGCGTGGGCTCCGGACGCGTCCGGCCCACACTAGGCAGCGGCGGGTCCGCTACGACGCCTCCGGCTTGTCGTGATGCGTGTTGCCGTGGTTCGCCCTGTTGTTGCTCGCCTTGTTGTTGTTCGCCTTGTTGTGGTCCGCGGGCGGCGTGTTCTTCACGTGGGTGCGCAGGCGGGCCGTGACGTCCTCGGGGGGCAGGAAGCGGGACCAGCGTTCCGGGAACTCGGAGGGCATGTCGGGGTCCGCGTCGCCGCTCGCGGCGGCGCGGGCCACGTACTCGGCGACCTGGGCCCGCCGCAGCCGCTCGTTGGCCTCGCGGGCCGCGGCGGTGGCGGCGGCCGGCCACACGCGGTCGATGGCCGCGTTGACCGCGGCCCCGACGAGCACGGCGAACGCGGACACGCCGATCCACAGCAGCACGGCGACGGGCGCGGCGAGCGAGCCGTAGATGGTGGGGCCCTCGACGGTGCTGGTGAGGTAGATGCGCAGCAGGAAGCTGCCGAGCACCCACATGGCGAGGGCGACCAGCGCGCCGGGCACGTCCTCGATCCACGGGGAGCGCACGGGCACGGAGACGTGGTAGAGCGTGGTCAGGAAGGCGACGGACAGGATGATGACGACCGGCCAGTACAGCACCTGGACGACCGTCGTCGACCACGGCACGACCCGCACCACGGCGTCCGGACCGGCCACCATCAGTGGCAGCGCGACCGACCCGATGAGCAGCGCGACGAGGAAGAGCAGGAAGGCCATCAGGCGCGTCTTGACGATGCCCCGGACGCCGTCGAGGCCGTACATCACGGTGATGGTGTCGATGAAGACGTTCACCGCGCGGGAGCCCGACCACAGGGCGAACAGGAATCCGAGGGAGATGACGTCGGGTCTTCCGCCCTTCGTCACGTCGTCCAGGATCGGCTCGGTGATCTGCCGGACGCCCCGCTCGGAGAGCACCGCGCGGGAGGCGTCCAGGATGTTGGCGCGCAGGCTCTCGGTGGTGTCGGCGCCGATCCACAGGTCGACGTAGCCGAGCAGGCCGAGGACGCTCAGCAGCAGGGGCGGCACGGACAGCAGGGTGAAGAACGCGGCCTCGGCGGCGAGGCCGAGGATGCGGTACTCCATGCACGAGTTGACGGTGTCCTTGAGCAGCAGCCAGGCGGTCCTGCGTTTGGAGACGTTCCGATACAGAACCCGGGCGCGATGGAGCCGGCCGGAGGGCCGTTCGGGGGATTCACTTGCTGGCTGCACGCCCTAAAGGTATCCGTCGCGGGGGACCGCACTCATCCGCGGACTCCGTCGGGCCCGCGACAGCCCCCTCCCGTCCCTGGGCGCGATAGGTTCGCGGTCATGGCAGGCAGTACCCACATCGTGACGAACCAGGTCCCGCCGCTGGTCGGCTACGACGTCTTCACCGCCGACCGGGCGTTGTCGGAGGCGGTCGAACGCCATCTGGCGCCTCGGCTGCGCGAGGAGGCGCGGGCGGAGCTGTCGGGCCTGGGCCGCAGCTGCGGATCGGCCCAGACGCAGGAGTGGGGTGCGCTGGCCAACGCGAACCCGCCGGTCCTGCGCACCCACGACCGCTACGGCCACCGCGCCGACGAGGTCGACTTCCACCCGGCCTGGCACCGGCTGCTGGGCAAGGGCGTCTCGGCGGGGCTGACGGCGGCCTGGTCCCGGCCGGGCGGCCAGGTGCGGCGCGCGGCCGGTTTCCTCATGTGGACGCAGGTCGAGGCCGGCAACGGCTGCCCGCTGTCGATGACCCACGCGGCGGTGCCGGCCCTGCGGACCGACCCGGACCTCGCCGCCGAGTGGGAGCCGCGGCTGACCTCGCAGGTGTACGACCGTGAGCTGCGGCCCGCCCGTCTGAAGGCCGGTGCCCTGTTCGGGATGGGCATGACGGAGAAGCAGGGCGGCAGCGACGTGCGGGCCAACACCACGGCCGCCCGGCCGCTGGCCGAGGACGGCACGTACGAGCTGACCGGCCACAAGTGGTTCTGCTCGGCGCCGATGTCGGACGGGTTCCTGGTGCTGGCGCAGGCTCCGGGCGGGCTCACCTGCTTCCTGGTGCCGCGCGTGCTGGCGGACGGCACCCGCAACGTGTTCCTGATCCAGCGGCTCAAGGACAAGCTGGGCAACCGGTCCAACGCCTCGGCCGAGGTCGAGTTCGCCGGGACCTGGGCGCGCCGGGTCGGCGAGGAGGGGCGCGGGGTGCGCACCATCATCGACATGGTGGCGGCGACCCGGCTCGACTGCGTGCTGGGCTCGGCGGGGCTGATGAGGCAGGCCGTGGCGCAGGCGGTGCACCACTGCGCGTACCGGGAGGCCTTCGGCGGGAAGCTGATCGACAAGCCGCTGATGCGCAACGTGCTCGCGGATCTCGCGCTCGAGTCGGAGGCCGCCACCACGCTCGCGCTGCGGCTGGCCGCGGCCTGCGACGCCGCCGAGGGCGGGGACGAGCGGGAGCGGGCGCTGCTGCGGCTGGCGGTCCCGGCGGCGAAGTACTGGGTGACCAAGCGGTGCGCACCGGTGGCGGTGGAGGCCGCCGAATGCCTGGGCGGCAACGGGTACGTCGAGGAGTCCGGGCTGCCCCGGCTGGTGCGCGAGTCGCCGCTGAACTCCATCTGGGAGGGCGCGGGCAACGTGCAGGCCCTCGACGTGCTGCGGGCGCTGGGGCGGGAACCGCTGGCGCTGGACGCGTACCTCACCGAGGTCGGCCTGGCGCGCGGCGCCGATCACCGCCTGGACGGGGCGATCCGGGACCTGCTGACGGACCTGGCGGATCTGGAGGCCGCCGAGGGGCGGGCGCGGCGGCTCGTGGAGCGGCTGGCGCTGGTGCTCCAGGGGGCGCTGCTGGTGCGGTACGCGCCGCCGGAGGTCGCCGACGCGTTCTGCGCCGCGCGGCTGGGCGGTGACGGGGGCGCGGCCTTCGGCACGCTGCCGCCGACGCTCGATCTGGCGTCGGTGGTGGAGCGGGCCCGGCCGGCGGTCTGAGACCGCCGCCGCGCGGCGCGGGGGTGGTGCTGCGCCGACACGGCACCACCCCCGCCACACGGGCCTGTTCGGGCCGCGTACGCCGCTCGGGACGGCGTGGTTCAAGTTTCAGGCACCACGAAGGCCGCCCACCAGGGTTGCAGGGGGTTGCAACTTGCTGCCGACTGTGCGCGGACTGTGTTCTCGTGTCAGGGGAAAGCGGTCAGTACGAGACGAACATCCGGCTTCCGGGAGGACGGGGACCAGTGGCGCTCTCGCCGATGGACGTGACGCAGTTCGCCGCCGTCGACACGGCGCGTGCGGCACGGATGCTCAGCGACGTCCGCTCCGCCAGGCTCTCTGGCGGGCGCGCTCCGGTGGCGCCGCGTCCGGTGATCGAGCAGTCCTGGGAGCGGATGCTGCGCAGCGGGGTCGATCCGGAGCACGACTTCCGTTCCGGGCTGCTGTCCCCGGAGGAGGTGCAGCGGCGGCGGGAGTCCTCGGCGCTGCGGCATGTGCTGCCGGTGTTGCGGGAGGGGCTGTTGTCGGTCGCGGACGTCGCCCACCACATCATGGTGGTCGCCGACGACGACGGCCGGGTGCTGTGGCGGGAGGGCAGCACGCCGGTGCTGCGCAGGGCCGACGGGCTCGGTTTCGAACTCGGCGCGGACTGGCGGGAGGACGTGGTCGGCACCAACGGCGTGGGCACCCCGGCGGTCACCCGGCGGCCCGTACAGGTCTTCGCCTCCGAACACTTCGTACGGTCCCAGGCGACCTGGACCTGCGCGGGGGCGCCCATCACGGATCCGCGCAACGGCCGGCTGCTCGGCGTCGTCGACGTGAGCGGACCGCTGGAGACGATGCACCCGGCCACACTCGCCTGGGTCGACTCGGTGGCCAAGCTCGCCGAGGCCCGGCTGCGCGAACTGCACGTCCGGTCGCTGGAGCGGCTGCGGACGGTGGGGGCGCCGGTGCTGGCCCGGTTGGAGGGGCGGGCCCTGGTGGTGGACCGGGACGGCTGGACGGCGGCGGTGACGGGCATGCCGTACGTGGACCGCGTGGCGCTGCCCAAGTCCCCGGCGGCGGGGACCGGTTGGCTGCCGTCGTTCGGGGCGTGCACGGTGGAGCCGCTGGCGGAGGGGTGGCTGGTGCGGGCCGCCGAGGGGCCGGTGGCGCAGGGCGCCGTCCGGATCGTGCTGGATCTCGGACAGCGGCGCCGCTGGTCGGTGCGGGTGCTGACCGGTGCGGAGGCCTGGGACCGGGAACTGAGTCCGCGGCACGCCGAGTTGCTGTATCTGCTGGCCGTCCACCGTGGTGGCCGCAGCGCCGCGGGGCTGGCCCGGGACATGTTCGGGGACCCGGCCCGCACGGTGACGGTACGGGCGGAGATGTCGCGGGTGCGGAGGTACCTCGGGGCCTACCTGGAGCATCGGCCGTATCGTTTCTGCGAAGCCGCCGAGGTCGAGGTGCTCCTCCCGGACGACCCCCGCGACCTGCTTCCCCACTCGGCGGCACCGGCGGTGGCGGAACGCCGGGGGCCGGTACCGGCACTCTGAACGGCCGGCGCGCCCCGGATGGCCGCACATACGGCTGGACTACGCATATTTGCAGCGTCCGCGTCCGCGAACCCGTCCGTCTGTCGTAGCATCCTCTACGGACCGCCCCAGCTGCGCCACGGTCAACACAAGGACCGTCACGATCAGTTGGTCCGGTGCCTGTGGAGGTGTTCTATGAAGCAGCGCGGCAGACACCGCCGGCGCAGACGGGGCAGGGCAGTGCGCGCCACCCTGGCCGCGGCGGCCCTCGCACTGACCGGCGCCGCCACGATGATCAGCGCCTCGCAGGCCACGGTCGCCGACGATCCCGGCGCCCTGAAGCCCCTCACCTCCGCCGCCGAGACCGACGCGCTGCGGCTGACGGAGCACCGCGTACCGGCCGCCTGGCTCGACCGGCTCTCCTCCGCGATGGGTGAACCGGTGGGCGTCGACGCCGTCCTCGACTCCGCCGACCGCACCCTGCGCGGCGCCGCCGACTGCACGACCGGGGAGCGGGAGGCGCTGCCGGTCTCCCCCGCCGCCACCCGCGCCTACTGCTGGGACGACGCCGACACCGCGGGCTGGCGTCCCGGTGCGGTCACCACCTCCGGTGACGCCGAGGCGGACGGCCGCTGGGGCGCCCACCGCGTCGTCCTGTCCGCCTGGAGCCGCGACGACGGCACGCCCGAGGGCGGACTCGCGCGGGTCTCCTTCGTCGACGCCGACGACGCCGGCCGTCTGAGCTACGCCTCGGCCCTTCTCGCCGTCCCGGTCGACGGCGGCCAGGACTACCGGGGGCTCGCCTCCCCCGTCTCCGGCATGGTCTGGTACCAGGACAAGCTGCTGGTCACCAGCGGCGCCGGGGACCGCGAGGCGCTGTTCGTGTACGACATGGACCGGATCCAGCGGGTCACCACGCGGGCGGACGCCGTCGGGCGGGTGCCCGGGGGCTGGGCGGCGAACGGCCACCCGTACGTACTGCCCGCCGTCGCCTCGTACCGGCTCTCCGCCGCCGACGGCGCCGCACGCCCCGGCGCGATCTCCCTGGACCGCAGCACGGTCCCCGCCGGCCTGGTGGCGAGCGAGCGGGTGTCCGCGGAGGGCGACCGGCCCACCCGGCTGTGGCGCTACGCGTTCAGCACGGACCCGGCCCGCTCCGGACTGCCGGCCGCGGACTCCGCCGGGCGCGTCGAGGCGGTGGAGGCGTACGAGACCGGGGCGGCCGAGGTGGGGGGCGTGCTGTCGCACCGCCCGCCCGGCGCGGATCGGTCCGACTGGTACCTGGGGCGGGCGGCCGGCGGACAGAACGGGCGCGGGACCCTGTGGCGGCTGGACACGGAGGGCGCGCGGGCCGTGGAGTGCGGAGCGGACCACTCGCAGCGGTGCTGGAGCCGACCGGCGGGCTCCCTGTCGCACTGGGCGCAGACCGGTGAGGTCTGGTCGCAGTCGGGCCACATGCTCTTCGCCGTGCCGCTGAGGTCGGTCGAGGACGCGCTGCACTGACGGGATCGACAGATCTCCCGGGCGGATGATTTTCTGACCGGCATGACCAACATCGCCGTGACCACCTGGTCCCTGGAGCAGACGGCGCCGACCGATCTGCTGCCGGCCGCCGCACCGGAGGGGGACGTCCGGATCGTCCGCTCCGAGGTGCCCTCCCCCGAGTTCAGCCGCTTCCTGTACGCCTCGGTCGGCGGCGACATCCGTTGGACGGACCGGCTGGGCTGGGACTACGCGCGGTGGCGGGAGCACCTGGAGCGGCCCGGCGTGGAGACCTGGGTCGCCTACGACCACGGCACGCCCGCCGGGTACGTGGAGCTGACGCCCGGGGACGACGGGGTCGTGGAGATCGAGTACTTCGGTCTGATCCCGGCCTTCCGGGGCCGGCGCATCGGCGGCCACCTGCTCTCGTACGGCACCGCCCGCGCCTGGGACCTGGCGGACCGCTGGCCGGGGCTGGCCACGACCAAGCGGGTGTGGCTGCACACGTGCAGCAAGGACGGCGAGTACGCGATGGACAACTACCAGCGCCGCGGCTTCCGCCTGTTCGACACCAAGGTGGAGGAGGAGGCCGACGTGGCGACTCCCGGCCCCTGGCCGGGAGCGTTCCCCGCCTGACCGACCGCCTGACCGGGCCCCCGGGCCCCACATGTGATCCTGGACACCCTTGTCTCGCCCGACGAGACAAGGGTGTCCACATTTTGGATTAAGCTGGACTGTGTCCAGATCGCCGTGCCAGTCTTCCGTCATGCCTGGAACTGGAATTGCCTTGGTGAGTCGGCGGCACGTCGACCTCGGCCGCATGTCCAGCGCCATCTGTCCGGCCCGCTGAGAGCACCCTCCAGCACTACCGGATTTCCTGTCTTCGCCTCATTCCCGCGCAATGACGCGCACTATGCCCGTGCGCCCGTACGCGCAGGTCAGAGCCGCTTTCCGCCTGTCCCGAAGGACGTGTCACAACCATGGCCGCCACCCCGCCGAATCCTGCTGCCGCGACCCCCCGCCGCAAGGTGAGCCGTCACCGCGGCGAGGGTCAGTGGGCGGCCGGTCACTTCACCCCGCTCAACGGCAACGAGCAGACCAAGAAGGACGACGACGGTCTCAACGTACGGACACGTATTGAGACGATCTACTCCAAGCGGGGTTTCGACTCGATCGACCCCGGTGACCTGCGCGGACGCATGCGCTGGTGGGGTCTGTACACCCAGCGCAAGCAGGGCATCGACGGCGGAAAGACGGCCGTCCTCGAGCCGGAGGAGCTGGACGACAGCTACTTCATGCTCCGCGTCCGCATCGACGGCGGCGCGCTGACCACCACGCAGCTGCGTGTCATCGGCGAGATCTCGCAGGAGTTCGCGCGCGGCACCGCCGACATCACCGACCGGCAGAACGTGCAGTACCACTGGATCCGGATCGAGGACGTGCCCGAGATCTGGAACCGCCTGGAGGCCGTCGGCCTGTCCACGGTGACCGCCTGCGGCGACACGCCCCGCGTGATGATCGGCTCCCCGGTCGCGGGCATCGCCGAGGACGAGATCATCGACGGCACGCCGGCGCTGGAGGAGATGAAGCGCCGCGTCCTGAACAACAAGGCGTACTCGAACCTCCCGCGGAAGTTCAAGACCGCGATCTCCGGGTCGCCGGTGCTGGACGTGGTGCACGAGATCAACGACGTCGCGTTCGTCGGCGTCCGCCACCCCGAGCACGGGCCGGGCTTCGACCTGTGGGTCGGCGGCGGCCTGTCCACCAACCCCAAGCTGGGTGTGCGCCTGGGCGCCTGGGTGCCGATCGAGGACGTGCCCGACGTCTACGAGGGCGTCATCTCGATCTTCCGTGACTACGGCTACCGGCGGCTGCGCAACCGCGCCCGCCTGAAGTTCCTGGTCGCCGACTGGGGCGCGGAGAAGTTCCGCCAGGTGCTGGAGGACGAGTACCTCGAGCGCAAGCTGACCGACGGTCCGGCGCCCGCCGAGCCGACGAGCCGCTGGCGGGACCACATCGGCGTGCACCGGCAGAAGGACGGCCGCTTCTACGTCGGCTTCGCCCCGCGCGTCGGCCGCGTCGACGGCACGATCCTGACCAAGGTCGCCGACCTGGCGGAGGCGCACGGCTCGGGCCGGGTGCGCACCACCGTCGAGCAGAAGATGATCGTCCTCGACGTCGAGGAGGGGCAGGTCGACTCCCTGGTGGAGTCCCTGGAGGCGCTGGACCTCACCGCCCGGCCCTCCACCTTCCGGCGCGGCACCATGGCCTGCACCGGCATCGAGTTCTGCAAGCTCGCCATCGTCGAGACCAAGGCGCGCGGCGCCTCGCTCATCGACGAGCTGGAGCGCCGTCTGCCGGAGTTCGACGAGCCCCTCACCATCAACCTCAACGGCTGCCCCAACGCCTGCGCCCGCATCCAGACCGCCGACATCGGCCTCAAGGGCCAGCTGGTCCTGAACGCCGAGGGCGAGCAGGTCGAGGGCTACCAGGTGCACCTGGGCGGTGCGCTCGGCCTGGAGCCGGGCTTCGGCCGCAAGGTGCGCGGCCTGAAGGTGACGGCCGAGGAGCTGCCGGACTACGTCGAGCGCGTCCTCAAGCGCTACGAGGCCGAGCGCGAGGACGGCGAGCGCTTCGCCACCTGGGCGGCCCGCGCCTCCGAGGAGGCCCTGTCATGACGGAGCGTGCCGCGCCCTTCTACTGCCCCTACTGCGGGGACGAGGACCTGCGTCCGCACGAGGAAGGTCACGGCGCCTGGGAATGCGGGGCGTGCAACCGCGCATTCCAGTTGAAGTTCCTCGGGCTGCTCGCCCGGGGTCTTCAGCCCAACTCCACGGGAGAGGAACCGATATGACGGCGGTTCAGGAAGAGCGTACGACCGAGGAACTCAAGGCGCTCGCCGAGCGGGCGGGCCGCGAGCTGGAGGGCGCCTCCGCGCTGGAGATCCTCCAGTGGGCCGCCGAGACGTTCGGCAGCCGCTTCTGCGTGACCTCCTCCATGGAGGACGCGGTCGTCGCCCACCTCGCCTCCCGCGCCCTGCCCGGCGTGGACGTGGTGTTCCTCGACACCGGCTACCACTTCCCGGAGACCATCGGCACCCGGGACGCGGTCGAGGCCGTGATGGACGTGAACGTCATCACGCTCACCCCGCGCCAGACGGTCGCCGAGCAGGACGCCGAGTACGGCCCCAAGCTGCACGACCGCGACCCCGACCTGTGCTGCGCGCTGCGCAAGGTGAAGCCGCTGGAGGAGGGCCTCAGGGGCTACCAGGCCTGGGCGACCGGTCTGCGCCGCGACGAGTCCGAGACCCGGGCGAACACTCCGGTCGTCGGCTGGGACGAGAAGCGGGGCAAGGTGAAGATCTCCCCCATCGCAGCCTGGTCACAGGAAGATGTGCAAACGTACGTGGCCGAGCACGGCGTCCTCACCAACCCGCTGCTGATGGACGGCTATGCCTCCGTGGGCTGCGCGCCCTGCACCCGACGTGTGCTGGAGGGCGAGGACGCCCGCGCCGGACGCTGGGCGGGCCGCTCCAAGACCGAGTGCGGACTGCACGGCTGACCATGACGACCACTGAGATTCAGGAGAACCACGTGACGACCGGAGCCACCGTCTGGCTCACGGGTCTGCCGAGCGCCGGCAAGACCACCATCGCGTACGAGCTGGCCGGCCGGCTGCGCGAGGAGGGCCACCGCGTCGAGCTCCTCGACGGCGACGAGATCCGCGAGTTCCTCTCGGCGGGCCTCGGCTTCAGCCGCGAGGACCGGCACACCAACGTGCAGCGCATCGGCTTCGTCGCCGAACTGCTCGCCCGCAACGGCGTCACGGCGCTGGTCCCGGTGATCGCCCCGTACGCGGACAGCCGGGACGCGGTGCGCGAGCGCCACGAGGCGAACGGCACGGCGTACGTGGAGGTGCACGTGGCCACCCCGGTCGAGGTGTGCTCGGTGCGCGATGTGAAGGGCCTGTACGCCAAGCAGGCCGCGGGTGAGCTGACGGGGCTCACCGGGGTCGACGACCCGTACGAGGAGCCCGTCACGCCCGACCTGCGCATCGAGTCGCAGGACCAGACCGTCCAGGAGTCCGCCGCGGCGGTCCACGCCCTGCTCACCGAAAGGGGACTGGCATGACGACGACCGTCGCTGCGGTCAGGGAGGGTACGGCCGGTCCGTACGCCCTCTCCCACCTCGACGCCCTCGAGTCCGAGGCGGTGCACATCTTCCGCGAGGTGGCGGGCGAGTTCGAGCGGCCGGTGATCCTCTTCTCCGGCGGCAAGGACTCCATCCTCATGCTGCACCTGGCGTTGAAGGCGTTCGCCCCCGCCGCCGTGCCGTTCTCCCTGCTGCACGTCGACACCGGGCACAACTTCCCGGAGGTCCTCGACTACCGCGACCGCACGGTCGAGAAGTACGGGCTGCGGCTGCACGTCGCCTCCGTGCAGGACTACATCGACCGGGGTGTGCTCAAGGAGCGCGCGGACGGCACCCGCAACCCGCTGCAGACGCTGCCGCTGACCGAGAAGATCCAGGCGGAGAAGTTCGACGCCGTCTTCGGCGGCGGGCGCCGCGACGAGGAGAAGGCCCGGGCCAAGGAGCGGGTGTTCTCGCTGCGCGACGAGTTCTCCCAGTGGGACCCGCGCCGGCAGCGCCCCGAGCTGTGGAACCTGTACAACGGCCGGCACGCCCCCGGCGAGCACGTCCGGGTCTTCCCGCTCTCCAACTGGACCGAGCTGGACGTGTGGCAGTACATCGCCCGCGAGAACATCGAGCTGCCGGAGATCTACTACGCGCACGAGCGTGAGGTCTTCGCCCGTAGCGGCATGTGGCTGACCGCCGGCGAATGGGGCGGCCCCAAGGACGGCGAGAGCGTGGAGAAGCGCCGGGTGCGCTACCGCACCGTCGGCGACATGTCCTGCACCGGCGCCGTCGACTCCGACGCCGACAGCATCGAGAAGGTGATCGCGGAGATCGCCGCCTCCCGGCTCACCGAGCGCGGCGCGACGCGCGCCGACGACAAGCTCTCCGAGGCCGCGATGGAAGACCGCAAGCGCGAGGGGTACTTCTAAAGATGACCAGCACCACCGAACCCGTCGAGCCCCTGTCGGTCGAGCAGTTGTCGGAGACCACCCTGCTGCGGTTCGCCACCGCCGGGTCCGTCGACGACGGCAAGTCCACCCTGGTGGGCCGCCTCCTGCACGACTCCAAGTCGGTCCTCGTCGACCAGCTGGAGGCCGTGGAGCGCGCCTCCGCGAGCCGCGGCCAGGAGGCCCCGGACCTCGCGCTGCTCACCGACGGCCTGCGGGCCGAGCGCGAGCAGGGCATCACCATCGACGTGGCGTACCGCTACTTCGCCACCCCGCGCCGCCGGTTCATCCTGGCCGACACCCCCGGGCACGTGCAGTACACCCGGAACATGGTCACCGGCGCCTCCACCGCCGAGCTGACGGTGATCCTGGTCGACGCCCGCAACGGCGTCGTCGAGCAGACCCGCCGGCACGCCGCGATCGCCGCCCTGCTGCGCGTCCCGCACGTCGTCCTCGCCGTCAACAAGATGGACCTGGTCGACTACAAGGAGCCCGTGTTCGCCGCGATCGCCGAGGAGTTCACGGCGTACGCGACCGAGCTGGGCGTCCCCGAGGTCACCGCGATCCCGATCTCGGCGCTCGCCGGTGACAACGTGGTGGAGCCGTCGGCGGTCATGGACTGGTACGGCGGCCCGACGGTCCTGGAGCACCTGGAGTCCGTCCCGGTCAGCCACGACCTGGCGCACTGCCACGCCCGGCTGCCCGTCCAGTACGTGATCCGCCCGCAGACCGCCGAGCACCCCGACTACCGCGGTTACGCGGGTCAGATCGCCGCCGGCACCTTCCGCGTCGGCGACGAGGTCACCGTGCTGCCGTCGGGCCGCACCTCGAAGGTGTCCGGCATCGACCTGCTGGGCGAGCCGGTCGACACCGCCTGGACGCCCCAGTCGGTGACGCTGCTGCTCGAGGACGACATCGACGTCTCGCGCGGGGACCTGATCGTGCCCCGCAAGGACGCGCCGGCCACCACCCAGGACGTCGAGGCGACCGTCTGCCACGTCGCCGACGCCCCGCTGACCGTGGGCCACCGCGTGCTCATCAAGCACGGCACCCGCACGGTGAAGGCGATCGTCAAGGACATCCCCGCCCGGCTCACGCTGGACGACCTGTCGCTGCACCCGCACCCCGGACAGCTCGTCGCGAACGACATCGGCCGGGTCAAGATCCGTACGGCGGAGCCGCTGCCCGCCGACTCCTACGCCGACTCCCGCCGCACCGGTTCCTTCATCCTGATCGACCCGAGCGACGGCACCACGCTCACCGCTGGCATGGTCGGCGAGTCCTTCGCCGCGCCGGAGCCGGTCAAGGACGAGGCGGACGACGACGGGTGGGACTTCTGAGCATGGGCTCCCCCGACTTCTACTCCACGTTCGCCAAGGAGGGCGGCCGCGTGGGCAGCGGTGCTCTCGGCAGCGGGCAGGGCGGAGTGGCGCGATGTGCGCGGTGACGTACGCGCACCGCTCGCGCGCCCTCACCCCCCACCGCCGTAGACGCAAACCTGCCGACCTCCCGGCCACGACCTGACACCTCGGACCAACCGACAGGCGTGCGAGCCGGACCAACGAGAGGAACACCTCCCGTGCCTGCCACCACCGCTCTGCGCCGCACCCTGGCGGTCATAGCCGCGCTCCCCCTCCTCACCCTGGCCGCCTGCGGCTACGGCTCCCAGGCGAAGGAGGACGACACCGCCAAGGTCGCGGCGGGCGCGGAGAAGATCGACGGTCTGGACTCCGTGCGGATCGGCTACTTCGGCAACGTCACCCACGCCACGCCGCTGGTCGGCAACCAGAAGGGCTTCTTCCAGAAGGCGCTGGGCGGCACCGAGGCCAAGTACGCGACCTTCAACGCGGGCCCGTCCGAGATCGAGGCGCTGAACTCCGGCTCCATCGACATCGGCTGGATCGGCCCGTCCCCGGCGATCAACGGCTACACCAAGTCGGGCGGCAAGAACCTCCGCATCATCGGCGGTTCGGCCTCCGGCGGGGTGAAGCTCGTGGTCAACCCCGACAAGATCAAGTCCCTGAAGGACGTCAAGGGCAAGCGCATCGCGACCCCGCAGCTCGGCAACACGCAGGACGTGGCGTTCCTGAACTGGATCGCCGAGCAGGGCTGGAAGGTCGACGCGCAGAGCGGCAAGGGCGACGTCACGGTCGTCCGCAGTGACAACAAGGTCACCCCCGACGCCTACAAGGCCGGTTCGCTGGACGGTGCCTGGGTGCCCGAGCCGACCGCGTCCAAGCTGGTCGCCGAGGGCGGCAAGGTGCTGCTGGACGAGTCGACGCTGTGGCCGGACAAGAAGTTCGTGATCACGAACATCATCGTGTCGCAGAAGTTCCTGGAGGAGCACCCCAAGGCCGTCGAGGCCGTGCTGCGGGCCTCGGCCGACACCAACGAGTGGATCAAGGCAAACCCGGACGAGGCCAAGGCCGCGGCCAACAAGCAGCTGGAGAAGGACACCGGCAAGGCGCTGCCGGCCGAGGTCCTGGACCCGGCCTGGGAGTCGATCGAACTCACCGACGACCCGCTGGCCGCCACCCTCGACGCCCAGGCGGAGCACGCCGTCAAGGCCGGCCTGCTGGAGCAGCCCGACCTCAAGGGCATCTACGACCTCACGCTCCTCAACAAGGTCCTCAAGGCCAAGGGCGAGCCCGCGGTCGACGACGCCGGTCTCGGCGTCAAGTAAGCGCGGATCCCGACCATTCCCAGGAGGTGACGACCATGGCCACGACCACGACCCTCGCCAAGGCCGACGAGGGCACCGCGGCGGTCACGCACGCCGCCCGGATCGAGCACGTCTCGAAGTCGTTCGCAGGCCCCGCCGGGCAGCAGCTCGTGCTGGACGACATCACTCTCGATGTCGCGCCCGGCGAGTTCGTCACCCTCCTGGGGGCATCCGGCTGCGGCAAGTCCACGCTGCTGAACCTGGTGGCGGGCCTGGACGAGCCGAGCGCCGGCACGATCGCCACGGACGGGCGGCCGGCCCTGATGTTCCAGGAGCACGCGCTGTTCCCGTGGCTGACCGCGGGCAAGAACATCGAGCTCGCGCTGAAGCTGCGCGGCGTGCCCAAGTCGGAGCGGCGCGACAAGGCGGAGGAGCTGCTGGAGCTCGTCCGGCTGAAGGGCGCGTACGGCAAGCGGGTGCACGAACTGTCGGGCGGTATGCGCCAGCGGGTCGCGATGGCCCGGGCGCTCGCCCAGGAGAGCAAGCTGCTGCTGATGGACGAGCCGTTCGCGGCGCTGGACGCCATCACCAGGGACGTGCTGCACGACGAGCTGACGCGGATCTGGCGCGAGACACAGCTGTCCGTCCTCTTCGTCACGCACAACGTGCGCGAGGCGGTCCGGCTCGCGGAGCGCGTGGTGCTGCTGTCGTCGCGTCCGGGGCGGGTGGCGCGGGAATGGACGGTCGGTATCCCGCAGCCGCGCCGCATCGAGGACGCCGAGGTCGCGGAACTGTCCGTCGAGATCACCGAAGAACTGCGTGGGGAGATCCGCCGCCATGGCCAGCACTGACACGACGCGTCCCGCCAAGGAGGGCGGTGCCAAGGACGGCGGCGATCTCGCCGGTCTGGAGGCGGGCCTGGACGCACTGGAGACGGTGCAGCGAGGCCGCAAGCCCTTCCGGCAGACCTTCGTGGAGAAGATCCTGCCGCCGACCGTCGCCGTGCTGCTGGTGCTGGCGGTGTGGCAGGGCCTCGTCTCCTTCAAGATCGTCGACGACCCGACGAAACTGCCCGCGCCGTCCGACGTGTGGGACGTCGTCCACCAGGCCTGGCTCCAGGGCGAGCTGCTCGGCTACATCTGGACCAGCGTCTCGCGCGGCCTGCTCGGCTTCTGCTTCGCCCTGCTGATCGGCACCCCGCTGGGGTTGCTGGTGGCGCGGGTGAAGTTCGTGCGCGCCGCGATCGGGCCGATCCTGTCCGGCCTCCAGTCGCTGCCGTCGGTGGCCTGGGTGCCGCCGGCTGTGATCTGGCTGGGCCTGAACAACTCGATGATGTACGCCGTCATCCTGCTGGGCGCGGTGCCCTCGATCGCCAACGGTCTGGTCTCCGGCGTCGACCAGGTGTCCCCGCTCTTCCTGCGGGCGGGGCGCACACTGGGCGCGACGGGGCTGAAGGGCACCTGGCACATCGTGCTGCCGGCCGCGCTGCCCGGCTATGTGGCGGGGCTGAAGCAGGGCTGGGCGTTCTCCTGGCGTTCGCTGATGGCCGCCGAGATCATCGCGTCCTTCCCCGACCTCGGGGTGGGCCTGGGTCAGTTGCTGGAGAACGGCCGCAACGCCAGCGACATGGCCATGGTGTTCGAGGCGATCCTGCTCATCCTGTTCGTCGGCATCGCCATCGACCTGCTGATCTTCAGCCCGCTGGAGCGGTGGGTGCTGCGCAGCCGCGGTCTGCTGGTGAGGAGCTGAGGTACGACATGTCCGCGCCGGTCCGCCCCGTACTCCTGGTCATCGCCCACGGCAGCCGCGACCCGCGGCACGCCCAGGCCGTGCACGCCCTGGTGCGCCGGGTCAGGTCGCTGCGCCCGGACGTACGGGTGGAGACCGGCTTCCTGGACTTCAACGTGCCCTCGGTGCCGGGGGTGCTGGAGTCGCTGGCGACGGAGGGCGTGCGGGACGTGGTGGCGCTGCCGCTGCTGCTGACCCGCGCCTTCCACGCCAAGGCGGACATCCCGGCGGTCCTCGCGGACGCGCCCGCGCGGCTCAGGATCCGGCAGGCGGAGGTGCTGGGCCCCTCCCCGCTGCTGCTGTCGGCGCTCGAGCGGCGGCTGTACGAGGCGGGTCTGACGCCCGCCGACAAGTCCTCGACCGGGGTCGTGCTGGCCTCGGCGGGGTCCTCCGACCCGGAGGCGATCGCAGTGATCGCAGAAATCGCGCGGGAGTGGCGGCACACCGGTTGGTGCGCCGTGCGGCCTGCGTTCGCCTCCGCATCCCTTCCGCGCACCGAGCAGGCGGTGGCCGAGCTGCGGGAGCTGGGCTGCGAGCGCGTCGCCGTCGCCCCGTACGTCCTGGCCCCCGGCTTCCTGCCGGACCGCATCGCGCGGGGCGCGGCCGGGGCGGACGTACTCGCGGACGTGCTCGGTCCCTCGCCGGAGGTGGCGCGGGTGCTGCTGGAGCGGTACGACGAGGCGCGGGTGCCGGTGCTGGCGGCGGTCGGGGCCTGAGCCCGATACGCCGGCCGGAGCGCCGGCTCAGGCTCCGGTCAGCTCCACGAGCTTGACGACGGTGTTCCAGTTGCGGGTGGTGGCGATCAGACCCTTGGTGACCCGGGGCCTGGAGAGGGCCTCCGCGAGCTTGGAGCGGCCCAGACCGTTCGGTGCGTACAGGTACAGGGCGCGGTCGCCGAGGCGGAACTCCTCGGGGCGGAAGGCGTCCTGGTCGATCCCCGCGAAGCGGTCCGCGTCCACCGGCGCGGAGTAGTAGGTGACATGGAGCTGTTTCGCCTCCAGGTCGGCCGCGGGGAAGGGGCAGGCGTCGGCGATCGCCTTCAGATAGGCGTGGTCGCGCACGATCACGTCCACGCCGAAGCCGAAGTGCTTGTCGATCGCGTCCCGCAACTCGGCGGCGAGCGACTCCTCGTCACCGTGGTCCGCGCCGAACACGGCCTGACCGCTCTGGAGATAAGTGCCGACGGCGTCGTGGCCGAGCCCCTCCATCAGCGCCCGGAGTTCGGCCATCGGGACCTTCTTCGCGCCGCCCACGTTGATCCCCCGGAGCAACGCCGCGTACCTCGTCGTCATGCTCACACCATAGAGCGGCCGTCGTGCCCCGTGGGGGCGGGCACGACGGCCGCGTCCGCGCGCCGGCGGACGTGCGCGCCACTCTCGCCGATGTGGTGTGCGCGGTTCAACCACTACACGCGCCTGTGACTTATTCAACAACCTTGCGAAAGGGTGCCGGGTGCGCAGAAGTAACACCGGCCGCTCGTGACGGAGGCGTGAACGGGGGAAGGGCCCGCCGGTTCCGGGAACCGGCGGGCCCTTCCGCGTGCTGCCGGTGCGGTCAGTCCCGCGCCGCCGCCAGCTCCGCCTCGATCAGGTCGGCGGCCCTTCGGGTGCCGCCCTCCTGGACCATCCGGGCCTGGAGCTCCTTCAGGCGCCGGGCCACCTCCGGGTCGTCGACCAGGGCGAGGGCGGCGGTGCGCAGCGCCTCGGCCGTTGCCTCCTCGGTCGGGAGCCGGCGGGCGACGCCGAGTCCCTGGAGCATGTCGGCGTTGCCGAACTGGTCCACGGCCTGCGGGACGGCGATCATCGGCGTGGCGGTGGCCAGGCCCTCCTGGCTGCCGCCGGCGCCCGCGTGGGTGACGAACAGGTCGGCCTGCTGGAGGATCGCCAACTGCGGCACCCAGGAACGCACTTCCACGTTCTCCGGTACGTCGCCCAGCTCGGCGGCGTCGACGTGCTTGCCGACCTGGAGTACCACGTGCCACCCGGGCAGCCCGGCGAAGGCCTTGACGCACTCCCGGTAGAAGCCCGGCTGCTTGGTGAACGCGGACCCGAGGGAGACGAGGACGACCTTCTCCGCACCGGTGGGACGCTGCCACTCCCCCTCGGCGCTGCGGTCGCCCTGGCAGGCACCGACGAAGGTGTACGTCGTCTCGTCGACCCGGTCGGCGTTCGGCTGGAGCGCCTTGGGGATCAGCACCAGGGAGCGGGCGGGGCGGCCGACGAACGGGTCGGGGTGCTCGGTGATCCCGTTCTCCTCCAGCCAGGCGTGGAAGCGGGCGTAGTACGCCCGGCCGCGTTCGGTCTTCAGCGGCTCCTCCCACATCGGCTCGCCGACCTCCTGCTCGTACCCCTCCCAGGCGACCATGCACGGCGAGAGGGAGACCACCGGCACGCCCCAGCGGTGGCCGAGGACACGGGCCGGGTAGGCGCTGATGTCATGCAGGACCAGGTCCGGCTCGTCGCCCTCGTACGCCTCGACGAGCTGGGGGAGCGCCTGGATCGCGTCGTTCAGGAACGGCTCGACGTTGTCCAGCAGCGTGGTCCCCCACGCCTCCGGGTCGGCGTCGGGGCCGGGCAGGGTGCTGTTCCACAGCTTGGGTTCGGCGCCCGCCTCGGCGACCTTGTCCGCGAAGAGCGGCGGGATCGCGTACGTCACCCGGTGCCCTCGGGCGACGAGCTCTCGGATCACCTCCAGGCTGGGGTTCACGTGGCCGTGGGCGGCGATGGAGAACATGGCGATGTGAGCGGGACTGGTCATGTGCCGAGGGTACGCGAGACGAGACGTCTCGTGCAAGCTCTTTTCCCGCGCGTCCCTCCTCATGCCGCCAGCTCCTCGTGCAGCCGCAGCCACCGCGTCGGCGTCACCTCGCCGACGAGCACGCCGCGGTCCAGGCCCGCGGCCCGGAACGCCGCGTCCACCCGACGCCGGGGGTGGGCCCTGCGCAGGGAGGCGTGCAGCGAACCGCCGACCCCGGAGAAGCCCAGCTCGACCAGGTCCCCCCAGCTCCGGTGGGCGGCGCCGGTGAGCAGCGGGGTGGGGCGGCGTTCGATGCGGAGGATCCCGGCGTCGACGCGCGGCGCCGGGCGGAAGCCGTACCGGCTCACCCGCCCGGCCAGCCGCCACTCGTGGCGGGGCCAGGTCCGGACCGTCAGCAGCGTCCAGCGGCCGTAGTCGCCTGTGCGTTTGCGGGCGTACTCGAGCTGGGTGAGGAGCGTGGCGTCGGTGAGACCGGGTGCGGTGAGGCACCAGTCGACGATGTCGGCGGTGCGGGAGAAGGGCACGTTCCCGGCGACGGAGAACGGCGTGCGCGGGGGCCGTGCGGCGAGGAAGTCACCGGCGACGACACGGACGTGGGGGGTGTGCGCGAAGCGGGCGCGGAGCCCGGGGACGAGCCGGGGGTCGATCTCGTAGGCGTGCAGTTCCCGGCTGCGGCGGGCGAGCGGCTCGGTGAGGGCGCCGTTGCCGGCGCCCACTTCGAGCAGGAGGGGCGGGTGCCGGCGGTCGGGGGCGGCGAGCCGGGCGACGCGGTCGGCGGTGTGGCGGTCGGCGAGGAAGTTCTGCGAGAGCGTGCGGGCACGCTGGGTGGGGCGGGCCATGGCCTGTGGTCCCTTGTCTTCCGTGAAAGGGGGCGGAAACGGGCAGCCGAAGGCCCTGACCGGAAGACGAAGGCAAAAGGAGATGCGGAGGCTCAGCCCCGCCGCGCGTGCACCAGGGGTGTCAGCGGCGGGGGGACCCCGGGCCGGTCAGGGCTCCGGGGCCGCGACGCATCCTGATGGAGTACGTGCAGCCCCGGCCGAGACCGGAGTTGATGATCGCGTTGAAAGCTGCCACGGAGGGGACGTTAGGCGTCCGCGCGGCGGGCGGGCAACGGATTTTCGCGCGGGCAGCCGTCAGCGCCGATCCGGCAGTCGTCAGCGCTGGTACCGGGCGAGTACGAGGTTTCCGTCCTCCTCCAGTCTCTCGCGCAGCTCGTCCATGCCGATCGCCCCGCTGTAGTACTCCTGGAGCGCGGGGGTCGCCACCTTGTCCTTCCACTCGGGATAGCCCCGGACGGACTGTGCGGGCGCGGATCGCAGATGGGCCGCGAGGGCCGTCCCCACGGCCCAGCCGTGCTCCTGCGTGCGCAACGCGGGGTCCCGGAGGGCCTGCGTGCCGGTGGGCAGCATCCAGTCGCCCAGCGCGAGGCGCACCATGTTGTCCGGCTGGAGGAGGAAGTCGACGAACGCGGCGGCCTCCTTCCGGTGCGGGCTGTCCTCGGCGATCGACAGGGTCTGCGGGCTGACGCCCTGGGTGAGCCCGTCGGCACCGGCCGGGGCGGGCAGCACCTGCCAGTCGAAGCCCTCGGGGGCCTGCTGCTCGATCTGCTGACGGTACGAGAAGCCGAGCGGCACCATGGCGTACTTGCCCGCGAAGAAGCCGGGCAGGGTGTCGGAGCCGCCGCTGCCGAGAGTGGTGGGAGAGGCGCTGCGGTCGGTGTCCACCTGGTCGTGGATGGTGCGGGGCACCACCTGGTCGCCCTCCTCGAAACGGACGGTGACCTTGCCGTCCGTGCCGCGGTGGAAGAGTTGTCCGCCGGTGGACAGGGAGAGGTTGAGCGTGGCGGACACGGGCTCCTTGAGCGGCCAGGCCACCCCGTACGTGCCGTCGCCGCTCAGCTCCTTCGTCACCCGTCGGAACTCCGCCCAGGTCCACGGGTGTTCGGGCGTCGGGATCCGGACGCCCGACTTCTCCAGCAGGGTCGCGTTGGCGATCAGTACGCGCGGTTCCTGGAGGAAGGGCACGCCGTAGATGCCGTCGCCGAAGGTGACCGTGTCCCAACTGCGCCGAGGAATTTCCGACTTGAGCCGCTCGGGCAGCAGGTCGGTCAGGTCGGCGAGGTAGCCGCCGTAGGCGAAGTCGGCGAGGTCGTCGGAGGCGTCGTGGATGATGTCGGGCGCCTCGCCGCCCTCGAAGGAGGTCAGGAGCTGGTCGTGGACGCTGTCCCAGCTGCCCTGGACGTACTCGACGCGTACGTCGGGGTGGGTGGCGTTCCACTGCGCCACCAGGTCCTTGTTGGCCTTGACCGACTCCTCCTGCCAGGCCAGGGACTGGAAGCGCAGCGTGATCCGGCCGTCGTCGCCGTCGCCACCGCCCTGGGTGCAGCCGGCCAGCAGCAGGGCGACGGCGACGAGCAGGGTGGCGGCTCGGGTCGCGGCTCGGGTCGCAGGTCGGGGCACGCGTCGGGGCGCGGTTCCGGTGCGCATCAGCTCTTCACCGCCCCGGCGAGCATGCCGCCCGTGATCCGTCGCTGGATGAGGGCGAAGACGACCAGTGAGGGCAGCGTCGCGAGGAAGGCCGCCGCCGCGAGCGGGCCGAGGTCGGCGACGCCCTCGGCGCCGATGAAGTGGGTGAGGATCACCGGCAGGGTCTGTTTCTCCGGGGTCTTCAGCAGCACCAGCGCGAAGAAGAACTCGTTCCACGCGGTGATGAACGCGAACAGCGCCGTCGCCACGATCCCCGGCGCCAGCAGCGGCGCGGTCACCGACACCAGCGTCCGCAACCGCCCGGCGCCGTCGACCGCCGCCGCCTCCTCCAACTCGGCCGGTACCGCGCGCACATATCCGGCGAGCATCCACAGCGCGAACGGCAGCGACCACACGACGTACACCGTCACCAGCCCGGGAACCGAGTTGATCAGCCGCAGGTTCTTCAGCACCAGGAAGAGCGGGATGATCAGCAGGACGAAGGGGAAGGCCTGGCTGACCACGACCCACCCGGTGGCCGCCTTGGTGAGCCGGCCGCGGTGCCGGGCCATGACGTACGCCATCGGGGTCGCGATCACCACGGCGATCACCGCCGCGCCGAGTGCGGCGAGCAGCGAGTTGAGCGCGGCCCGCAGCAGCGGCTGCTCGTCGAAGGCCTGCCGGAAGTTGTCGAGGGTCGGGTTCTCGGGGATCCAGGTGGGGTGCAGGCTCGCCAGTTCCTGCGGGGGTTTGAACGCGGTGGAGATCAGCCAGAGGAACGGGAAGGCCAGGAAGACGAGGTACGCGAGCAGCGCGGCGTACTGGCCCACGCGGGCCCCGGTCGAGGTCCTCATGCCTCGCCACCTCCCTTGAGTCCGCCCTTCAGCCGGCCGGCGAGGAAGACGGCCAGCAGGACCGAGATCACAGCGACCATGACACAGCCCATCGCCGCCGCGTAACCGAACTGTCCGTAGCGGAAGGCCTCTTCGTAGGCGAAGAGCATGGGCAGCCGGGTCCGGCCGCCCGGTCCACCGCTGGTCAGCACGTAGACCAGGGCGAAGGAGTTGAAGTTCCAGATCAGGTTGAGCGCGGTGATGGCGAGCGCGACCGGCCGGAGGGCGGGCCAGGTGACCGTGCGGAAGCGGCGCCAGGCTCCGGCGCCGTCGACCGCGGCGGCCTCGTGGAGCTCGCGCGGGGTGTTCTGGAGCCCGGCGAGCAGGGCGACCGTCGTCTGGGGCATGCCGGCCCAGATGCCCACGACGATGACGGCGGGCAGGGCGGTGGCGAGGCCGCTGAGCCAGTCGCGGCCGTCGCCGAGGCCGAGGTCGCGCAGCGTCTCGTTGAGGATGCCCGCGTCCGGGTTGTAGACGAGGCGCCACATGATGCCGACGACCACCTCGGGCATGGCCCAGGGGATGATCGCCAGGGCGCGGGCCAGCCAGCGCAGCCGCAGGTTCTGGTTGAGCAGCAGGGCGAGGCCGAGCGCGAGCAGGAACTGCGGCACCGTCACCCCGACGGCCCACAGCAGCCCGATGCGGAACGACTCCCAGAACAGCGTGTCGTGCATCAGGTCCTGGAAGTTCAGCGTGCCGACCCACTGCGTGGGCTCCGTCCGGCCCGACTGGGCGTCGGTGAAGGCCAGCAGGATGCCGTAGAGCAGCGGTCCGACGCTGAGGACCAGGATGGGGATCAGCGCGGGCAGCACCAGGAACCAGGCGCCGTGGTCCGGACCGCGTCGCGGCCGGTCCGTGCCGGGCGCGCGGTGCGCCCGTCTCCTCGACTCGGACACCAATGTCACGCAATCAGCCCCTTTGCACGGCTCGAACGGGCCTGGTCATGGTCGTGAAGGCGCCGTGCCCCGTCAAGAGCCCGCGCACACGCTCCCACCTGTGCGAATGCGACACTGGCCGACGGACAGTGGGCGGATGCGACACACGGAGGCAGGGAACGATGGACGAGGCACGGGCGCGGGAGGTGCTGGCCGCCGCGGGGGTGCTGCCCGGCCGGGCGCCGGAGGCGCGGCTGCTCTCCCTGGGCGAGAACGCGGTGTTCGCCGCCGGTGACCTGGCCGTCAAGGTGGGCCGCGACGCCGAGCTCCTCGACCGGGCCCGCCGGGAACTGGCGGTCGCGGTGTGGCTGGAGGAGGCCGGCGTTCCGGCGGTGCGGGCGGCCGAGCCCCACGCGCTCTTCGTCGACGGGCATCCGGTGACCGTGTGGCGGCGGCTGCCCGAGCCGGTGCGGCCCACCGAGCCGCGGGACGTGGCCGCCCTGCTCCGACTCGTCCACGAACTGCCCCTCCCCTCCTTCGCGCTGCCGCCCCGCGAACTGCTGGGCGGCGTGGAACGCTGGCTGCGGCTCGCGGGCGACGTGATCGACCCCGCGGACGCCGCGTACCTGCGTGAGCGCAGGGACGGCTTCGCGACGGCCGCCGCCGCGCTCACCCCTCACCTGACGCCGGGCCCGATCCACGGCGACGCGCTGCCCCGCAATGTGCACGTCGGCCCCGACGGGCCCGTCCTGGTCGACCTGGAGACCTTCTCCTCGGACCTGCGCGAGCACGACCTGGTGGTGATGGCGCTCAGCCGGGACCGCTACGGGCTGCCCGCCGAGGCGTACGACGCCTTCACCGCGACCTACGGCTGGGACGTACGCGCGTGGGACGGCTGCGCGGTGCTGCGCGGCGCCCGGGAGACGGCCAGCTGTGCCTGGGTGGCCCAGCACGCGCCGAGCAACCCTAAGGCGCTGGCCGAGTTCGAACGCCGGGTGGCGTCGCTGCGGGACGAGGACCCGACGGTGCGGTGGTATCCGTTCTGACCGGTGCCGCCGTGCCGCCCCGGTGTCGCCGCTCCGCTGGGATGTCACCGTACTGACCGGGTATCGCCGCTGCGACCGGTGTCGGCGACGCCTTCCGATGCCGGGTCAGACCCGCTCGCCGACCGGCTCGCGCACCGGCCACACCCCGTCGACCACCGCCGTGGCGTCGCCCTTGCGGCGCAGGAAGCTCTGGAAGTCCGCCGCCCACTCGGCGTACCACTCGATCTGGCGGCGGTGCAGCTCCGCCGGGCCGAGGGACGCGACCTTGGGGTGGCGGCCGGCTATCGCGCAGGCGAGGCGGGCCGCGGCGAGGGCGTCCGCCGTGGCGTCGTGGGCAGCGTCGAGCGGAACACCGTACTCCCGGCAGACCGCTTCCAGATTGCGCTTGCCGCGGCGGTAGCGGTCGACCGAACGGTCGATGGTGTACGGGTCGATGACCGGCGCGGGATCCAGGCCGCCCAGGCGGTCGCGCAGGGACGGCAGTCCGTAACGCCGCAGTTCGGCGGTGAGGAGGGTGAGGTCGAAGGCCGCGTTGTACGCGACGACGGGGACGCCGGTCTTCCAGTAGGCCGTGAGCACACCGGCGATGGCGTCGGCGACCTGGTCGGCGGGGCGGCCCTCGCCGGCCGCCCGCTCGTTGGTGATGCCGTGCACCGCCACCGCGTCCGCCGGGATCTCGACGCCCGGGTCGGCCAGCCACTCCCGGCGTCCTCGCGGCTCCCCGCCCACGACCTCGATCACGGCTCCCGTGACGATGCGCGCCTCGCGCGGATCGGTGCCCGTCGTCTCCAGGTCGAAGCCGATCAGCAGCTCCCGGTGCCAGCCCATGGGTGGTCCCCCTTCTTGGTGGTGCGTTCCCCCAGTGGTCATTACCCTCGCACGGGCCACTGACAATCAGAGGATCGCATTCCGCCCAGCCCCCCGACGGGCGTGGGCGGCACCGGGCAGGCGCACCGCACCCAGGCTCATGAAACAGGTCGCGAATCCGCCCACATCAGCTCGAACTCCTCGCGATAGGTGGGGAAAAGTCCGCTTTCATCGACCTGGTCCGACTTCACGACCTTCCCGCCGTTCCGCCCGTTCCGCAGCACCAGCACCGGCGCCTCCATCCCCCGCGTCCGCCGCAGGTAGGACTGCACGACCGCGATGCCGTCGGCGCCGTCGCCGTCGACCAGGTAGGCCGTGAAGCGGGGCGTCTCGTCGAAGACCTGGATCTCGAACGCGCCGGGGTCCCGCAGCCGCGAGCGCACCCGGCGCATGTGCAGGATGTTCATCTCGACGGCGCGGCTCAGCTCGCCCCGCTTGATGCCGAGCTCGCGCTCGCGGCGCTTGATGGCACTGGAGGCGGGGTTGAGGAAGAGCAGCCGCACCCGGCCGCCGGACTCCGCCAGCCGGAGCAGACGGCGGCCGGAGAAGTTCTGCACGAGCAGGTTGAGGCCGATGCCGAGGGCGTCCACGCGGCGGGCGCTGCCGAAGAGGTCCTCGGCCGGGAACTGGCGCAGCAGCCGCACCCGGTCCGAGTGCACGGCGACCACGTCGGCGTACCGGTCGCCGACCAGGTCCTCCACCGCGTCGACCGGCAGCCGGCGCGTGGACGGCACGTCACTGCCCGCGCCGAGGACCTCCAGCAGCCGCGCGGAGGCGCGCTCGGCCTGGTTCAGCACGGCCTCGGACAGCGCCCGGTTGCGGGAGACGACGTTGCGGGTGACCTCCAGCTCGTCGAGGGCGAGTTCCACGTCGCGGCGCTCGTCCACGTAGGGCTCGAAGCAGGGCCAGTGCTGGACCATCAGCTCGCGCAGCTGCGGCAGGGTGAGGAAGCTGAGGACGTTGTCGTCGGCCGGGTCGAGCAGGTAGCCCTTGCGGCGGCTGACCTCGCGCACGGCGACGGCGCGGTGCACCCACTCCTGGCCGGCGGGTCCGGCCGCGGCGACCACCCAGTCGTCGCCGTGGACGGGTTCGTAGACCGGCCTGAGGACGGCGGCCACGACGGCGCGCAGCCGCTGTTCGACGAGGTTGAGCCAGATGTAGGCCCGGCCCGCCCGCTGCGCGCGCGTGCGCACCTCGTGCCAGGCGTCGGCGTCCCAGTCCAGTTCCGGACCGATCGCGCCCGCGTTCATCGGCCGCGCCAGGGACACCGCACCGGGCGGGACGTCCGTGGAGCTCCCCTCGTGACCCTCGTCACCAGGGGGCAGCTCCAGCCCTCCCGAGCCCACCCACGCACCGCCTTCCGCTCCCTGGGAGCACTCCCGGTCAGACCCCGCCCCAACGATCAAGGAAGGGTACTCCGGGAGCGGTCCGCGGTGCAGCCCGATGCACGGGCCGGTTTTCCCAACGACCGTGACCCACCGGCCCGTTCCGGCGTCCCGGGCACCACCGAGTGAGCGGATTCATAGCCGTGACGTCGCACGGTACGGGAAAGCCCTCGCCACGACCTCCCCGGGGCGCTGGCCGAGCAGAACGCCGATGGGTGGGTAGGAGGACGTACGTGCTAGGTGGTCGCCTCACTTTCGGGGAGACTTCCGGGAGACTCGGAGCCAAGGCGTCCGCAGCGGCGCCCCACACCTGAAAGAGTCGTGTCCATGCAGGTCTGGCCTGGAGAGGCGTATCCACTCGGTGCCACGTACGACGGCGCCGGCACCAATTTCGCGGTCTTCACGGAGGCCGCCGACCGAGTAGAGCTGTGTCTGCTGCACGACGACGGTTCGGAGACCGCGGTCGAGCTGCGGGAGAGCGACGCGTTCGTGCGGCACGCGTACGTGCCGGGCGTGATGCCGGGGCAGCGGTACGGCTACCGCGTGCACGGCCCGTACGCCCCGGAGCGCGGACTGCGCTGCAACAGCGCCAAGCTGCTCCTCGATCCGTACGCGCGTGCGATCAGCGGCGCGGTCCAGTGGGGCGAGGAGGTGTACGGCTACCACTTCGACGCACCCGACCGGCGCAACGACCTGGACTCGGCGCCGCACACGATGACGTCGGTCGTGGTGAACCCGTACTTCGACTGGGGCGACGACCGGCGCCCCCGGACGGAGTACCACCACACGGTGATCTACGAGGCCCATGTGAAGGGCCTGAGCATGCGGCACCCGGGGCTCCCCGAGGAACTGCGCGGCACCTACGCGGCCCTCGCGCACCCGGCCCTCATCGAGCACCTCACCGCGCTGGGGGTCACCGCGCTGGAGCTGATGCCGGTGCACCAGTTCGTGAACGACCACCGCCTGGTGGACATGGGCCTGAACAACTACTGGGGCTACAACACGATCGGCTTCTTCGCCCCGCACAACGCGTACGCCTCCTGGGGCGACCGCGGCCAGCAGGTGCTGGAGTTCAAGTCGGCGGTCAAGGCGCTGCACGAGGCGGGGATCGAGGTGATCCTCGACGTGGTCTACAACCACACCGCCGAGGGCAACCACCTGGGCCCGACGCTCTCCTTCAAGGGCCTCGACAACCCCTCCTACTACCGGCTGACCGACGACCCGCGCTACTACATGGACACCACGGGGACCGGGAACTCCCTGCTCATGAGGTCCCCGCACGTACTCCAAATGATCATGGACTCGCTGCGCTACTGGGTCACCGACATGCACGTCGACGGCTTCCGTTTCGACCTCGCCGCCACCCTCGCGCGGCAGTTCCACGAGGTGGACCGGCTGTCGTCGTTCTTCGACCTGGTGCAGCAGGACCCCGTGGTCTCGCAGGTGAAGCTGATCGCCGAGCCGTGGGACGTGGGCGAGGGCGGCTACCAGGTGGGCAACTTCCCGCCGCTGTGGACCGAGTGGAACGGCAAGTACCGGGACACGGTGCGCGACCTGTGGCGCGGCGAGCCGCGTACGCTCGCGGAGTTCGCCTCCCGGCTGACCGGGTCCTCCGACCTGTACCAGGACGACGGCCGCCGTCCGCTGGCCTCCATCAACTTCGTCACCTGCCACGACGGCTTCACCCTGCACGACATGGTGTCGTACAACGAGAAGCACAACGAGGCCAACGGCGAGGACAACCGCGACGGCGAGAGCCACAACCGCTCCTGGAACTGCGGGGCCGAGGGCGACACCGACGACCCGGCGGTGCTGGAGCTGCGGGCGCGGCAGATGCGGAACTTCATCGCCACCCTGCTGCTCTCCCAGGGCGTGCCGATGATCAGCCACGGCGACGAGTTCGCCCGCACCCAGCGGGGCAACAACAACGCCTACTGCCAGGACAACGAGCTGGCGTGGGTGACGTGGCCCGAGGACGAGCCCGACCTGCTGGAGTTCACGCGCGCGATGGTGTGGCTGCGCAAGGACCATCCGGTCTTCCGCAGGCGTCGCTTCTTCCACGGCCGTCCCGTGGAGGGCACCCACGACGACCTCTCGGACATCGCCTGGTTCACCCCGGAGGGCGCGGAGATGACCCAGCGGGACTGGAACTCGGCCCGCGCGTCGGCGCTCACGGTGTTCCTGAACGGCAACGCGATCTCGGAACCCGGCGCGCGCGGGGAGCGCATCGCCGACGACTCCTTCCTGCTGATGTTCAACGCGTCGCCGAAGTCGCTGGACTTCGTGGTGCCGGTCGACCACGGCCGGCAGTGGGAGGTGGTGATCGACACCGCGCGCACGGACGGAGTGCCCTCGGACACGCGTACGAAGGTGCAGGCCGGGGACCGGCTGACCCTGGTGGACCACAGCCTGACCGTGCTGCAGCGGCCCGTCTAGGGCCGGTCTGTCAGGGCCCGGTGGAGGCACCGATGACACGAAAGGCGGCGGGGCGGGTACGTAGGTCTCCATGACGCCTGCGCGACCCGACCCGGTGCTGTCCTCCACGTTCCCGGCCCCCTCGGCCACCTACCGGCTGCAGCTGCAGCCCGCATTCCCCTTCGCGGCCGCGGCCGCGGCCGTGCCGTACCTCGCCTCGCTCGGTGTGTCGCATCTGCACCTGTCCCCCGTGCTGGAGGCGGTCCCGGGCTCGCTGCACGGCTACGACGTCGTGGACCACGCGCGCGTGCGCGAGGAACTGGGCGGCGAGGAGGGACTGCGGGCGCTGGCGCGCACCGCGCGGGAGCACGGCCTCGGCCTGGTGCTGGACATCGTGCCGAACCACATGGCGATGTCCCCCCGTCACAACCGCGCCCTGTGGGAGGTGCTGCGGCAGGGACCGAAGTCGCCGTACGCGCGGTGGTTCGACATCGACTGGGAGGCGCAGGGCGGCCAGGTGCTGTTGCCGGTGCTAGGTGCCCCGCTCGGCGAGGTGCTGGACGAGCTCCGGGCCGACGGCGAGGTGCTGCGCTACTACGACCACGCCTTCCCGCTCCGGGACGGCACCGCGGACCTGCCGTTGCCGCAACTGCTGGACGCCCAGTGGTACCGGCCGGTGTGGTGGCGGCTGGCCCGCACGGAGCTGAACTACCGGCGCTTCTTCAGCATCTCGGAGCTGATCGGGCTGCGGGTGGAGGACCCGGAGGTGTTCGAGGCCACGCACGCCACGGTGCTGCGGCTGCTGCACGAAGGGGTGGTCGACGGGCTGCGCGTCGACCACCCCGACGGGCTCGCCGACCCCGGCACCTACCTGAGGCGGCTGCACGAGGCGAGCGGTGGCCGGTGGACGGTCGTCGAGAAGATCCTGGCGGACGGGGAGCAGTTGCCCGCGGCCTGGCCCGTCGCGGGCACGACCGGCTACGACGCCCTGCGGCACGTCGACGGGCTCTTCACGGACCCCGCCGGGTACGGGGAACTCCTCGGCCAGTACCGCAGGTTCGCCGCCCCTCAGACGGACCGGGGCGGGGACTGGGCGACGACGGTACGGCGGGCGGCGTACAAGGTGCTCACGCACGAGCTGGCCACCGAGCTGGACCGGCTCACCCGGGTGGCCCACCGCCTGTGCGTCGCCTCGCCGGAACCCGCGCTGCGGGACCGGGCGCCGTGGGCGCTGCGCACGGCGTTGCGGGAGCTGCTGGTCCGGCTGGAGGTGTACCGGCCGTACGCGTCGGTGGACGCGGCGTCGGTCGTCACCGAGGGGGCGGCGGCCGAGGCGCGGCGCGCGTTCGCGGTGCCCCAGGAGGCCGGCGCGGTGGACGTCGTACGGGATCTGGTGCTGGGGCGGTACGGGGACGGACCGGAGCAGGTGGAGTTCCGTACGCGGTTCGCGCAGACCGCGTCGGCGCTGCGCGCCAAGTCGGTGGAGGACACGGCGTTCTACCGCTATGTGCCCCTGCTGTCGGCGACCGAGGTGGGCGGCGATCCGGGGAGTCCGGCGCTGTCGCCGGCGCAGTTCCACGCCTACTGCGCGCGCGTGCAGCGCGACTGGCCCCTGACCGGCACGGTCGTCTCCACCCACGACACCAAGCGCAGCGCCGACGTGCGCGCCGCGCTGGCGGTGCTCACCGAGTGCCCGGAGCGCTGGGCGGACGTCCTGACGGAGGTCACCCGCACCGGCGAGGGCGTGCCGGACGCACAGGTGGCGTGGGCGGCCTGGCAGACGGTGTTCGGGCTCGGGCCGGCGGACGGGGAGCGCGTGGGGGAGGCGCTGCTGAAGCATGTGCGCGAGGCGGGGATGCACACCAGCTGGACGGAACAGGAGCCGTCGTACGAGGAGGCGGTGGACCGGTTCGTGGCGGCGGGGCCGTGCGGGGCGCCGGGCAAGCGCGTGGCCGCCTTCCGCGCCGCCCTGGAGCCGCACATCCGGGCCAACGTCCTCGGCACGGCCCTGACGCACCTGACGATGCCGGGGGTGCCGGACCTCTACCAGGGCACCGAGCGCGAGTACCTGGCCCTGGTGGACCCGGACAACCGCCGTCCGGTGCACTTCCCGCCCACCGGGAAGGCCGGGGAGAAGGACGCGGTCACCCGGGCGGCCCTGGCGCTGCGCGCACGCCGGCCCGACGCCTTCGGCGACGCGGCGACCTACGAGCCGCTGCCCGCCGACGGTCCGGCGGCGGCGCACTGCGTGGCGTTCGTCCGCTCCGGTCGGGTCCTGACCGCCGTGACCCGCCTGTCCCTGCGCCTGGCGGAGGCGGGCGGCTGGGGCGGCACGACGCTGCCGCTGCCACCGGGCCGCTGGACCGACACCCTGACCGCCGGCCGGGAGTTCGAGGGCCACGCGCGCGTGGAGGAGCTCTTCGCGGGGATGCCGGTGGCGCTGCTGGAGCGGACGGACGCGGCGCAGGAAGCCGGAGGCTGAGCGACGGGCGCCCCGGAACGGTCCCGCCGCTGCGTCCGCCCGCCCACCGCGCGGAGGCCGGGTCAGCCGAGCACAGCGGCAGGAGCGCTGCCGCAGACGTCGGCCGGGGGCGTCGGCGACGTGGGCGGGGCGGTCGCCGCCGGGCCCGGCCAGGTCGTGCGCAACAGGTCGACGAAGGCTTCGGCGGCGCCGGTCGGCGGTACGCGTGAGAAGACGGTCAGGTCGCGTCGCCAGGGCGGGTCGGGCGTCAGGACCACGCAGTCCTCGCCGACCGCGCCGCCCACGATGTGCGAGGGCGCCGTGCAGACGCCCACACCGGCGGCGGCCATCCGTACGGCCGTCGACGTGTGCTCGGTGAAGACGGCGGTGTACGGCCGGAAGCCGGCGCGTCCGCACGCCCAGTCGAGGAAGCGTTCGCCCTCGATCACGGGCTCCATGGCGCACCGGACCCAGGGCCGGTCCGCGAGTTCGGGCAGCGCCACCGTCGTGCGGCCCGCGAACCGGTCGTCGAAGGGCACCACGAGGACGATCTCCTCCTCGCCGACCGTGACCACCGTGCCGGACCAGTCGTGGGGAGCCGGACCGACCGCGAGATCCGCGGTGCCGCGCTCGACCTCTCCCTCCAGCGCCTCGGTCGTCGCGTACTCGTGGAGGTGCAGCAGGACGCCGGGGTGCGCGGTGCGCCAGCGGGCGAACACGTCGGGCAGGATGCCGACGGCCACCGAGTGGACGGCCGCGATGTGCAGTTCGCCGCCCTCGACCCCGGCGGCGGCGCGGGCCGCGCGGCGGGCCTGGGCGGCGCTGCGGACGGTGAGCTCGGCGTGCGGCCGGAAGGCACGGCCCATGGCGGTCAGGCGCACCCCGCGCGGCATGCGCTCCAGCAGGGGGCCGCCGACCGATCTCTCGAGGGCCTTGATCTGGTGTGAGAGCGCGGACTGCGTCACGTGCAGGGTCTCGGCCGCGCGCGTGAAGGACGCTTCGTCGACGACGGTCAGGAAGTACTCCATCTGCCGCAGACTCATCCCCGCCCCCAACTCCTGTGCCACCGACTCTTGTACCACCACTGGGTCCTGCCATGAACATCATGCATCGAACCCACAAGAACATTGCCTTGGACTCATGGCAAGGGGCGGGCGGACGCTGGGGTCATGAACACACACGACGTGATCGTCATCGGCGGGGGCACCGGCGGTTACAGCACCGCTCTGCGCGCCGCGGCCCTGGGTCTCGACGTCGCCCTCGTCGAACGCGACAAGGTCGGCGGGACGTGCCTGCACCGCGGCTGCATCCCGAGCAAGGCCATGCTGCACGCCGCCGAACTGGTCGACGGCATCGCCGAGGCACGCGAGCGCTGGGGTGTGAAGGCGAGCCTGGACGGCGTCGACTGGCCGGCTCTGGTCGCCGCGCGCGACGACATCGTGAACCGTAACCACAAGGGCGTTCAGGCGCACCTCGCCCACGCGGGCGTGCGGGTGGTGCGGGGCGACGCGCGGCTGACGGGCGCCCGCGCCGTGCGGGTCGACGGCGCGCTGGACCTCGCCGCGCGCAGGGGCATCGTGCTGGCGACCGGCTCACGCCCGCGCACGCTCCCCGGCCTCGACCCCGACGGGCGGCGTGTGGTGACGAGCGACGACGCCCTGTTCGCCCCCGGGCTGCCGACGTCCGTGCTGGTCCTGGGCGGCGGCGCGATCGGCGTCGAGTACGCCTCGTTCCACCGCTCGATGGGCGCGGAGGTCACTCTTGTGGAGGCCGCCGACCGGATCGTGCCGCTGGAGGACGCGGATGTGAGCCGCCATCTGACGCGCGGTCTGAAGAAGCGTGGCATCGACGTGCGGGTGGGTGCCCGGCTGCTGGACGCCGAGGTACTCGAGGACGGCGTCCGCGCGCGTGTGCGCACAGCTCGCGGAGAGACCCTCGCGATCGGGGCCGAGCGGCTCCTGGTGGCCGTGGGACGGGCGCCGGTCACCGAGGGGCTCGACCTGGCCGCCGCGGACCTGGACACCGACCAGCGGGGCTTCGTCGTACCCGCCGACTGGGGCCGGCTGGAGACCGCTGTCCCCGGCATCCACGTGGTGGGCGATCTGCTGCCGCCGCCGTCGATCGGGCTGGCCCACGCGTCGTTCGCGGAGGGGCTGCTGGTGGCCGAGACGCTGGCGGGCGTGCCGTCCGCGCCCGTCGACTACGCGGCCGTGCCACGGGTGACCTACTCGGCTCCGCAGACCGCAGCCGTGGGCCTGAGCGAGGCGGAGGCACGCGCGCGCGGATACGAACCGGCCGTCAACACCATGCCGTTGACGGCCGTCGCCAAGGGGATGGTGCACGGGCAGGGCGGCATGGTGAAGGTCGTCGCCGAGGCCGACGGCGGCCAGGTGCTCGGGGTGCATCTGGTGGGCCCGCACGTGTCGGAGATGATCGCCGAGAGTCAGCTGATCGTCGGCTGGGACGCCGAGCCGGCCGACGTGGCCCGGCACATCCACGCGCACCCCACCCTGTCGGAGGCGGTGGGCGAGGCGTTCCTGTCCCTGGCGGGCCGCGCGCTGCACCAGCAGTGACGCGGCCCGGCGGGTCGCAGGGCCACGCGCCGGACGACGCGCCCGGCCCGCCGCACCGGTCACGGCCCCGCCGCCGGCGCCCCGTTCACGCCTGCGCGTCCAGCGCGAACACCGCGCCCGTCCGTGCCGTCATCACGCAGGGGTTGGGGAAGGTCTGCGTGTAGTCCACCGGATGTCCCCGCCACTGTCCGCGCGCGTGGGCGGTCACCGGGGCGTGGATCAGCGTGCAGAACGTGTTCCGCAACGGGATCTCGGCGATGCGGCCGTTGGCCGCGTCGAGTTCGGCGCAGGCCTGGGCCGCGCGGGCGTGGCCGCGCGGAGGGGAGCACGACAGCAGGGCGGTGCGCTTGGTGTCGGCCGGGGCGCCGTCCCGCATGACGGTGACGAGGAGCCAGTCGCCGGCCGGTTCCCGCGCCGCGGTGGCCTGCGCCGGGGTCACGCAGGTGAGGAGGAGGGCCGTGGTGGCCAGGAGGGCGGCCCGGGCCGCTGTGATCGTGAGGAAGTGGGTCATTCCCGGTGCATCGGCACGGCGGCCTCGGGACCCCAGCCCGGCTCACCCGAACGGGAGCCCGCGGTCGGGCGCCGCCCGGCCAGTTCGAACGCGGCGAGTACGACCCGTGTCTGGTACTCCACCTGGCGTGCCACCGGGATCCAGCGGGCCGCGCAGCCGTCGCGGTAGTCGGCGCACCCCTCGTCGACGAGTCGTTCCAGCTCCGGCAGCACGCCGGCCGGATCGCTGCCGGCCCGGGTGACCAGCTGGTGCAGCAGTCCCGCGGTGCGCAGGGCGAGGCGCCGGCCCGCGATGCGCAGGGCGACCAGGTGGGCGGTGCTCATCGGCGGGAGGGTGCGGCCCGAGCCGTCGTCGGTGTCGGGGTCCCAGGCGTCGGCGAGTCTGGGGCACACCAGCAGGTAGTCGTCGACCGGTGCGAGGAGGTGGGCCGCGTCCGGGACGGTGGCGAGGTGGGGGCGGAGCCGGGCGAGGACGCGGTGCAGGCGCCGGGTGTCGTGGCGCAGGGTGCGGCTCACGGAGCGCAGTACCGCGTCCCGGTCGGCCGGGGGCGCGCCGTCCGCCACCGCGGCCACGCCCCACATGGGCGCCTCGACGACCGCCGTGACCGTGCCGTACCGCCGCGGATGGCACCACGTCGACTCGACGGCGGCCTCGGTGATGGCCGCGGTGAGGTCGCCGTGGCGGGGTGGTGGGATGCGGTAGACGGCGGGGCCGAGGTCGGGCCAGTACAGGGTGTCGTAGGCGCCGAGCTCGCGGGGGATGCCGAGCCGGGCCGCGGTGTGGGCGATGCGCTGGGCGAGGCCCGGCAGGTCGTGGGTCAGCTCGACGAAGCCGCCGCCCACGTCGACACCGTGCAGGGAGCACTGCAGGAAGGGCCGCAGTTCGTCCTGGAGCGCGAGCAGGGCACGGGTCTCCGGCAGCGTGGCGTGGTCCGGGCCGTCCGGCAGCCACTCGGGCTGCTCCAGGAAGCCGGGGCGGAAGAAGTTCCGGGCGTAGCGGTCGAGGGTGTACGGGCCGGACAGCCATCCCTCGTTGCGGCGCAGGCCGTCCGGGTCGGCGCAGAGCAGCAGGTTCCAGGTGGCGTCGGCGGCCTCGGTGAGCCGGGGGTCGGCCAGGGCCCGCTCGGCCAGCCGCAGGACGGTGGCGCCGCCCACGGGCTCGTTGGCGTGCGGTCCGGCGACGACGAGGGCCTGGCGGCTGCCGTGGCCGACGGAGAGCAGCAGCAACGGGGTGCCCGCGCGGGAGGTGCCGACGCGGCGCAGCCGCGCGTGCCGGGGGTGGCGGGCGACGAGTGCGGCCGCCCGGGCGCCCAGCTCGTCCACGGTCGGGTAGTGCAGGAGGGGCGTCAGGGCACACCTCCACGATGCGAGCCGTCGGTTCACCTGGCGTGCGCGGTGTACGCACAGTCAGTCACGACTTGGGGGGTACGTCAACACCAAGAAAAGCAAAGGGGCCCGGTTCAGTTCGACGCGAGACGGAACGCCATCTGGCCGAACCCGATCTGGTCGCCCTCGCGGACGACGGCCGCGCCGATGACCCGTCGCCCGTTGACCGTGGTGCCGTTGGTGGAGCCGAGGTCGCGCAGCACCCACAGGCCGCCCTGGCGGCTGAGCTCGGCGTGCACGCGGGACACGGTCTCGTGGGTCAGCCGCAGCCCGCTCGCGGGGTCGCGTCCTATGCGCAGCGGATGCCCGGTGCCGGGGTGGGGCAGCAGCAGCTTGGGCAGCCGCTCGGCCTGCCAGGCCCTGCGCAGCCGTACGCCGAACCCGGACACCGCCTCGACGGTGCCGAACACCATCCGTGACACGCGGCCCTCGGTGGGCAGGTCGGCGGTGAGTGCGGCGAGTTCCTCCGCGCGGCGGGCCGCGAAGGCCAGCTCCATCCTGCGGATGAACGTGTCGTGCGACAGACGCCCCATGGCGACGCCGTCCCGCAGCACCTTCAGCGCCTTGTCGCGCTCCGCGTCGGACAACCGCGCGGGGTACGTGTTGAACTCGAAGGACGACGTCACGCAGGTGATTGTCGGTCAGCCGGGCCGGGGTGTCCAGAAAACCGGAAAACGCCCGCCACGCGCGCGGTGCATACGGCCGCCACGCGCGCGGCGGACACGACACCCGCCGCGAACGGGGATTTTCGCCAGCGGAATGATCGCTTTTGCAGCACCATGGACGGGCTACATCACGGTGAGCAGACGAAGGGGAACCGTCCGTGCAGTTCGAGGTGTGGGCACCGCAGGCCGGCCGGGTGACGTTGCAGTGCGACGGCGTCACGCGCGCGTTGGAGAGCGATCCGGAGCGGCCGGGGTGGTGGTGCGGTCAGGCCGAGGCGCGGGACGGCTCGCGGTACGGCTTCGCGGTGGACGACGGGCCGGTGCTGCCGGACCCGCGCTCGCGCCGGCAGCCGGACGGCCCGGACGGGCTCAGCGCGGTCGTCGACCACGGGCAGTACACGTGGCGTGCCGAGTGGGGCGGGCGCCCCCTGCCGGGCGGGGTCCTGTACGAGCTGCACGTGGGCACGTACACCCGCGAGGGCACGCTCGACGCCGCCGCCGAGCGGCTCGGGCATCTCGCCGGACTGGGTGTCACCCATGTCGAGTTGCTGCCCCTGTGCCCGTTCCCGGGCCGGCACGGCTGGGGGTACGAGGGTGTCTCGCTGTGGGCGGTGCACGAGCCGTACGGCGGCCCCCAGGCGCTGAAACGGTTCGTCGACCGGGCCCACGCACTCGGCCTGGGTGTGGTCCTGGACGTGGTCCACAACCACCTGGGGCCGTCCGGCAATTACCTGCCCGCCTTCGGCCCGTACTTCACCGACACGCACCACACGCCCTGGGGCGCCGCCGTCAACCTGGACGCGCCCGGCTCGGACGACGTGCGGGCCTTTCTGGTGGACAGCGCGCTCGCCTGGCTGCGGGACTACCGGATCGACGGCCTCCGCCTGGACGCGGTGCACGCCCTCGCCGACACGCGCGCGTGCACCTTCCTGGAGCAGTTGTCGACCGCCGTGGACGACCTCGCCGCCGACCTGGAGCTCCCGCTGTTCCTGATCGCCGAGTCCGACCTCAACGACCCGCGGATCATCACCCCGCGCGAGGAGGGCGGCCTGGGCGTGCACGCGCAGTGGAACGACGACTTCCACCACGCCCTGCACACCTCGCTGACCGGGGAGTCGCAGGGCTACTACGCCGACTTCGCGCGCGCACCGCTCGCGGCGCTCGCCAAGACGCTGACGCGGGGCTACTTCCACGACGGCACCTACTCCAGTTTCCGGGGCCGCACCCACGGCCGCCCGCTGGACCGGAGCCGCACGGCCGCGCACCGGCTGACCGGCTACAGCCAGACCCACGACCAGATCGGCAACCGCGCGCAGGGGGACCGTCTGGCCGCACTGGTCTCCCCCGGTCTCGCCGCCTGCGCGGCCACGCTGACGCTGACGTCGCCGTTCACGCCGATGCTGTTCATGGGCGAGGAGTGGGCGGCGGGCACGCCGTGGCAGTTCTTCACCGACCACACCGATCCGGAGCTCGCGGAGGCGGTACGGCGCGGCAGGCGGCGGGAGTTCGCGGCGCACGGCTGGAAGGAGGAGGACGTGCCCGACCCGCAGGACCCGGCGACGCGCGAACGGTCCTGCCTCGACTGGTCCGAGCCGGAACGCGAGCCGCACGCGCGCGTGCTGGCCTGGTACCGGCTGCTGATCGCCCTGCGCCGCGAGCAGCCGGACCTGACCGACCCCGACCTCGCCGGCACCAGGGTGGCCTACGACGAGGAGGCGCGCTGGCTGGCCTTCCGGCGCGGGGACATCCGGGTGGCCGTCAACCTGGGGAGCGAACCGGCGGAGATTCCCCTGGGCACCCGCCCCGCGCGCGTGCTCGCCGCGTGGGAGCCCGTGCAGGCGCCCGGCGCGGACGGGCTGCTGCGCGTACCGGCCGAGTCGAGCGTGGTTCTCGCGCAGGAGTGACGAGGGGCGTGGGCGGCGTACAGGAGTGACGAGGTGAAGCGGCAGGAGTGAGGGGTGTCAGGCGGTGGTGTCGTCCGGTCCGGCGCCGTCCTCGCGCAGTTCCGTCACCCGTTCCAGCAGGATCGGCTCCCAGGCGTGGCGCAGCCGGGTCCTGAGGAGGGGCAGGAGCCGGGGCAGGGGAGGCGGCTCGGACACGGCCGTCGGCGCGGGCGGCCGGCCGGCGAGGGCCTCGGCGAGGTGGACGACGGTGTCGCAGCGGGCGAGCCACAGGCCGCGCAGGCACGGCCGGGCGCCGTAGCCGGCGAGGGTGGCGGCGCGGACGGCGGCGGGCGAGCCGACCGAGGCTGCGAGTGCGGCGATGTCCTCGGCCGGGTCGCCGACGACCGCGTCGGCCCAGCCGAGGACACCGCGCACCCGGCCGTCGGCGCCGACCACGAGGTGTTCGCCCGCCAGACCGTGGTGGACGAGGACCGCCGCGCCGGGCTGGGTGCCGAGCTGGGCGGCCGCCGTGGCGGTGAGCCGCTCCGGGCGCGCGGTGTCGAACTCGTCCGCCTCCGCGAGACGCCGGGCGGCGCGCTCGGCGGCCCGGCGCAGCGTCTCCAGGGTGCGCGGGGCGGTCCGGGGCACGCCGAGGGTCTCGGCCTGACGGACCGGCACCTCGCGCAGTCCGGTGAGCAGCGCCGCGAGGTCCGCCTCGCCCAGCGCCGACACGTCGTGGTCCTCGCCCGACCCGCCGGGCACCTTGGCGTCCAGCGTGTAGGTCAGCCCCGGCGCCCACTCCCCGTGCGCCACGCTCACCGGCACCGCGACGGAGAGGTACGGCCGGACCAGGTCGCGCAGGCGCAGTTCGCGTCGCTGCCGCAGCGCGGTCTCCCGGTCGGGGGCCAGGCGCAGCACGTGCCGGGTGCCGACCCACCAGGTGGCGGGGCCGACGCCCGTGGCGACGGGCCGGACGTCGGGTTCCGTGCCCTCGCCCAGCAGGGCACGGACCAGTCGGCGGACGGTGTCCGCGGTGGGTGTCGGTGCCTGGGTCATGGTCGTGCCGTCGTCTTCCGGATCTGCCGGGCGTTCGGGGTCTGTCTGTCGCCGGTCACTCCACTATGACCATCTCCCGGGTCGTGTTGTTGAGGCGCCGGCCGCCGTCCTCGGTGACGGTGACGATGTCCTCGATGCGTACCCCGAACCGGCCGGGGAGATAGACACCGGGCTCGACGGAGAAGCACATGCCGGGCACCAGGGGCTGCTCCTCGCCCTCGATCATGTACGGCGGCTCGTGCGTGGTGACGCCGATGCCGTGCCCGGTGCGGTGGATGAAGTACTCGCCGTACCCGGCGTCGGCGATGACCGCGCGGGCGGCCCGGTCGACCTCCTGGCAGGCGACACCCGGCCGGACCGCCGCGAAGCCCGCCTCCTGCGCCTCGCGGACCAGGTCGTGCACCCGGCGCTCCTCGTCGGTGGGCTCACCGACGTGGACGGTGCGGGAGGTGTCGGAGCCGTAGCCGTCCCTCAGACCGCCGAAGTCGAGGACGATCATGTCGCCGTCCTGGATCAGGCGGTCGCCGACCTCGTGGTGCGGGTTGGCGCCGTTCGGGCCGGAGGCGACGATGGTGAAGTCGACCTGGGCGTGCCCGAACCGCCGCAGCAGCGCGGCGAGGTCGGCGGCGACGTCGGATTCCCGGCGTCCGCCGAAGGAGACGTTCCGGATCTCCTCGAACGCCGCGTCCGCGGCCGCCCCCGCCGCCGCCAGCAGTTCCAGCTCCGCCCCGTCCTTGACGGCGCGCAGCATGGGCAGCGCCTCGGTGAGGGAGGCGTAGGAGGTGCCGGGCAGGGCCCGCTGGAGGGCGAGCAGGTGCATCGCCCAGGCGTTGTCGCTGATGCCGAACCGCCCGGAGCCGTCGAGGAGGGCCGCGGTGGCGGCGTAGGGGTCCTTGCCGTCGGTCCAGTCGCGCAGGGTCAGGGCGGGCGCGCCGGCGGCCTTTTCGGCGTCGGGGGCCTCCAGCGTCGGGACGACCAGGACGGGGTCGCGGCCGGGGGCGAGGACGAGCAGGGTGAGCCTTTCGGTGGCCGCGGTGGGCGCGTACCCGGTGAGCCACACGAGGTCCGGCCCCGGCGCCACCAGCAGTCCGGCCAGTCCGGCGTCGGCGGCCGCGCGGGCGGCGCGCTCCATACGGGCCCGGTAGTCGTCTGCGGTGAAGGGCGCAACGAGCGTACTGCCGGTCATCCGGGCCTCCCTGGCGGCTGAGGGACGGGGCTGTGAAGGGACTACGGGCAGCATCCTGCCCTCGCCGGAGGAACGACGCGAGCCGATTGGTGTCTGTCGACGTCTGCTCGACGATTGCCCGACGATTGATCAACCACCACACCTAATGTTTGGATGCATCCTAAGCATTAACTACGGGGGCGTGCCGTTCGGGCGCCCGGGAGAGGCGGCACCGTGCTCGTACTCGCGCACATCAGCGATCTGCACCTGGACGGGAGCCCGCGGGCGACCGAGCGCGCCGAGCGCGTGCGCGACCACCTGTGGCGGCTGCCGGGCCGGGTGGACGCGCTCCTGGTGACCGGGGACATCGCGGACCACGGCGCGGAGGCGGAGTACGAGGAGGCCGCCCGCATGCTCGGGCTGCGCGACGGCTCCGCGCCGTTCCCCGTGCTCGCCTGTCCGGGCAACCACGACAGCCGCGCCGCCTACCGCAAGGCCCTGCTGGGCGGGCCCGCCGCCGACGGGCCGGTCAACGGCGTGCACCTCTTCGACGGCGGGGCGGTTCTCATGTGCGACTCCAGCATCCCGGGGAGCGACGAGGGAGAGCTGGACGAGGAGACGTACGGCTGGATCGAGGCCGCCCTCGACGAGCTCGACGGCGACCGCCCGGTGGTCCTCGCCTTCCACCACCCGCCGACGGCCGTGCACCACCCGCTGCCGGACTCCTACCAACTGCGCCGCCCGGAACGCCTCGCGGCGCTGCTGGACCGCCGGCCCGAGATCTCCGGGCTGATCACCGGACACGCCCACACACCCGCCGCCACCGCGTTCGCCGGGCGGCCCCTGATCGTCGGCCCGGGCGTGACGTGGACCCTGCGGCTGCCCTGGGAGGGCGAGCAGGTCGCGGACCGGGACGCCCCGGTCGGGCTGGCCTACCACGTACTGGACGACACCGGACGCCTCACGAGCCACTTCCGTACGGTCATGTGACGACGCCCGGTACGACCGTCAACTGCTGGTAACCGCCGCTCTCGTGGCGCACGGTGACCTTGACCTCCTTGCCCGGCCGGGCGCGGGCCACCGCGTGGGCGAGATCGGCGGCCGAGTCGACGCGGGTCCGGCCGAACGTCAGGAGCACGTCGCCCCGGACCAGTCCCGCCGTGTACCCCGGGCCGGGCACGTGGACGCCCACGACCAGTGCCCCGGGCTTCTCGTCGTCCACGGCCTCGACGCCGAGGGTCGCGGCGGCCGGCGCCGGGGACGGACCGGACGAGGGAGGGGCCGGGGAGCTACCGGACGAGGGGTCCGCCGGGGCGGCCAGGTGGCCCGTGGGCGCCCCGGCCGCGGGTCCCGGCGCCGACGCTCCCGACTGCCGCTGCAGTTCGGCGAGCTTGCTCATGCCCACCACCGTGGCGCCCACCGTGCCGAGTCCGGCCCCCGCCAGGAGCAGGACCGTGCCGGCGAACAGGCCGAGCAGGACGGTGGTGAGCCGTCGGCGACGCCGGCGCCCGGCGTGCGGACGCCGGGCGGGGTCGGGCGTGGTGCCGGCCCCCGGTTCCCGGCCCGGCATCGGCTTGGGACGCAACACTGTCTGTTCCATGGATCGCCTCCGGCAGATGCTCTACCCGGCGCACCGACGCGAGACGAGCCACGAAAGAGTGAGACTGACTGCCGGGACCCGCTGCCGGGACCCGCGGCCGGCCCCACTGCCGGTCAGTGCAGGACGGCGGCCCTCGGGACGCTCCTCGGCACGGGCACCGCCGGGGGCCGGTCCGGGAGGAAGCCGTGGGTGCGGCCGGCCAGGTACTCGGCCTTGTAGCGCGCGACCGACCGGTGCCAGTTGAGGATCCCGGCCATCCAGTTCTGCAGGTCGGTCACATAGCCCCGCATGATCTCCCGCGCCTCGTCCGAGAGCTGGAAGTCGTCGTAGACGACGGGGAGTTCGTGTGCGACGACGTGTTCGAACTGGCGCATGCGCTGGTTCATCAGGTCCTGCACGACGGGGAGCGCGGTCGGATAGTCGACGCCGAAGAAGCTCTGCACGACGAGGACCGCGTTGTGCATCTCGCCCTCGTACTCGATCTCCTTCTGGTACGAGAAGACGTCGTTGAGGAGACAGGCGTAGTCGATCGCCGCGTTCTCCAGGGAGCGGACGGGGCCGCTGCGGTAGACCTCGGGCGGCACGGCCGGGCCGTGACCGGCGCGGCACAGGCCCAGGGTGAGGTCGGAGCCGAAGGTGGCGCGCCGCATCTCCAGGTAGTCCACCGGGTCGGGGACGCGGTTCTGGATCTGGTTGGACAGCTCCCAGACCCAGGCTTCGGTCATCGTGTCCACGGCCGACCTCAGCGGGCGCCGCTCCTCTGGGGTCATGCCGGCCGTCGTGCGCGTCCACAGGTCGATCAGGGAGCGTTCCATGGCGTTGGCCGGTGGCGGGACCGGCTCCCCGTCGAGCGGCATGCAGGCCGACAGACGGGCCGTGGTGAGCCGGGCGGCGGCCAGGTCACGGCGGTGTCCGTAGACGAGTGGGTAGTAGTCGTCGCCGTAGGTGCCGAAGGCCAGCCAGCCGGAGGCGAGGTTCAGCTGCTCCTGGGTGGCGTCGGGGTCGAGGCCGGCGGCGCACAGGGGGAGGTCGCAGCTCTCGAGCTTGTCCTCGTCCCAGACCCCCTCGCCGAGGATGCCCATCCGGTGCGACCAGTCGAGCAGGTGCCGCCGGGCGCCGTCCAGGGCGGGGCTCAGCTCCAGCGGATACGGCATGTGGATGTCGGGGACGACCGACGGGCCGACCTTCTGGAAGGGCACGTGCGTGTAGGGGCGCGCCCGTTCGGCGCCCGCCGCGGCGAGCAGCGCGCCGACGTCCGCGGCGGAGGTGCCGGGGCCGGTCAGCGCCTGCCAGCCGGCCAGGGGGCGCGCGCCCTTGTTCATGTAGCGGCTGGAGCGCATGTGCCATTCGTGACCGCCGGACTGCCAGTCCTGGAGCCCCTTCGCGTAGGCCCCGACGGCGGCGGCCTCGGGCGGGGTCAGACCGTTCTCCAGGGCCACGGCGGGCACCTCGGTGAACGCGGTGTGCTCGAACTGGCGCAGCCGGGAGGTGAGGACGTCGTTGACCAGCTCGGCGGCCTCCTGGGTGGAGCAGCCGAAGAAGGTCTCCAGCACCAGCACACCGTTGCTGAGCTCGCCCTCGTCCTCGACCTCGCGCTGGTAGGAGAACAGGTCGTTGCGCAGGTGCACGGCGTCGGAGAACGTCTCCATCAGCACCCTGAGCGGCCTGGACTCGGCGACGGCGGCGGGCACCTCGGCGGTCGCGTACTCCACGAGCCCGGCCGACCAGGGGGCGCCGCCGACCTTGCGGCGCATCTCGATGTACTCGACCGGGTTGGCGATCCGCCCCTCGTTGATGTTGGACAGCTCCCACAGGGACTCGTTGAGCAGGTGCTCGGTGGCGACGGCGAAGCGGCGTCGCCAGTCGGCCGTCATCGCCGGCACCGTACGGGTCCAGAGGTCGGCGAGGCCGGCCTCCACCGGGTTCTCGGGCTCGGGCGTCTCGGTGGCGAGGTCGAGCGGCATGAAGAGGGGGAGCCGGTCCAGGTGGGCCTTGCCGCCGACACGGTCCTGGGTGCGTTTGAACTTCTCCAGGAAGTGGTCGTCGAAGAAGAAGACCCACACGTACCAGTCGGTGATGAGGGAGAGCGCCGGCCCGTCGCAGTCGGGGTGGGTGTAGGCGCAGAGCAGGCCGTAGTCGTGTGCGTCGAGGTCGGACTGCTCCCAGACCCCGGAGCCCTCCAGCATGCCCATCTCGCGCGCCCACGCCGTCGAGTGGGCGCGGGCCTCGTCGAGATGCGGGTTCAGCCGCGCGGGGTGCGGCAGGTAGAAGTGCGGGAGTTCGAAGGGCTGTTGCGTCATGGCCGGGCCCTACCCATGGCCCTCCGGGCACATCCGCCGGGCGGGACATGATCACACCATCGCGTGAATCGGGGCGGTCTCCGGGTCCCTACCGGCGTGACGGGTCAGGCCGCACCCGGATCCCGCTCCAGGCGCGCCGCGAGGGTGAGGTAGCGCGCGCGTCGGGTCACCGGGACCGTGCCCCGGATCAGGATGTGCCACATCCCGGCCAGGCGGCGGGGCTGCCGCGCGGACGGTTCGAGGGTGCCGCCCACCACGCGGGTGCCGACGAGGGAGCAGACGAGGGTGTGGGCCACGGGCTCGACGTCGATGTCCGGGTGTACGTCGGACTGCCTGACGGCGTCCAGGAGGCGGGTCGCGGCGATCTCCCGCCACTCGGTGAAGGGGTGCGGCAGCGGCGGCCGTACCGGCACTCCCCCGGCGGCGAGGCGCAGTCCCGCGCGCAGGACCGGTCCCTCCTCGCACAGCCGGGCCATGTCGAAGGTGAGGCGCATCAGCGCCTCCAGGGAGGTGTAGCCCCGGTCGTCCAGCTCCGTCGCCAGTCGGCGCGCGGTGTGGGACTGGATCTCCATGATGGCGTGGGCCAGGTCTTCCTTCGCCGCGAAGTGGAAGTACAGGGCGCCCTTGGTGACTCCGGCATGGGTGACGATCTCGCTCAGGCTGGTCGACTCGTAGCCATGACGGTCGAACAGGTCGGCGGCGGCACCGAGGATCGTCGCGCGGGTCTGCTCGGCGCGTAGCTGCCTCGCCATCGGATGAACTCTCCTGGGCCGGAACTCAGCAGGCCGGGCCGCCCGCCTTAACCCCCTGTACACGATAACTCACCGTCAGATCGGTCTCCCTGTGACCCTGTGTTCGGACACAGTCGGCCGGCGAACCGCCCGAAGCCCGGCCGCCCGACCCGTTCATCACGATGCGGCACCGACAACTCAGCCTCGATCTCTGGTTACTTGACTACCGGCGGTCACACGGGGTTTGCTCCGGCCAGGCGAGATTCCCCCGGTTGACGCACCGACCCCGCGGCTCCGGTCCCCCCTCGCTCCGTTCCTCCTGCTCGGCCGTACAGCGAGGTGCCGCACCCCCCATGAGTACCACTCCCCCGCCCACCCCCTCCCCGGGACGTCTGCGCGCCGCGGCCCTCGCCGCGGCCGTCTGTCTGCTGGCGGCCGGCTGCTCCGCCGGCGGCGACGAGGACGGCTCTGCCGCGCATGCCGCGGGCGGGGCCGGCGCCGCCCGGATGAAGATCGTCATGGTCACCCACGGCGGTGAGGGCGACGCCTTCTGGGACCGGGTGCGCAAGGGCGCCGAGGCCGCGGCCGCCAAGGACGGCGTCGACCTGACGTACGCGGGCGACGCCGACACGGCCGACCAGGCCGATCTGGTGCGGGACGCCATCCGCGACAAGGCCGACGGCATCGCCGTGACCCTGGCCAAACCGCAGGCGATGAAGGGGCCGGTCGCCGAGGCCAGGGCGGCCGGCATTCCCGTCGTCGGTCTCAACTCCGGTATGGACGCCTGGCGGTCCTCCGGGATCCTCGAGTACTTCGGGCAGGACGAGAGCGTCGCGGGCCGCGCCGTCGGCGACAAGCTCAACGCCCTCGAGGCCAAGCACGCCCTGTGCGTCATCCACGAGCGGGGCAACGTCGCGCTGGAGGCCCGCTGCGCCGGCGTGAAGAAGACCTTCGAGGGCGAGACCGAGATGCTCTACGTCGAGGGCACCGACATGAAGGCGGTGGGCGCGGCCGTCACCGCACGGCTGCGGCAGGACTCCGGCATCGACGAAGTCGTCATGAACGGCGCGGCGTTCGCCCTCACCGCGGTCGAGTCGGTGGAGGAGGCGGGCAGTCGCGCCCACGTCGCCACCTTCGACCTCGACGAGGACCTGGTCGCCGCCGTCAAGCGCGGAGACGTGCAGTTCGCGGTGGACCAGCAGCCGTATCTGCAGGGCTATCTCGCGGTGGACGCGCTCTGGCTGTACCGCACCAACGGCAACGTCAGCGGCGGTGGCGTGGCACCCGTCCTGACCGGCCCGGCGTTCGTGACCCGGAGCAACGCCGACGCCGTCGCGAAGTTCGCCGCGGACGGCACCCGGTGACCGTACGCCCCGGCCGCCCGCGCCGCCGCATACCCGCCACCCTCCCCCACTGATCGCCTAGGACGACGATGTCTGCACGGACAGGTGCCCGGCGCCGCCTCGGCTCCATACGTCTCTCCCTGATCCTCCTGGCCCTGGTGCCCGGCGTCACCCTCGCCGCCGTGTGGGGTGTGACGACGATCCAGATGTTCTCGGAGGGCCTGCGGCTGCGGTCGCAGACGGAGCTGAGCCGCGACACCGGGGCGATGGGCACCGAGGCGACGCTCGCGCTGCAGAAGGAGCGCAGCCTGTCGGCGGCGTGGCTGGCCGAACCGGACGGCGGCAGGGCCGCCCTGGACGCCCAGCGGAAGAAGACGGACGCGGCGGTCGCCCAGCTCGTCGGCCAGTCCGACGCGATCGAACGGGCACCCGCCCGGGTCTCGGACCGGCTGTACTCGGTGCTCGGCTCGGTGGGCAGCCTGGAGTACTACCGCAACCAGGTGGACGACCCCGGCGACATCCCCGCCGAGCAGGCGCTCGGCCAGTACACCTCGATCATCGACGAGCAGATCCACGCCTTCCAGGAGCTCTCCCAGGTCGACGACGGCGACCTCACCTCGCAGGCCGGGCCGCTGGTCGCCCTGGAGCACGCGGCGGAGCTGGTCTCCCAGGAGGACGCCCGGCTCACCCTGGCCTGGCCGTCCGGCCGGATGGACGAGGAGGAGTGGGCGCAGTTCGCCCAGCTCGTCCACACCCGGCGCTGGATCGTCCGCGACCAGGTCGTCCCCTCCCTGACCGGCGGCGCGAAGACGCAGACGGAGCGCATCCTCACGAGCCCCGAGTGGCAGACCCTGGAGTCCGTCGAGGACGACGTGCTGGCGGCCCGTGCGGCGGGCGGGGAGGGCCGGATCGACCTGCCGGAGGCACGGCAGCGCTGGACCGGTGCGCTGGCCAAGGTCTCCGACCGGTACGCGACGCTGATCCGGCAGCAGACGGACGGCCTGCTCGACCGCAGCGGCGACGAGGCGCGCGGGCTGCTGATCACGGCCGCCTCCCTCAGCGCGGGCGGTCTGCTCGCGCTGCTGCTGTGCGTCGGCATGTCGTGGCGGATCACGCGCTCGCTGTCCCGGCGGCTGCGCGGGCTGCGGCTGGCCACCCTGAGCCTGGCCGAGGAACGGCTGCCCGACGTGGTCGCCCGGCTGGAGCGGGGCGAGAAGGTCGACGTGGAGTCGGCGACCCCGCCGCTGGACTACGGGCACGACGAACTCGGGCAGGTCGCCCAGGCGTTCAACGCTGCGCAGCGCACCGCCGTGCACACCGCCGTCGAACTCGCCGACACCCGGCGCGGCTTCCGCAAGGTGATCCTGGGCATCGCCCGGCAGAGCCAGAACCTCGTCAACATGCAGCTCGGCAAGCTCGACGCGCTGGAACGCGAGCACACCGACCCCGAGATCCTCAAGGGGCTGTACGAACTGGACTCCACGGCGAGCCAGTTGCGCCGCTACGAGGAGAACCTGGTCATCATCAGCGGCGAGCAGCCGCGGCGCAGCTGGCGCGAGCCCGTCGCCCTGGTCGACATCCTGCGCAGCGCGGTCGGCGAGGTCGCCGAGTACCGGCGCGTGGAGCTGCACACCGACGAAGAGGTGGCCCTGGCGCCGCCCGCGGTGGCCGACGTGATCCACCTGCTCGCCGAGCTCATCGACAACGCGACCACGTACTCGCCCGCGCCCCACCCGGTCGGGGTGCGGGCGGCGATGGTGGCCAAGGGCCTGGCCGTCGAGATCGAGGACCGCGGACTCGGGCTGTCCCCGGAGGACTACGCCTCGTTCAACGCCCAGTTGGCGGTGGAGCCGCAGTTCGACGTGGTGGCGCTCGGCGACGACCTGCGGCTCGGCATGTTCGTCGTCGCCCGGCTCGCGCACCGGCACGGCATCACAGTCACGCTGCGTCCGTCGCCGTACGGCGGGACGACGGCGATCGTGCTGATCCCGCACGAGGTCGTGGTCCGCGAGCCGGCGCCGTCGTCCGGACCGGGAGCCGAACCGGTCCTCGCGGAACGGTCCGTCCTCGCGGAACGGTCCGTCCGGGCGGCGCGGCCCGTGCCCGCGAGCCGGCCGTCGGCGCCCGCCTCCGACCGCACCGACGGCACCGGGCCGGCGCCGCTGCCCCGCCGGGTGCCGCAGACCAGCCTGGTCGCCGAGCTGCGCGACGAGGGCCCCGGCACCGGCCGGGACGACGCGCCCGACGACGACGCCGAGTTCACGGCCGAGCGCGCCGCCGCCTCCCTCGCCGGGTTCCAGCGCGGCACACTGCGCGCCCAGGCCGACGACGCCGACACCGACGCCGATATCGGAAAGACCCTCTCCCCCGCCGCCCCCTCGACCACCCCCGACGCCGAACACCGAACGCCGACGAAGGACTCCCGATGACCCGACCCTCCCCCGCCACGCACACCGAGCTGGACCAGCTGCTCACCGGACTCGTGGAGCGGGTCGCCGACGTGAACCAGGCCGTGGTGCTCTCCGAGGACGGGCTGGTCGTCAGCAAGTCCACCGGTTTCTTGCGCGACGACGCCGAGCGGCTGGCGGCGACCGCCTCCGGCCTGATGAGCCTCAGCAAGGGCGTCAGCATGGACTTCCGCGGCGGCCCGGTGCGCCAGGCACTCATCGAGATGGCGGGCGGCTACCTGATCCTGACCTCCGCGGGCCCCGGCGCCCATCTCGTCGTGCTCACCGGGCCGAACGCCGACGTCGGTGTGGTGGCGTACCAGATGAACATGCTGGTGAAGAAGATCGGCGAGCATCTGAGTGCGGCACCGCGGACCACCGCCGACCCCGGCGCGTGACGTGAGCGGAGGCGACGCGGCGGGCCGGCTCGTGCGGCCGTTCACCCTCACCGGTGGACGGACCCGGCCCAGCCGCGCCGACTTCACCCTCATCACGACGGTGACCGCGGTCGATCCGCAGCCCGCCCGGGCCGCGCGACCGCAGCCGGAGCACCTGCGGATCCTGCGGCTGTGCGCCGAGCCCCTCGCCGTGGCGGAGATCGCCGCCCGCCTCGACCTGCCGGTCAGCGTGGTCGTCATCCTGCTGTCGGACCTGCTGGAGGCCGGCCGGATCACCGCCCGGCCGCCGCACCTCGTCTCCCGCGCCACCCCGGACCTGGACCTGCTGCAGAAAGTGAGGGACGGCCTTGGCCGGCTCTGACAGCGCCGCTGAGGCGCCCACGGCACCCGCAGCGCGGGCCGCCGCCCCCGAGGCCGTGAAGATCCTGATCGCGGGCGGTTTCGGTGTCGGCAAGACCACCATGGTCGGGTCGGTCAGCGAGATCGCCCCGCTGCGCACCGAGGAACCGCTGACCACGGCGGGCCTGGACGTCGACGACCTCGCCGGCATCGAGGAGAAGCGGGCCACGACCGTGGCCCTCGACTTCGGGCGGATCAGCATCGGCCGGGAACTGGTGCTGTACCTGTTCGGCACGCCCGGTCAGCAGCGGTTCTGGTTCATGTGGAACGACCTGGCGATCGGGGCCCTCGGGGCCGTGGTCCTGATCGACGTCCGCAGGCCCGAGTCGAGCTTCGCCGCCATCGACTTCTTCGAGCGGCGCGGCATCCCGTTCGTCGTCGGCGCCAACGGCTTCCACGGACGGCATCCGTACCCGGCCGAGGAGATCCGGGAGGCCCTGGCGCTGCCGGAGCACGTGAAGGTGCTGCTGTGCGACGCGCGGGAGCGGGCCTCCTGCCGGGACGTCCTCATCGCCCTGGTCGACCAGCTGATCGACGCCGCGACCGGGGCCGCGGCGTCGTGACCGGCGTACGGCGGGTCAGATCAGGCCCGCGGACCCGAGCCACTCCTTGGCCACGTCCAGCGGGTCCTTCTTGTCCAGCTGGACCTGCGCGTCGAGGTCGAGGAGCGTCTTGGTGTCCAGCTTGGCGGAGACCGCGTTGAGCGCGGCGACGCCCTCCTCGGAGAGGCCGTCCTTGTGGACCAGCGGGGTCACGTTGGCGAATCCGAAGAGGTTCTCCGGGTCCTTCAGGACGACGAACTTCTCCTTGACGATCGTCGGGTCGGTGGTGAAGACGTCCGCCGCCTGCACGGTGTTCTTGGTCAGCGCCGACTGGGTCAGCGGGCCGCCCGCGTCGAGGGCCTTGAAGGACTCGAACTCCAGCCCGTACACGGACTTCAGGCCCTCCAGGCCCTGACGCCGGGTCTGGAACTCGGGCGAGCCGCCGATCACCAGCTCCGGCGCGACGTCCTTGAGGTCGGCGAGGGTGGACTCGGAGGTCAGCCTGTACTTCTCGGCGGTCTCGGCGTTGACGCTCACCGAGTCCTTGTTCTCGGCCGGCGACGACTCCAGCAGCGTCAGCTTCTTGTCGAGCTTGGTCTTCACCGCCTCGTTCACCGCCTCGGCGGACTTCTGCTCGGCCTCGGGGTCGAGGTAGGCGAGCAGCGAGCCGTTGTACTCGGGCAGCACCGTGACCGAGCCGTTCTTCATCAGGCCGTACGTCGTCTCGCGGCTGCCGATGTTGTGCTTGTAGGTGACCTTGAGGCCCTTGGCCTTGAGCGCCTCGCCGTAGATGTCGGCGAGCAGGGTGCTCTCGGCGAAGTTGTTCGAGCCGACGACGACGGTGCCGGCCTCCGCCTTCTCGCCCGCCAGGGGGTCGGAGGTGTCGTCGGAGGAGGAACAGCCCGCGAGCAGCGCCGCCGCGGCGGTGAGCGCGACGGCCGCCGCGCCGGTGTGCCTCGTCCTGGACCTGCTGCTCTTCGCGGTAGAAGTCATCCACCGATCCAAACGAGCCACTTGTCGGTCAGTCAAGAACATCCGGGTTACGGTTTCCCGCACGGTTTCACGGCGGCTTCCTCGGCGGCTTCCGGGGCGTCAGCGCCTGCGCACCCCCGGGGACACCGCCAGTCGTTCCGCCGCCCAGAACACCGCGAGCGTGACGAGCGCCAGGACCGCCACCAGAGTGGCGCCGCCGACCACCTTCTCGTAGTTCCGCTGGTAGAGCCCGTCGATGATGTACCGGCCGATCCCGCCGAGACTGACGTACGCGGCGATGGTGGCCGTCGACACGACCTGGATGGCCGCCGAACGCAGTCCGCTGAGCACCAGCGGCAGCGCCACGGGCAGTTCGACCCGGAACAGGATGCTCGACTCGTGCATGCCCATGCCCCGCGCGGCGTCCACCGGGGCGGGGTCGACGGAGCGGACCGCCTCGTAGGTGGTCACCAGGATCGGCGGGATCGCGAGCACGACCAGCGGGATCATCACGGGCAGCAGGCCGATGCCGACCACCACGGCGATCAGCACCAGCAGACCGAAGCTGGGCAGCGCGCGGGCGGCGGTGGCGACGAAGGCGACGGCGTTGCCGCCGCGCCCGGTGTGTCCGGTCAGCAGCCCGAGGGGCAGGCCGATCGCGGCGGCGAGACCGAGGGCCATCAGCGTGTACTGGACGTGTTCCAGCAGGCGCTGCGGGATGCCGTCGTAGCCGTGCCAGTGGGCGCTGTCGCTGAAGAAGGCGTTGACGAAGTTGAGTACGTTCACCGGGCCGCCGCCTTCTCCGGCTCGGGCTGTGCCTGCCGCACGGCGGCCTCCTTGGGGCGTTGCCTCCTGCCGCGCGGCATCCACGGTGTCAGCAGGTTGCGGATCAGGACGAGTGCCCCGTCGCACAGGATCGCCAGTACGGCGGTGGTGAGGACGGAGTTCACCGCCAGCTCGGGCCGCCCGTACTTCTGGGCGTCCGCGAGCAGGTTGCCGAGGGCGCCCTGGTTGCCGATGAGGGCGCCGACGCTGACCAGGGAGATGCTGGACGACACCGCCACCCGTAGGCCGGCCATGATGGCGGGCACGGCGATCGGCAACTGCACCTGGAGATAGCGCCGCAGGGACCCGAAGCCCATGGCGGTCGAGGCGGCCAGGGTCTCCTGGGGCACCGACCGCACCCCGTCGACGATCGCCGGGACGAGCACCACCAGGCTGTACACGGCCAGCGGGATCATCACCGTCAGCTCGGTCTGGCCGGTGTAGTCGATGAGGACGACGAAGACGGCCAGCGACGGGATGGCGTAGAAGACGGTGGTCACGCCGAGGACGGGTGGATACAGCCAGCGGAAGCGCACACAGAGCTGGGCGATCGGCAGCGCGAGCAGCAGTCCGGCCAGGACCGGAAGCAGCGCCTCGCGCAGGTGCAGCCCGATCAGGCCGAGGTAGGTGTTGTCGAGGTCGCTCGGGATGTCGAAGAAGCCGTTCACGGGGCGACCTTCGTGAGGTCGGGCACCGCTCCGTGGGCCGTGCGGATGGCGTCGCCGATGGTCTGCTGGGAGGCGACGCCCGTCACCCGGCCCTCGGCGTCGACCGCGACGGCCCAGCCGGTGGGCGAGAGCACCGCGCAGTCGAGGGCGGCCCGCAGCGAGTCGGTGCCGGGCACGAACGGCCGCCCGTAGGACAGCAGCCGCCCCGGCACGATGTCCCCGGCGGTCAGGTCCCCGGGCTCGGCCCAGCCCAGCGGCCTGCCCTCCGCGTCGGTCACCAGCAGGTGGGCGGCGTCGGGCGCGGCGAGCTGCTCGGCCGTGGCGTCGATGCGGACGACCGGGTCGCGGGTCAGCTCCAGACCGGCGGAGGGGAAGAAGGACAGCCGCCGGATGCCCCGGTCGGCGCCGAGGAAGTCCTCGACGAAGTCGTCCGCGGGGTCGGACAGCAGCTCGGCGGGCGGCGCGAACTGGGCGAGCCGTCCGCCGGTGCGCAGCACCGCGACCATGGTGCCCAGTTTGATGGCCTCGTCGATGTCGTGGGTGACGAAGACGATGGTCTTGCCCAGCTCCTCCTGGATGCGCAGGAGTTCGTCCTGGAGCCCCTTGCGGACCACCGGGTCGACGGCGGAGAACGGCTCGTCCATGAGCAGCACGGGCGGGTCGGCGGCGAGCGCCCGCGCCACGCCGACGCGCTGCTGCTGGCCGCCGGAGAGCTGGTACGGGTAACGCCGGGCCAGGGAGGCGTCGAGCCCCACCCGGTCCATCAACTCCGCCGCCCGCTCACGGGACTCCCGCTTGCCCCAGCCGATCATGCGGGGCACGGTGGCGATGTTGTCCAGGATCGTCCGGTGCTGGAAGAGCCCGGCGTTCTGGATGACGTACCCCATCGACCGGCGCAGCGTGGTGACCGGCTGCTGCTGGAGGTCCGCGCCGTCGAGGAGGATGGTGCCCTCGGTGGGCTCGACCATTCTGTTGATCATCCGCAGGGTCGTCGTCTTGCCGCAGCCCGAGGGGCCGACGAGGACCGTGATGGCGCGGTCGGGGATCTCCAGCGACAGCCGGTCGACCGCCACGGTGCCGTCCGGATACCGCTTGGTGACTGATTCCATCCTGATCAAAGCGCCGAATGCCCTTCGGGTCTGGCAGAAGCTGCCCGCTCCGGCCGCGGTCGGTGGGGCCGTCGCCGGTCGAGTGTAGACGGCGGATCTGCGGGGCCCGTTGGTCCGGGCGACTTCTTCCCACCGTCCCGGAGTTCACACCGACGCGCTGCCTTGCACCTTCCCGGCCTCGGCGACCGGCAGCCCCGCCGTCCGCAGCACCCGGCGCTCCGCGTCCACGGCGAACACCTCGCAACCGTCCCGCGCGGCGGCCCACTCCACGCCCTCGGCGCCCATCGCGAACGCCGCCGTGGCGACCGCGTCCGCCTCGGTGAGGGTGGGCGCCACGACGGTGAGACTGAGCAGCCCGGTCGCCGGACGCCCGGTGCGCCCGTCGATGATGTGGTCGCCCCGCTCGTAGCGGGCGGAGGTCGCGACCGCCCCGTCGGTGAGCGCCAGGACGGTGCACAGCCGGTCGGCGTGCTCGGGATGCCGCACGCCCACCGTCCAGGGTCCGCCGGCGACGACCACGTCACCGCCGGCGTTGAGGCAGAACCTCCGTGCCCCGGCCGCCCGGAGCAGCCCGGCCGCCCGCTGCACCGACCAGCCCTTGACCACCGCGCAGGGGTCGAGCCCCCGGGCCGGCAGACGCACGTCGAAGGCGCCGCCGGTCGCGACCCGGTACTCCTCGCACAGGTCGAGCACCTCGCTCAACCCGGCGCTGACGTGGGCGACTTCGCCCCGGTCCAGCCGGGACACCTCGCTGTCCGACCGGAACGGGCTGAAGCGCGCGTCGACGTCCCGCAGCCACGCGAAGACGGCGTCCGCGGCCCCTTCGGACACGTCGGGGTCGTCCACCCGCAGGGAGACCGGGAAGCCCATGACGTGCTCGACGCGACGCATGTCAGACACCCCGGGCGTCGAGGGCGGCCTGGAGGGACTGCTTGTAGCCGTCGCTGGTGACGGTGGCGCCGGAAACGGTGTCGATGCCGGCGCTTTGAGCCTCGAGCGTCTCCTCGATCAGATGGGGCACGGCGGCCGTGGTCTGCGGATGGTCGGGCTGTTGCAGCATGCGGACGGCGGTGATCCGCTGCTCCTGGAAGGTCACCTCCACCTGGACGGGACCCTTGTCGGTGTCGACGGTGGTGCCCGTGACGACGGTGGCGCCGGCGGCCGGCGCGGAGGGGGCGACCGATGCTTCGGACGGGGCGGCCGACGTGGTCCCCGCCCCGTCGGACGGGGCGTAGCGCCAGACCGGGATCAGACCGGCGACGCTCAGGACGAGGACGGGCAGTGCGCGCTTCACGGTGTGGGGGTTCCTCTCGTCAGCCGGGCTCAACCGGCCAGGCTGAAGCGTTCGGCGTGTATCTGCGGGCGGGGCACGCCCAGTTCGCGCAGGGTGTGGAGCACCGCCCTCGTCATGCCGGGCGGTCCGCAGACGTAGACGTCCCGTTCGGCGACGTCGGGGACGAGCGCGGCGAGGTCGCTCGGACCGAGTCGGTCGGGGACGGCCGGCCCGGTGACCAGGTGGAGTTCGGCTCCCTTGGCGTGGGCGAGGTCGCGCAGCTCGTCGTGGAGGACGGCGTCGCGGTCGGTGGCCACCCGGTAGACGAGCACCGCGTGACCGGGCAGTTCCTCCAGCAGGGCCCGGATCGGGGTGACGCCGACGCCGCCCGCGATCAGCAGGGTGTCCGGGCGGGTGCGGTGCAGGGTGGTGAAGGCGCCGTAGGGGCCCTCGGCGAAGACGCGGGTGCCGGGCCTGAGGTGGCGCAGGGCGGCGGTGCCGTCGCCGGCGGTCTTGACGGTGAGCCTCAGCTGCCGGCCGTCGGGGGCCATGGACAGGGAGAAGGGGTTCGCCTGCCACCAGCGGTCCTTGGTGAGGAACCGCCACAGGAAGAACTGGCCGGCCCGCGCGGGCAGCCGGTCCAGGTCCCGGCCGGTGATGTGGACGGAGACGACGTGGTCGTTCTCGGGGACGACCGCGGTGACGCGCAGCCGGTGGCGCAGGTTCCGCCACAGCGGCAGCACGAGCCGGCCCACCAGGACCGCGCCGAGCGCCACGCCCCACACCCCGTACCAGTACGCCCTGGCGACGGACGACGAGGTGAAGCTCGTCCCGGTGGCGACCTGGTGGGTGAAGGCCAGCACCACCGCGACGTAGGTGTAGAGATGGACGAAGTGCCAGGTCTCGTACGCCATCCTGCGCCGGGCGGCGCGCGCGGAGACGGCGCCGACGACCACGAGGATCGCCAGGGCGACGACCGCGCGGAGCACGCCCTCGGTGGTCTCGGCGAGGTCGACGAGCTGGTTCAGGGGGTCCGTGTCGGAGGGCCCGGCGTAGCCGAAGGTGATGAAGACGACGTGGGCGAGCAGCGTCCACAGCACGCCGAACCCGGTCCAGCGGTGCCAGGAGGTCAGCCGGTCCATGCCGAGGCGCCGGTCGAACCAGGGCAGCCGGGCGACCAGGATCAGCTGGAAGGCCATGAGCAGGGCGCCGTACAGGCCGGTGAGGCGGCCGAGGACGACGAGGGCGTTGGAGGCGAAGCCCGCCTGGACGAAGAAGACGGCCACGACGACGGCGTTGGCGGCCAGGATCGCGTACAGGCCGGTGCGGGCCACGGCCTTGGGGCGGAGGACCGGCGTGCGGGCCGGCGCGGGGGGCGGCTGGCGGTGGGGGGCGCTGGGGACAGTGGTCACGGCACCGAGCTTCGCCCGCCGGACCTGTCGTTTTCCTGTCGGACGACTTTCAACTGCTTATCGATCTCGGTACGGAGGTCCGCGCGGTATGGGGCGCGGGCGGCCGGTGGCGCAGTATGGGCGGGTGGAAAAAGTACGACTCCTCGTGGTGGACGACGACCCGCCCATCGCCGATCTCGTCGCCACGGTCGCCCGCTACGAGGGCTGGGAGGCGGTCACCGCGTACTCCGGCGAGCAGGCGCTGCGGCTGGCCGGTGACTTCCGGCCGGACATCGTGGTGCTCGACCTGATGCTGCCGGACGTCGACGGCTTCGGCGTCCTGGACCGGCTGCGCCGCTCGGGCACGATGGTGCCGGTGGTGTTCCTCACCGCGCGCGACGGGGTGGCCGACCGGGTGGCGGGACTGACCCGGGGCGGGGACGACTACCTGGTCAAGCCGTTCGCGGTGGAGGAGCTGATGGCCCGGCTGCGCACCGTGCTGCGGCGCAGCGCCGGGCCGGGATTCCAGCGGTCGGTGCTGCGGGTGGCGGACCTGACGATGGACGAGGACACCCGCGAGGTGCGCCGCGGCGAGCGGCGGCTGTCGCTGACCCCCACCGAGTACGAGGTCCTGCGCTATCTGATGCGCAAGTCGCCGACCGTGCTGACCAAGACGCAGATCCTCGACCACGTGTGGGAGTACGGCTTCGGCGGGCGCTCCAACGTGGTGGAGCTGGTCGTCAGCCGGTTGCGGCGCAAGCTGGACGAGGCCGCCTCCGGCGCCGACGACGCCGAGCCGCTGATCCGGACGGTGCGGGGCTTCGGGTACGTGATCCGGCAGGCGGGCCGGTGATACGGCGGCTGTGGCACGCCTACCGCGGGCTGCGGCTGGGGACCCGGCTGGCGCTGGGCCTGGGGGCGCTGTCGCTGGTGGTGTTCGCCGTGGTCGGCACGGCGCTGACCACGTACATGCGGGACTATCTGGAGCGGCAGCTGGCCGACCAGATGAAGCTGGTGCAGGTCGTGCAGTCCAAGGACGCGGCGGCGCACGGCACGGTGCAGCGCAAGCCGTACTACGGCTGGTACACGGCCGTCTACGACGTCTCCGGCGGGTCGGCGGAGCTGCGCACACCGGCCGACGTGCCGGCGGACAGCCGTGCGCTGACCGCCCTGGCGCAGACGATGGCCCGCTCGGACGAGGACCTCACCCGTACCGTGCGCATCGACGGGTACGGCCCCTACCTGCTGCGGGCCTGCGAGGTGGAGCCCGGGGTGGTGCTGGTCAGCGCCGCGCCCATGGGGGACGTCGAGGACACCGTGGAACAGCTGATCACGGTGCAGGTCGTCGCGTTCGGCCTCGCGCTGCTGGCGCTGGTGGTGTTCGGGCGGCGGATGCTGCGGCGCGGTCTGAAGCCGCTGAGCGACATGGCGCGCACGGCACACGGCATCGCCTCGCACGATCTGACGGAGTCGGCCGCCCGGCTGCCGCTGCGTGCGGACGGGCGGGACGGCGGCCCGGAGGTGGCGGAGCTGCGCACCGCGTTCAACACGATGCTGGAGCACATCGACGACTCGCTGGCGGTGCGCGCCGAGGCCGAGCAGCGGCTGCGCCGGTTCGTCGCGGACGCCTCGCACGAGCTGCGCACCCCGCTGATGTCGGTACGGGGCTATGCGGACCTGTTCCAGTACGCGGCGGCCAACGCGCCCGGGGAGCGGGAGCGGCATCTGGCCCGGCTGCGCGCCGAGGCGGCCCGGATGGGCGTGCTCCTGGACGACCTGCTGCTGCTCGCCCGGCTGGACGCGGCCGAGGTGGAGACGCCGCTGCGGCTGGAGGACGCCGATCTGACGGAGCTGGTGCGACAGGCGGCGGACGCCTTCCGGGCCGGGCACCCCGACCATCCGCTGACGGTGGCGGCGGGGGCGGCGGTGGTGAAGGTGCGCATGGACCCGCAGCGGATCCGGCAGGTGCTCGACAACCTGCTCACCAACGCGGCCGCGCACACCCCGCCGGGCACGAAGGTCTCGGTCACCGTCTCCGTCACGGCGGACGCGGCCCGGGTGGCCGTGGCCGACACGGGGCCGGGCATCCCGGCCGCCGACCGGGAGCGGATCTTCGACCGCTTCTACCGCGTCGACAAGGCCCGCAGCCGCGACCGCGGCGGGAGCGGACTGGGCCTCGCGGTCGCGGACTCACTGGTGCGCGCGCACGGCGGCACGATCGAGCTGGGCGGCGGAGCGGGCGCGACGGTGTTCACCGTGGCGCTCCCGGCCGCCGCCCGGTGAGCCGGGCTCCGGCTCAGCCCTCCGTGGGCGCCAGCCGCAGCGCGATGCTGTTGATGCAGTACCGCTGGTCGGTCGGGGTCGGGTAGCCCTCGCCCTTGAACACGTGCCCGAGGTGCGAGCCGCACCGGGCGCACCGCACCTCCGTGCGCACCATGCCGTGCGAGCGGTCCTCGATCAGCTCGACCGCGTCGGTGTCCCTCGGGTCGAAGAAGGACGGCCAGCCGCAGTGCGACTCGAACTTCGTCTCCGAGGTGAACAGGTCGGCGCCGCAGGCGCGGCAGGAGTAGACGCCCTCGGTCTTGGTGTCGGTGTACTCACCGGTGAAGGCGGGCTCCGTGGCGGCCTGACGCAACACGGCGTACTCGGCCGGGGCCAGCTCCGCGCGCCACTGCTCGTCCGGCTTCTCGACGTCGTACGACATGAGTCCTCAGCCCCTTACTTACCCGTGCTCGACAGCTCGTCCAGGATGCGCGGTCCGAGGTCGGTGACGTCGCCCGCGCCCATGGTGAGAACGAGATCACCGGCCTTCGCCATTCCCGCGACCACGGCGGGCGCCGCGTCCTTGTCGTGGACCGGGGTGACGTCCGCGCCGGCGGCGCGGGCGGCCTCGATGATCAGGTCGCTGGTGATGCCCGGGATCGGGTCCTCGCGGGCGGGGTAGATGTCGAGGACGACCGAGGCGTCCGCCAGGGTCAGGGCCTGGCCCATCTCCTTGCCCAGCTCCTGGGTGCGGGAGAAGAGGTGCGGCTGGAAGAGGACGAGGATGCGGGCGTCGCCGACCGCGGCGCGCATGGCCTCCAGGTCGGCGGTCATCTCGGTGGGGTGGTGCGCGTAGGAGTCGACGACCTGGACGCCGGCCTCCTCGCCCTTGAGCTGGAGGCGCCGCTTGACGCCGGTGTAGGCGGCCAGCGCGGGGGCCAGCTCGGCGGCGGGAATGCCGAGGGCCGCGCCGGCGGCGAGGGCGGCGACCGCGTTGTGGGCGTAGTGGCGGCCGGGCACGGAGACGGTGAACGTCAGCTCGGCGCCGTCCATGACGACGGTGACCTCGCTCTTCAGGCCCTGCGGGACGACCGACAGGATGCGTACGTCGGCGTCCTCGGACTCCCCGTACGTCACCGTCCGCACCGACCCGGCCAGCCGCCGGGTCAGCTCCCGGGAGCCCTCGTGGTCGGCGGCGATCACCAGGGTGCCGCCGGGGACGATCCGGCCGGCGAAGGTCTCGAAGGACTCGTAGATCTCGTCCATCGAGGCGTAGTTGGCGTGGTGGTCGAGCTCCACGTTGAGGACGATGGCGACCTCGGGGGCGTACTTGTGGAAGCTGCGGTCGCTTTCGTCGGCCTCGGCGACGAAGATCTCGCCGTCGCCGTGCAGCGCGTTGGAGCCGGGGGCGTCCAGGTCGCCGCCGATCGCGTACGACGGGTTCAGGCCCAGCTCGGACAGGGAGACCGCCAGCATGGAGGTGGTGGTGGTCTTGCCGTGCGTACCGGCGACGGCGATCGGGCGCAGGCCGTCCATCAGGGCGGCGAGGGCGTCGGAGCGGTGCACGACCGGGATGCCGAGCTCGGCGGCGCGGGCCAGCTCCGGGTTGTCCTGGCGGATCGCCGACGACACGACCACACAGCTGGCGTCGTCGGCGAGGTGCTCGGCGGCGTGCCCGATGTGCACGGTCGCGCCGAGCGCGCGCAGGGCCTCGGCGGTCGCGGAGTCCTTGGCGTCACTGCCGGCCACCGCGGCCCCGCGCTGGGCGAGGATCTTGGCGATGCCCGACATCCCGGCGCCGCCGATGCCGATGAAGTGCGGTCGGTCCATGGCGGTAGGAAGGCCGGGTGCCATGCGCTGTTCTCCCCAGAGGTGCGACGGGTGGTACGACAGGTGGTGCTTGCCGGTGGTGCGTGCTGGTGCTCGCCGGCCGCGCCCCCGGGCACGGGTCCCGGAGCGCGGGCCCCAGCCTATGCCTTGCTGTGGGAGAACAGTTTCAGGACCGGTACGCCGACCTTGTGGCGGGCCCGCGAGGCCCAGTCCCGGTGGAAGAACTCCTCCACGTAGTGCGGATCGGTCAGGACGATCACCTCGTCGGCGCCGGCCTCCAGGACCAGGGACTTCAGCTCGTCCAGCGGATGGTCCTCGATCAAGCGGCCCTCGGCCCGGGCGCCGGACGCGCGCAGGGCGGTGAGGGACACCTCCAGGGCCCGCTGTCCGACGCTCAGCGCCTCTTCGCCCTCGGGTTTCTCGCCCTCGCGGACGGCTTCGTCGAGCTCGCCGAGCGCGACGTCGTCGATGGCCCGCAGCAGCCGGTCGGCCTGGTCGCCCCGCGGCTGGAGCAGCACGTGGAAGGTGACCGGCTCGTCCCCGTGCAAGGTGGTGACGAACTCCACGTCGGCGGACGTCAGGGCCTTCTCGATCATCAAAACGCTAGTGAACACCAGGCGCCCCTTCTCCTTCGAGGGCCCGTGGGGGCCCACCTTCCGTGGGCCGGAACCAGGCCCTGCGGAAACCATCCTGCCCCGTACTCGCACGGGTATCGCCGGATTCAGTGTGCCCTGCGAGGACTAAACGGAACGGTAGATTCCGCCGATTCCCGGAAGCGCGGTAACGACCGAACCCCTGTGCCCAGGACCGGCCTAGTCGCGCCGGTACCGGCTGAAGAGGAAACCTTCCTCCTCCAACAGGGACACCAGGGCGAACCGCCGGGGAACCTCGACCGAGGGGCCGCCCGCGATCCGCTGGGCGTCACCGGCCGTGAGCATCGGCGACACGGTCAGACACAGCTCGTCGAGCACGCCGGCCGTGACGAACTGGCCCAGCAGCCGTGGGCCGCCCTCCGTCAGCAGGCGGGTGTGGCCGAGCTCGGCCAGCTCCCGGACGGCACGGGCGGGGTCCACTCCGACGCCGTCACCGGCGATCACCACGCGGGCGCCGGCCCGCTCCGCCGCCGCGATCCGGTCCGGGGCCGCGGCGGCACCGGTGAGGATCAGGGTGGGTTCCGGCGGCGAGGTGAACAGCGGCAGGGAGAAGTCGAGCTCCAGGCTCGCGCTGACCACAGCGATCGCCGGCGCGGGGCGCTGTCCGGCCGCCCGCCGCAGCTCCGCGAACTCCGCACGCGCGCGTGCCGGGCGGTACCCCTCCTGCCGTACGGTCTCGGCGCCGGCGACCACCACGTCCGCAAGGGCGCGCAGGGTGCCGAAGACGCGCATGTCGGCCGCGCTGGAGATGGGCTGGGAGCGGCCGTCGTGCTGGGCGGCCCCGTCGAGGGTGGAGACCATGTTCGCCCGCAGCCACACTCCCGGCCGGGCGTCGGGCTCCGGGTAGGCGTAGGCGGCGGCCAGCTCGGCGAGGCTCCACTCCCGATCGGCCCCGTCGGAGCCCGGTCCGGATGTCTGATCGGTCACAGGGAACAGGCGTCGCATGCCGTGCAGTGTTCCACGCCGCCTCATCCTGAACCGCACGGGCCGCCGCCCCGTAACCGCGGGCATCGCGTCCCGCAGCCGCGGGCAATCGTGCCGCCAGGGGCGGCACGGGTGGGCGGTGGGGGTCCCCCCGCTCGAGCGAAGCCGAGAGTGGGGGAGGCACCCCGCAGCGCCGGGCCGCGCACCCCACCCCCGGCCCACCCCGGCACCGGGCGACCGCCCCGCACCGGCCCGGCGCACGTCCGTACGCCGACCGCCCCCACCCGAACAGGCCCTACCATGGACCACCGTGTCGCCCTCCTCCCCCGCCTCCGGTTCCGCCGCCTCCGGTCCCACCCCGATAGCCGGGACGGCCCCCGCCCTGCTGTCCCTGTGCGCCCGCGAGCCGCACGTCCCCGCGGACCGCCTGGTCGCCGAGATGGTGCCGCCGCCCCGCTTCGACTCGGTCCGCTTCAGCACGTACATCCCGGACCCGGACCAGCCCTCCCAGATCGAGGCCGTACGGGTCCTGGAGAACTTCGCGACCGGACTCGGCGGCGAGGCCCCGGGCACCGGCACCGCCAAGCGCGGCTTCTTCGGCCTGGGCCGGAGCAAGACCCCGAAGCCCCCGGCCGGCCCCCGCGGCGTCTACCTCGACGGCGGCTACGGCGTCGGCAAGACCCACCTGCTGGCCTCCCTGTGGCACGCCACCCCCGCCGAGCCCTCCCGCAAGGCGTTCGGCACCTTCGTGGAGCTGACCAACCTCGTCGGCGCCCTCGGCTTCCAGCAGACCGTGCAGACCCTGTCCGGGCACCGCCTCCTGTGCATCGACGAGTTCGAGCTCGACGACCCCGGCGACACCGTCCTCGTCTCCAGCCTGCTCGCCCGGCTCGTCGAGGCGGGCGTGGCGCTCGCCGCCACCTCCAACACACTGCCCGGCAAGCTCGGCGAGGGCCGCTTCGCGGCGGCCGACTTCCTGCGCGAGATCCAGGGCCTGTCGGCACACTTCCGCGCCCTGCGCATCGACGGCGAGGACTACCGCCACCGGGGTCTGCCCGAGGCACCGGCGCCGTACTCCGACGCGGCGGTGACGCGGGCCGCTCAGGCCACCGAGGGCGCCTCCCTGGACGACTTCCCCGCGCTCCTCGACCACCTCGCCCGCGTCCACCCGAGCCGCTACGGCGCCCTGACCGACGGCGTCACGGCCGTGTGCCTCACCGGGGTGCGCCCGGTGCCGGACCAGTCGACGGCACTGCGGCTCGTGGTCCTCGCGGACCGGCTCTACGACCGCGAGGTGCCCGTCCTGGCCTCGGGGCTGCCCTTCGACCGGCTCTTCAGCGAGGAGATGCTGAAGGGCGGGTACCGCAAGAAGTACTTCCGGGCGATCTCCCGGCTCACCGCGCTGGCCCGGGACGCGGCACGCCTGGTCGACGGGGACTGACCAGCGACCCGATCAGGCCAAGCCACCCTCGATTTTCAGGCTCTCTACGACTCGTAACTCCCAGTTAACCCTGCAAACGACCTTGCGGGGTTAACGTGCTTCTTGACCAAGCATTGACCAAGCTTTGGTGCGGACCTGAAGTACGCCAGAGGCGTGAATCACCTGGAGGGGGCGCATGTTGGGAGCCGCGGCGGCCCGGACCGTGGTGTCGTCCCTCGTCACCGTGCTGCTCGCCCTTCAGTTCTTCACGCCCTCCACATCCTTCGCATCCGCGCATACGAGCCGTGATGCCATGGCCAAGGCCTACACCGGAGTCGACCCCTCCGCCACGGCCCCACGCGGCGAAACCGTCACCTGTCACGACGCCGGCGAGCCCGGGAACCCGAACGGCTCCCTGCGCGTCCGCGACCGGCACCGCACCGCCTCCTGCGCGCCCGAGACCCCGGAGCGCGCACTCGCGCGGCGGCACGCCGAGGCCCCGCCCGAACGGGCCACGCCCGGCAGCCCGCACCGGGACCCGTCGAGATCGTCGACGGCCCACTCCCCGGCGGCACTCCAGGTCTTCCGCTGCTGAGTTCGCAGCACAGCCCCCCACCCTGTCCTGCACATCCGACGCGCCCCCCACGGTGCGCCAGGAGGAATAACAACATCATGCAACCCCTCATCGACAACGCCCGCACGTTCGGACAGCGCCCTGAGGAGTTCGCCGGGCTCGCCGAAGGCCAGTCGCCCGAAGTCCTGTTCATCACGTGCTCCGACTCGAGGGTCGTACCTGCCCTGATCACGGGAGCCCGGCCCGGCCAGCTCTTCGAGCTGCGCACCGCGGGCAACATCGTCCCGCCCTACGGAGCCGAGCGCCCCACCGGCGAGGCGGCCACCATCGAGTACGCCGTGGAAGTGCTCGGCGTCACCGACATCGTGGTCTGCGGCCACTCGCACTGCGGCGCCGTCGGCGCGCTGGTGCGCGGCGACGACCTGACCGCCGTACCTGCCGTGCGCGAGTGGCTGGCGCACGCCGCCGACGAGCCGAAGCCGTGCGATCCCGCCGACCCCACGGTCGCCGAGGCCGTACAGCACCACGTTCTCTCGCAGTTGCTGCGGCTGCGCTCGTACCCCTGTGTCGAAAGGCGGCTGACGGAGGGCCGGCTGCGGATGCACGGCTGGTACTACGAGGTCCACACGGGGGCCGTGCGCGAACACCGCGTGGACACCGACACGTTCGAGACGCTGTGAGCGCCGGCGTGAACGCGATATCCGAGAAGAACCGGTCCGACGCCCCACGGAAGTTCCCCCATCTGCGGCAGGACTTCACCGCGTCGCTCGTCGTGTTCCTGGTCGCCCTCCCCCTGTGCGTGGGCGTCGCCGTCGCCTCCGGTGTCCCGGCCGAACTCGGGCTGGTCACCGGCATCGTGGGCGGCATCGTCACCGGTCTCCTGCCGGGCAGCAGCCTTCAGGTGTCCGGGCCGGCCGCCGGTCTGACGGTGCTGGTCTTCGGCGCGGTCGACGCGTACGGGCTGCCCGTGCTCGGCGTGATCGTGCTGGCCGCCGGTCTGCTCCAGCTCGCGATGGGCGCCCTGCGGCTGGGGCGCTGGTTCCGGGCGATCTCCCTGTCGGTGGTCGAGGGCATGCTGGCCGGCATCGGCCTCGTGCTCATCGCCGGCCAGCTGTACTCGGCGGCAGGGTTGGAGGCGCCCGCCTCCGGCCTCGACAAGCTCATCGGGCTGCCCGGGGCCGTCGCCGACGCGGTGGGCAGCACCCAGGCGCTGACCTCGCTCGCCCTCGGCGCGGGCACCATCGCGGTGATGGTGCTGTGGAAGCGGCTGCCGAAGCAGGCGCAGACCGTACCGGGCGCGCTGGCCGCCGTCGTCCTGGCCACGGCGGTCACGGCGGCGTTCGGCCTGTCGGTGGCGACCGTCGAGGTGAACGGGCTGCTGGACTCCGTCCAGCCGCCCGGCGCCGACGCCTTCGGCGAGCTGGCGACCGTGGGCGTCCTCGGCACGATCGTCGCCTTCACCCTGATCGCGTCGGCGGAGAGCCTGTTCAGCGCGGCCGCGGTGGACCGGCTGCACAACGGCCCGCGCACCGAGTACAACAAGGAGCTGATGGCGCAGGGCGCGGGCAACACCGTGTGCGGGCTGCTCGGCGCGCTGCCGATGACCGCGGTCATCGTGCGCAGCTCCGCCAACGTCGGTGCCGGCGCGCGGACCAAGGCGTCCCGGGTCATGCACGGCGTGTGGCTGCTGCTGTTCGCCGCACTGCTGCCGTCCGCGCTGGCCCTCATCCCGCTGCCCGCGCTGGCCGGCATCCTGGTCCACGCCGGCTGGAAGCTGATCCCGTTCCGCGGCATCGTGTCGCTGTGGCGGGGACACCGGGGCGAGGCGCTGATCCTGGTCGTCACGGCCGTGTCGATCGTCGCGGTGAACATGTTCGAGGGCGTGCTGATCGGTCTGGCCCTGTCGGTGGCCAAGACCGCCTGGGAGGCCTCGCACCTCAAGCTGGAGGTCGTCGACAAGGGCGCCGGTCCCATTCAGGCGCACCTGTCGGGCAACGCGACCTTCCTGCGGCTGCCGAAGATCCTGGAGAGCCTGGAGGCGCTGCCGCAGGACCGCCCGGTCGAGCTGGACCTGTCCGGGCTCCACCACCTGGACCACGCCTGCCGTACGGCGCTGGAGAACTGGGCCGAACGGCACAGTGCGAGCGGCACGGACCCGGTGAAGGTCACGGAACCGGCGACCGCGGCGGCGTAGCGCGACAGTGAGGCGCCCGGTCCGGGGCATGGCCCGGACCGGGCGTCTGGCCTATCGTGACAGAAAGGGATGTAACGGGCCTCTGGTCGAGGAGGTCGTCATGCTCGAGGAGCTGCTGACCGCGGCGGCCGCCGTCGGAAGCGCCGGGGCGCTGTACGTCGTCTCGGCGGCGCGGATCGTCAAGCAGTACGAGCGGGGGGTCGTCTTCCGGCTCGGGCGGCTCGCGGGGCAGGTGCGCGAGCCCGGGTTCACCATGATCGTCCCGTTCGTGGACCGGCTGCACAAGGTGAACATGCAGATCGTCACCATGCCGGTGCCCGCCCAGGAGGGCATCACCCGCGACAACGTCACCGTGCGCGTGGACGCGGTCGTGTACTTCAAGGTGGTCGACGCGGCCAACGCGCTCGTGCGGGTCGAGGACTACCGGTTCGCCGTCTCGCAGATGGCCCAGACCTCGCTGCGTTCGATCATCGGCAAGAGCGACCTGGACGACCTGCTGTCCGACCGGGAGAAGCTCAACCAGGGCCTGGAGCTGATGATCGACAGCCCGGCGGTCGGCTGGGGCGTGCAGATCGACCGGGTGGAGATCAAGGACGTCTCCCTGCCGGACACGATGAAGCGCTCGATGGCCCGGCAGGCCGAGGCCGACCGGGAACGCCGGGCCCGGGTCATCAACGCCGACGCCGAGCTGCAGGCCTCGAAGGTGCTCGCGGAGGCGGCGCGAGAGATGTCCGAGACACCCGCGGCCCTGCAACTGCGCCTGCTGCAGACGGTCGTCGCGGTGGCCGCCGAGAAGAACTCGACCCTGGTGCTGCCGTTCCCGGTCGAGCTGCTGCGGTTCCTGGAGAAGGCCCAGGAGCGATCCGGCGACTACCAGGGGCGGCCCGTCGAGCGCCTGGAGCGGCCCGTCGATCATCAGGAGCGGGCGGTCGATCAGTGACACGTGCTACGCGCGTGGTTCCCGGGACTCGTGCCAGGTGATAGACACAGCGGGTCACAATCCTGTCCGCCAGCAGGAAGGTCACCGCATGTCCCTGTCCAGTCGCGACACGACCCGACGTCAGGTACTCGCCCGCACCGGCGCCCTCGGCGCCGGCATCGCCTTCACCGGCGCCCTCTCCGAACTCTTCGCCGGCACCGCCGCCGCGCAGCCCCTGGGCCACTCCGGCTACGGCCCCCTGGTCCCCGACCCCGACGGTCTGCTCGACCTGCCCAAGGGCTTCCGCTACCGGGTCCTGTCCCGTGAGGGCGACCAACTGCGCTCCGGCGAGGGTCCGGTCCCCTCCAACCACGACGGCATGTCGGCCTTCCCGGGCAGACACGGCCGGGTCCACCTGGTGCGCAACCACGAGAACCGCGCCACCGGCAGGGTCCCCGTCCCCACCGTCGAGGGCCTGACGTACGACCCGGAGGGCAAGGGCGGCTGTACGGCCCTGACGCTGGACTCCCGCAACCACGTCCGCGACGAACGGGTCGCGATCGCCGGCACGGCGGTGAACTGCGCGGGCGGGCCCACCCCCTGGCACACCTGGCTGACCTGCGAGGAGACCGAGGACAGGGCCGGGACCAACGGCTACACCAAGGACCACGGCTTCATCTTCGAGGTCGACCCGGTCGACCCGCACCGCACCGGCGCGGTGCCGCTGACCGCGATGGGCCGCTTCCAGCACGAGGCGATCGCCGTGGACCCGCGGCGGGGCGTCGTGTACGAGACCGAGGACGCCTTCGAGCGGCCGTTCGGCCTCTTCTACCGGTTCCTGCCCGAGAAGCCGCTGGGCGGCAGGGGCTCGCTGCGGGCCGGCGGCCGGCTCCAGGCGATGCGCGTGCCCGGCGTGCCCGACCTGTCCTCGATCCAGGAGACGGGCGCCACCTTCGACGGCGTCGAGTGGGTGGACGTGCCCGACCCGCTGGCCGTCGACACACCCATCCGGCACCAGGACTTCGGCCGGGGCGGCATCACCCACGCACAGAAGCTGGAGGGCTGCTACTGGGGCGGGCGGAGCGTGTACTTCGTGTCGTCCTTCGCCCGCAGCGCCGAGGGCTCGGCCGGCGACCACTACGGGCAGATCTGGCGCTACGACCCCGAGCGGCGCCGGCTCACCCTGGTGATCGTCTTCGGCCCGGACACCGACGTACAGCTCCCCGGCGAGTCCCCCGACAACATCTGCCTGGCCCCCAGCGGCGGCCTCATGGTCTGCGAGGACGGCAACGGCGCCCAGCACGTCTACGGCGTGACCCGGCGCGGCGAGGTCTACGCCGTGGCCCGCGGCGCCCAGAACATCGGCACGGAGGAGGAGCCCGAGTGGGGTGAGTTCGCCGGGGTCACCTTCTCCCCCGACGGCGACACGATGTACGTCAACTGCTACACGCCCGGCACGACCTTCGCGGTCACCGGCCCCTGGCGCAGGTAGCGTCCGGGGCGCGCCGCCCGGTCACTGAAGCCGTGGCGATGGGGTACTCGGGGCCGCATGACGGAGAAAGCGCAGGTCAACGGCTCGTACTGGCTTCAGACAGCACCGGGCGGTGCGCCACGCCCCGCCCTCGCGGAGGACCTCGACGTCGACGTCGCCGTGATCGGCGCCGGCATCGCCGGGCTGAGCGCGGCCTGGGAACTGGCGCGGGCCGGGCGCAGTGTGGCGGTGCTGGAGGCCGGGCGGGTGGCGGCCGGTGTCACCGGGTACACCAGCGCCAAGCTGACCGCCCTGCACACCCTGGTCTACGACAAGCTGCGCCGCACCCGCGGGCCCGAGGGCGCCCGTCTGTACGCCCGTTCGCAGTCCGAGGCGATCGAGCACGCCGCCGGCATCGTGGCGGAGCTGGGCATCGACTGCGACTGGGAGACGCGCAGCGCGTACACGTACGTCTGTGACGCGGGCCGCGTGGACGAGCTGCGGGCCGAGGCGGCCGCCGCGAAGGAGGCGGGACTCCCGGCGTCGTTCGTGACCGAGACGGGGCTGCCGTTCCCGGTCGCGGGCGCGGTCCGGGTGACGGGTCAGGCCCAGTTCCACCCGCGCAAGTACCTGCTGGCCCTCGCCGAGGACCTGGAGGCGCACGGTGGGCGGATCTTCGAGGACACCACCGTCCACGGCCTGGAGGAGGGCGAGCCGTGCCGCGTGTCGGCCGGCACGGGAGCGACGGTGACCGCCCGGGACGTCGTGGTCGCCACGCACTACCCGATCTTCGACCGGGCCCTGCTCTTCGCCCGGCTCTCCCCGCGCCGGGAGCTGGTGGTGGCGGGCCCCGTCGACGCCGGGCGCGATGTCGACGGCATGTACATCACCCCGGAGGAGAACACCCGCTCGGTCCGTACGGCACCCCTGGACGACGGGGGCGACGCGGGGCGCCGGCTGCTCATCGTCACCGGGGAGCACTTCACGCCCGGCACGGGCGACACCCGGGAGCGGTTCGACCGTCTGTCCGCCTGGGCCGGCGAGCACTTCCCCGGCGTCGGCCTCACCCACGCCTGGGCCACGCAGGACATCGACCCCACCGACACCGTGCCTATGGTGGGCCCGCTGCACCCGGGCGCGCACCACACGTACGTCGCGACCGGCTTCGGCGGCTGGGGGCTGAGCGGCGGCATGATGGCGGGGCGGCTGCTCACCGCGCAGATCACCGGCGAGGAGTGCGCGTGGAGCGAGCTGTACGACCCGCGCCGGCTGCGCACCGCGGTGCGCGAGGCGCCCACGTTCCTCAAGACGCAGGCCGAGGTCGCCCGTCACTTCGTCGGCGACCGGCTCAGGCCTTCGCCCCCGGTGGACGCCCTCCCGCCGGGCGAGGGCGCGGTCGTGCGGGTGGGCGGCGACCGGCTCGCGGTCTACCGGGACGAGGCCGGCGCGCTGCACGCCGTCTCGCCGCGCTGCACCCACCTCGGCTGCCTGGTGGGCTTCAACGCGGCGGAGCGCGCCTGGGAGTGCCCCTGCCACGGCTCGCGCTTCGACACGGACGGCAAGGTGCTCGAGGGCCCGGCGACCAAGCCGCTGGAGCAGCGGGACATCTGACGGGACGGGGGTCTGCGCCGGGCGGGTGACCGCTCAGGCACGTCACGCCCCATAGTCATACAAACAGAACATCACACTCATACGTTCGTACGGTGACCACTCTCGTACGACGCGCAACCGCCCTCAGCGTCCTGGGCGCCGCCCTCGCGGCCTGTGGAACCACCGGGGCCCCGCAGGCCCCCCGTCCGGCGCCCTCGGCCGCCTCCGCCGAACCCTCCCCGTCCCCGACCCGGCCGGCCCGGCCTCCCGTGCTCGCCCCCGGCCCCGCAGGCCTCACCCCCGTCTTCGAGCACGGTCCGCGAACCGACGGCAAGACGGTCGCCCTCACCTTCGACGCCGACATGACCGCCGACCAGGGGCCACGGGCGGCGGCCGGCGAACGGTTCGACAACCCCCGGCTGATCGCGACCCTGCGGAAGCTGAAGGTGCCGGCCACGGTGTTCATGACGGGGCGGTGGGCCGAGGAGTACCCGGACGCCGCCCGGTCCCTCGGCAAGGACCCGCAGTTCGAGATCGCCAACCACTCCTACAGCCACTACGCCTACACCGACGACTGCTACGGCCTGCCGACCGTGTCCCGGGAGCGGATGCGCGCGGACGTGGAGGGGGCGTACGCGGCGTTCGAGAAGGCGGGCGTGCCCGACCCGATGCCGTACTTCCGTTTCCCCGGCGGCTGTTACGACAAGGCTGCCCTCAAGGAGCTGACCCCCGCCGGCGTCACCGCCGTGCAGTGGGACGTGGTCGGCGGCGACGCGTTCGCGACGGACGCCGACGCGGTGGCCCGGCAGGTGCTGGACGGGGTGCGGCCGGGGTCGGTGGTCGTCCTGCACTGCACCCGCAGCGCGGCTCCGGTGACCGAGGAGGCGGTGCGGACGATCGTGCCCGAGCTGCGGCGGCGGGGCTACCGCCCGGTGAAGGTGTCGGAGCTGATCGCCGCCGCGAACAGCCGCCGCTGACGGGCCTACGCTGGAGAGATGAGCACCGACGACCCCGGTCCGGACGACTACTGTCTGATCGACGCGACCCGGCCGCCCAAGGCCGACGGCCCGCCGTACGCCGAGTGCGTGCTGTGCCGGGAACCCACGGAGTACCCCGAGTCGTACAAGGGGATCACCTTCTGCCCCGTCTGCGAGTGGCAGGAGGCCCAGCGCACCGCCTGCTCGGGCTGAGCGCACGCCGCGCGCCGGGAGCCCCGCGCGGCTTGGCAGACTGGTGGGCGTGAGCAACGATCCGACGACGCCCGTCCCCGACAGTCCCTTCCGCGCCGAGCCCGCCGACCGCGACCTCGCCCCGCAGTTCGTGCTGCCCCTGGTCGTCCGCATCGAGCGCGCGGCGCCGCCGCCCCGTACGGACGCGCTGGAGACGGCGGCCCGGGCGGTGCTGGTGATGCTCGGCGACGAACGGTCCACCGGTGACGGCGCGTGGGCGCAGGCCGTGCGGGACTGGCAGGACGCGCGCATCCGCAAGGTCGTGCGGCGGGCCCGCGGTGCCGAGTGGCGGCGGGCCGAGGCACTGCCCGGCATCACGGTCACCGGCAAGACGGCCGAGGTGCGGGTCTTCCCGCCGGTCCCGCTGGACGGCTGGCCCAAGGACCTGGCCCGCCTCCAGGTCTCCGGCACCGACCTCGACGACCCGGAACCCCCGGTCGACGCCGACCCCTCGGCGCCCGTCCTCTGGATGAACCCCGGCCTCGGCATGTCGGCGGGCAAGGCGATGGCCCAGGCGGGGCACGGCGCCCAGCTCGCCTGGTGGGAGCTGGACGACGCGGAGCGGGCCGCCTGGCGTGACGCGGGCTACCCGCTGGCGGTGCGCACCCCGACCGCCGCCGACTGGGCCGGCCTCACGACGAGCGGCCTGCCGGTGGTCCGCGACGCCGGGTTCACGGAGATCGCACCGGGCTCGTGCACGGTGGTGGCGGACCATCCGGCACTGCGGTGAGGCCGGGGGCCTCGAAGGCCCCGGCTGCCGAACAGTTCCGCCACGCGTCCCGCCGTGTCCCGTGACATCGTGGTGTCATGATCATCGACGTTCGCCCGGCCTCGGTCTTCGAGGACGTCCGGGCCGTGCTCGGTCCCAAGTCACCGAACGCCAACGTCTGCTGGTGCCTGAGCTACCGCATCCCGTCCAGGCTCAACAACGAGCTGCGCGGACCGGCCCGTGGCGCCTACGTCGCCGAGCTGTGCCGTACGGAGCCGCCTCCGTGTGTGCTCGCCTATGACGGTGCAGAACCGGTCGGCTGGGCCGCGGTGGCTCCGCGCTCGGACACCTCGTTCGCCCGCAACCGCAAGATCCCGCACGTGGACGACCTGCCGGTCTGGTCGCTGTGGTGCGTGCGGGTACGGCCGGGTCACCGCAAGCAGGGCATCTCGCACGCGCTCATCGCCGGTGCGGTCGACTTCGCCCGCTCGCACGGTGCTCCGGCGGTCGAGGCGTATCCGCTGGACAACGGGGACGCCCGGGTCGACCCGACCATGGCGTACGCCGGGATCCGGAGGAACTTCGAGCGCGCCGGGTTCGTCCACGCCGCCGACACGACCTCGGTGCTGGCCGGTCACCCCCGCGTGCTGATGCGGCTGGACCTGCGCTGACGTCAGGCGTCCTCGCGAACCTCAGATCCTGCTCTGAACATGCCCCCTGCGGGGTTCGGGCCGGACCGCCCGGGCCATAACCCCGTCGAACCGACGGGGAGGGACGGTCATGGAGCGACTGGGAACCGGTATCGGATGGCGTCCGGAGATCGCGGACGTCGTGGAGCGGATGCCCGGCATCGACTGGGTCGAGGCCGTCTCCGAGAACCTCTGCCCCGGCCACCTGCCCGACTCGCTGCTGCGGCTGAGCGAGCGCGGCGTGACCGTCGTGCCGCACGGCGTCTCGCTCGGCCTCGGCGGTGCCGAGCGGCCCGACCCGGGGCGGCTGGCGGCGCTGGCCGAGCGGGCGGAGGTGCTGGGGTCGCCGTTGGTGACCGAGCACATCGCGTTCGTCCGGGCGGGCGGCGCGCTGACCGCCTCGCCGCTCCTGGAGGCCGGACACCTCCTGCCGGTGCCGCGCACCCGCGACGCCCTCGACGTGCTGTGCGAGAACGTGCGCATCGCACAGGACGCGCTGCCCGTGCCGCTGGCCGTGGAGAACATCGCCGCGCTGATCTCCTGGCCCGGCGAGGAGATGACGGAGGGACAGTTCCTCTACGAGCTGGCCGACCGGACGGGCGTGCGGCTGCTGATCGACGTGGCGAATCTGCACACCAACCATGTCAACCGCGGTGAGGACCCGGCCGAGGCGCTCGGCGAACTGCCCCTGGAGGCCATCGCGTACGTCCATGTCGCGGGCGGCTTCGCCCGCGACGGGGTCTGGCACGACAGCCACGCCCACCCCGTTCCCCAGCCGGTGCTCGACATCCTGACCGACCTCGCCTCACGCGTCGCACCGCCGGGCGTGCTGCTGGAGCGCGACGAGAACTTCCCCGCCGCCGAGGAGTTGGAGGGCGAGGTGGCAGCGATCCGCGTCGCCGTGGAGAAGGGGCGGGCGGCGGGTGGGGTGCCCGCCGGGCGGCAGACGACGCCCTCGCGGCGGGCCGCCCGCGAGGGGTCCGGCGCCGGTGACGCCGTACGTCAGCGGCTCGCCGTCGCCCAGGCGGCGCTGCTGTCCGCGCTGGTCGCCGGGACGCCCGTGCCCGAGGGGTTCGACCGGGTGCGGCTGGGGGTGCAGGCGCGGGCGCTGGCCGGGAAGCGGGCGGACGTGGTCGCGAAGGTCGCGCCCGAGTTGCCGGTGATCCTCGGCGCGGGATACCGGCCCGCCTTCCTCGCCTACACCCAGGGACATCCGATGACCGGCGGCTACCGGCGCGACGCGCTGGACTTCGCCGGGCAGTTGCTGCGGGACGGGGTGCCGCAGGACCCCGGCGCGCGGCGGGAGTTGCGGGAGTGGTGGCTGGAACGGTCGGGTCCGGTGCCGCGGTCACGGCGGCCCGGGGTCCGGCTGGCCCGGGCGGCCCGGCGGGTACTGCCGCGCCGCCGAACCGATCGCGACCGGCACCGAACGGAACGTCACACACCTACAACACTGCGTCCCGACATGTGAAAAGGGCATGGCGCCGGAGAAACCCTTTGGCATAGAAGTACGGCATGTTCTGGGTCCTTCTCCTCCTGCCGGCCTGGGCCGTCGCCGGCCTGGCGTGTCTGCGGCTGTGTCTGGCCGCCGTGCGCGCGGCGGCCGTCGACACCGGCGCCGTCGGCCGTGAGCACGCGCTGACGTTGTACGAAGCGGCGTTCCTGTCCGGCGGTCCGCGGCGGGTCGCCGACCTGACGCTGGTCTCCATGGCACGCCAGCGCCGGCTGCTGCTCGCGCACACCGGCTGGGCGACCGTCGTCGATCCGCGTGGGCGGGACGAGATGGAGCGGTCGGTCATAGGGGCGATAGGACCCGGCGGGCAGTCCCGGATAGCGCCGGTACGGGCCGCCGCGGCCACCGCCGACGCGGTGCGGGCCCTGGCCGACCGGCTGGTCGGCGCGGGCCTCGCCGTGCCGGACGACGCGCGCAGCGTCGCGGCCGGGGTCCGGCGGGTGCGGGTCGCGGCGGTGACCGTGTGCGCGCTGGGCGCCGCCGCCCTGGCGCTGCCCCTTCCCATGGACCAGCCGCGCCTGCTGATCGCCCTGTGGTTCGCGCTGCCGCTCACCCTGACGCTGGGGTGCCTGGCCATCGCGCGGATGGAGGCCCACCCGTACTCACGGTGGGCCTCCCCGGCCGGGCAGCGGCTGATCGGTTCCCTCGTCCGGCACGCCGACGGCACGGCGGACGACCGCACCTACCTCACCTCGGTCGCCCTGCGGGGCATCCACGCGGTCGGCGAACCGGACCTGCGGGCGGCCTTCGCGCACCGGGAGGAGTACGCCGAGGAGCACGGCGAGCGCCGGCCCTGATGCTGCGTCCTCCGGGGGACGCCCCCGGGCCCCCGGCCGACCCGACAACCCGCCCGACGATCAGGCGAGCCCGGCCACCAGCTCGCCGATGTCCTTCCGGCGCCCGGTGTAGAAGGGGATCTCCTCGCGCACGTGCATACGGGCCTCGGAGCCGCGCAGGTGGCGCATGAGGTCGACGATGCGGTACAGCTCGTCGGCCTCGAAGGCGAGGACCCACTCGTAGTCGCCGAGCGAGAAGGAGGCGACCGTGTTGGCGCGCACGTCCGGGTAGCCGCGGGCCATCTTGCCGTGGTCGGCGAGCATGCGGCGGCGGTCCTCGTCGGGCAGCAGGTACCAGTCGTAGGAGCGCACGAACGGGTAGACGCTGATGTAGTTCCGCGGCGTCTCGTCGGCGAGGAAGGCCGGGATGTGCGAGCGGTTGAACTCGGCGGGGCGGTGCAGCGCCATGTTCGACCAGACCGGCTCCAGGGCGCGGCCCAGCCTGGTGCGGCGGAAGAGGTTGTACGCCTCCTGGAGCTGGTCGGCGGTCTCGGCGTGCCACCAGATCATGAGGTCGGCGTCGGCGCGCAGACCGGAGACGTCGTAGGTGCCGCGGACGGTCACGTCCTTGGCGGCGAGCTGGTCGAACAGCTCCTGGACCTCGTCGGCGTAGCCCGCGCGGTCGTCGGGGAGCACGTCCTTGAGCTTGAAGACGGACCAGAGGGTGTAGCGGATGACCTCGTTGAGGTCCTTGGCCAGCTTGCCCTTGTTGGGGATCCGGTCGGCAGCGGGGGTGGAGGCGTCGTCACTCATGCCCCTATTCTCCCGCTCCGCCGTGCAGGCTCTGCACCGGGTGTGCGGTGAGCTCCTCCACACCGCCCGGGTCGCCGTGGAGCTGGTCCACGGCCGCGTACGCGCTCGCGATGCTCGCCGGGATGCCGACGCCGTCGTAGGCCGCGCCGCACACCGCGAGGCCCGGGAGCTTCGCGACGTGTTCGCGGACGCGGGCCACGCGCGCGTGGTGGCCGACGGGGTACTGGGGCAGGCCGTCCTGCCAGCGGGTGACGCGGGTGGCGACGGGCTCGGCGGCCAGGCCGGTGGCCGCCTCCAGGTCGTGCCGGGAGACGGCGACGAGGCCTGCGTCGTCGCGGCCGAGGATCTCCGTCTCGCCGTACCGCCCCACCGAGGTGCGCAGGACGACGAGGTCCGGGTCGTCGCCGTCGATCCAGCCCCACTTGCGGGAGGCGAAGGTGGACGCCTTGATGGTGCGCCCGTCGACCGGCGGCACCAGGAAGCCGCTGCCCTCGGGGAGCACGGCCGCGTCCGAGCGGCGGTAGGCGAGGGTGATCAGGGCCATCGAGGCGTACTCCACCGCGGACAGCTCGGCCGCGGCGGCGGGAGCCTCGGCGCGCAGCAGCTCGGCGGCGGGGCGGGCGGGGACGGCGACGACGACCGCGTCCGCGTGCAGCACCCGGTCGCCGGTGACGATCCGCCAGCCGTCCGGTGCGGTGCGGCGCAGCTCCGTGACGGGCGCGCGGGTGACGATCTCGCCGCCGCGGGCGCGCACCGACTCCGCGACCGCGAGCGGGAGGGTGCCGATGCCGCCCTCGATGCCCATGAAGACGGGGCCGCTCGGCGGGGAGGTGGCCGTCCGGCCCTGGAGGGCGCGGACCGCCTCGGTGAGGGAGGTGTGGGTGCGGGCGGCCTCGAAGAGCTGGGGCACGGCCGAGCGCAGGGAGATGCGGTACGCGTCGCCCGCGTAGACGCCGCCCAGCAGGGGTTCGACAAGGCGGTCGACGACCTCGCGGCCGAGGCGCGCGGCGACGTACTCCCCCACCGCCACGTCGTCGCCGACCTCGGTGCGGGGCAGCTCGGCGTCGCGCTCGATGCGGGCGAGCCCCTCGTCGGACAGGACGCCGACCAGGGCGGCGGCGGTGCCGGGGACGCCCATGACGTGGCCCTTGGGCATGGGGCGCAGGGCGCCGCGGGTCCACAGGGAGGCCGTCGCGGTGGACGGTGGCTGGAGGCGGTCGGCGAGGCCCACCTCGCGGGCCAGGCCGACGGCCTCGGGGCGGCGGGCCAGCATCGACTCGGCGCCGAGGTCGACGCGTACGCCGGCGATCTCGCCGGGCAGCAGCTTGCCGCCGACGCGGTCGGACGCCTCCAGCACGGTCACCCGGGCGCCGCGCGCCAGCAGGCGGTGGGCCGCGGCCAGGCCGGCGATGCCGGCTCCGATGACGACGACATGTCCCGTGTCCGCGGGACACTCGCCCGCGGGGGTCTCGCTTGCGCACATGCCCCCAGCGTCTCAGACGCCACCGACAGCGGGGCTCCCAGGCCCGGTAGCCGCACGAGTTCGGACCGTGACCTCTTCGGAACCGTTTCGCGTCGACTTCCGCGCCGCTCCACGCGTCGTAGGAACGACAGTCGTCACCCACCTCGGGGGTCCATATGCGCACACCACGTTCCGTACGACCCGTTCCGGCCCTGGCCGCCGTGCTGCTGGCCGCGGCCCTCGCCCTCACCGGCTGCAGCGGGGCGGGCGGCGGGTCCGACTCGGCGGGCAGTGCCAAGGGGGCCGCGTCCCAGGCGGACTCGGGGGCGAAGGGCCGGGCCGACGAAGGGTCCGGTGCCGCGGGCGGCGAGGCGGGCGGCGCCGGGGCGTCCGCTCCGCCGAAGCTCGCCCCGGCCCACATCATCCGCACCGTCTCCCTGTCCGTGCAGGTCAAGGACACCTCGAAGGCCCTCGACGCGGCCCGCACCGCGACCGAGAACGCCGGCGGCTACGTCGGCGACGAGAACACCACCCGCGACTCGAGGGGTCACGAGCGCACCGAGGTCGTCCTGCGCGTGCCCGTCGAGCGCTACGACGACGTGCTCGGGGAGTTGGAGGGCGCCGGGACGCTGCTGCGACGCAACGCGAAGGCCGAGGACGTCACCGACCAGGTCGTGGACGTGGAGAGCCGCGTCAAGTCGCAGCGCGCCAGCGTGGCCCGCGTCCGGGAGCTGATGGACCGGGCGACGAAGCTGAGCGACGTGGTGGCGCTGGAGGGCGAGCTGAGCACCCGTCAGGCCGAGCTGGAGGCGCTGCTCGCCCAGCAGGCGGCCCTGAAGGACCGCACGAGCCTGGCCACCATCACGCTCTCGCTGTCCGAGACGCCGGAGCCGGCGAAGCGGGCGGAGAAGAAGGACGACGACCCGGGGTTCACGGACGCGCTGGCCGGCGGCTGGGACGCCTTCGTGACGATGCTGCGCTGGGTGGCGGTGGTGCTCGGCGCGGTGCTGCCGTTCGCCGTGGTGGCGGCGGTGCTCCTGCTGCTGTGGCTGCGGGTCGTGCGGCCGCGGCTGCCGCGCCGCCCGGTGCCGGTGCCCACGATGCCCCCGTCCGCCGCGTCCGCCGCGTCGTCGCCGCTGCCGACGGCCCGGCCCGCACCCGAGGCGGCACGCCCCGAGGAGCCCGGCGAGCGGGACTGAGCAGGACTGAAATGCCGCGTCCCCGTAGCGTGTTCGCATGAGCATGAGCACTGTGGGTACGCGTGAGCGGCTGGTCGTGATCGGCGGTGACGCCGCGGGGATGTCCGCGGCGTCCCAGGCACGCCGGCTGAGGGGCCCGGACGAGCTGGAGATCGTGGCGTTCGAACGCGGCCACTTCAGCTCGTTCTCGGCCTGCGGCATCCCGTACTGGGTCGGCGGCGACGTGTCCGAACGGGACCGGTTGATCGCCCGTACGCCGCAGGAGCACCGCGCGCGCGACATCGACCTGCGGATGCGCACGGAGGTCACGGAGATCGACGTCGCCGGCGGGCGGGTACGCGCGCGTGACGTCGATTCCGGGGCCGAGTCCTGGACGTCGTACGACAAACTCGTGATCGCCACCGGCGCCCGCCCGATCCGTCCGGAGCTGCCGGGCGTCGACGCGCCCGGCGTGCACGGGGTGCAGACGCTGGACGACGGGCAGGCGCTGCTCGACACGCTGGCACGCACGCGTGGCCGGCGCGCGGTGGTCGTCGGCGCCGGGTACATCGGCGTGGAGATGGCCGAGGCGCTCATCAAACGGGGCTACGAGGTGACCGTGGTCAACCGCGGCCGGGAGCCGATGTCCACGCTCGACCCCGACATGGGCCGCATGGTGCACGAGGCCATGGAGGGCCTCGGCATCACCATGGTGAACGGCGCCGAGGTCACCAAGGTGCTCACCGGGGACGACGGGCGGGTCCGCGCGGTGGCCACCGAGGACGCCGAGTACCCGGCGGACGTGGTGGTGCTCGGCATCGGCGTACGCCCCGGGACCGCGCTGGCCGAGGCCGCCGGTCTGCCGCTCGGCGTGCACGGCGGGCTGCTGACCGACCTGGCCATGCGGGTGCGCGGGCACGAGAACGTCTGGGCGGGCGGCGACTGCGTGGAGGTGCTCGACCTGGTCTCCGGGCAGGAGCGGCACATCCCGCTCGGCACCCACGCCAACAAGCAGGGGCAGGTCATCGGCACCAACGCGGGCGGCGGTTACGCCACCTTCCCGGGCGTGGTCGGCACGGCGGTCAGCAAGGTCTGCGACCTGGAGATCGCACGGACCGGGCTGCGGGAGAAGGACGCGCTGCGGGCGGGACTGCAATTCGTGACGGCCACCATCGAGTCCACCAGCCGCGCCGGGTACTACCCGAACGCCTCCCCCATGACGGTGAAGATGCTCGCGGAGCGGCGCACCGGACGGCTGCTCGGCGTCCAGATCGTCGGCCGTGAGGGCGCGGGCAAGCGCGTCGACATCGCCGCGGTGGCCCTCACGGCCGGGATGACGGTGGAGCAGATGACCGCCCTGGACCTGGGCTACGCACCGCCCTTCTCCCCGGTGTGGGACCCCGTGCTGGTGGCCGCCCGCAAGGCGGCGCGGGCCGTGGAGCAGGGGCGGACCTGACGGCCCCGGAACTGCACGGCCCCGGAGCCGCACGGCCCCGGAGCCGCTCGGCCTCGGAGCTGCACGGCCTCGGGGACTACGCGGTCCCGTTGATCCGGTCGATGGCCTGCCGCGCCTGTTCGGCCGGGGGCCGCGAGGGCAGGGACGACACCGAGGCCGCGGCGGCCATGGGCGCCGGGGCGGTCCCCGCCGGCTGCGCGGTCACCGCGGGCGGCTGCTCACCGGCCGGCTTGGCGTGCGCGGCGCCCCGGGTGGAGCGCAGCCGGTGGCTCACCGCCTCGTCCAGTGTCACGGGCCGCTGCATCCGCGCGGCCAGCCGCCCGGCCTCCTGCCCGAGCCGGGCGACGTCCTCCCAGGGCAGGCGCAGCACGAGCGCGACCTCGGCCTCGCCGTCGGGCAGGGCGTGCATCGCCGGCGCCGGTGTGACCCGTTCGTTCATCGCCTGATCCTCACGTCGTCCCCGCGCCCCGCCTTCCCCGGGTCGCGGGCGGTTGAGAGGACATACGCGCCCACGGACCGGAGCGTTCAATCCCCGTCCATGAGCGGCCGGCACGCGCCGGAGCGGCGACAGGGGACCCACCCCCTGTCGCCCACCGGTCACGTGAACTGCTGGCCGGCCGAGCCGTCGCAGTTCTGGATCCGCAGCGGCTCGCTCGCTCCGGCCAGGGTGAGGCAGAGCCCTCGCGCGGCCGTCGGCCTGATCGTGGCCCCGTCCCGGACGAACTTCTGGTGCGTTCCGCCGTGGCAGTTCCACAGGACCAGGCCCGTGCCGGCCGGGTACCGGGCGTCGGGGACGTCCAGACACCGGTCCTGGGTCAGCTCCGTGTGGATGCTTCCCCGTGCCGGGTCGTACCACCAGCCCTGGTTGCGGCCGCCGTGGCACTCCCAGCCGCGCACGCGGGTGCCGTTGGCGCTGCCGGCCGCGTCGGCGTCCAGACAGGTGCCGGTCGCCCGGTTCTTCAGCGGCCGGTAGGCCGTGTCCCAGGCGTACGGGAAGAGGACCGGCTTCCCGGAGGAGTCGACGTCCGCGCAACTCGCCTCGCGGGCGCCCGAGTCGTACAGCTGGGTGAGGCAGGAGGCGAAGGCGGCATGGCCGCGCGCGTTGGGGTGGAAGGACTGACGCAGCGAGTTCTCGTCGGGCAGGCCGGGCTTGGAGAGGTCGATGTAGGCGCCCCGGGCCCAGGTGTCCTCCATGCAGACCTCGTGGCCGTGGAAGAGCCGGGAGTTGTCGAGGTAGACGGCGCCGGTGGCGGCCGCCGCCCTGCGCATGCCGCGCTCGAAGGCGGGGACGGCGGTGTTGCGGCCCCAGACGGTGTCGGAGTCGTAGCCGAGGCCGCCGCAGGCGAGCTTGCCGGAGAAGTCAGGGTTGTCGCGGAAGTCGGGGCCGATGGGGCTGGGGTAGCCCATGACGACGAGTTCGTAGTCGCCGTCGGCGTAACCCGCGTCCCGCATCACGCTCTTGAGGTCGCGCACGGTCTGCTCGACCTTGGGTACGAGTGCGTCGACGCGGCCCTGCCAGCCGGGGGCGTACTTGGGTTCGCAGGGGCCCTGGCTGAGCAGGTAGCGCGTGACGCAGTCGGTCATGACGGGGCCGAACTGGAGGTCGTCGTTGGCGCCGGCGACCAGCACCACCATCTTGATGCGGGTGTTGCGCGCCTTGATGGCGAGACTTTCGCTCTGCACGAGTTCGTCGGCGTACTGCTGGGAGCCGCCGATGCGGATGTTGCCGGTGTACGCGCCGGAGCAGGAGACGTTGAAGGTGAGGTCGGCGGGGATGCCGGTGCGGTGGATGGCGGCGTCCGGCGAGCGGTGGCACCAGTTGTCGGGGCCGTTGGTGCCGGGTTCGTAGGTGCCGACGCCCTCGCCGGAGATCTCGCTGTCGCCGAGGGAGATCAGGCTGGACTTGCGGTCGTCGAGGGGTCGTTCCGCAGGGCTTCCGTAGAGCTCGGTGGCCTCGGCCGCGCGGACGGCCTCCAGTTCCGGGGAGAGCGGTACGGAGGAGACGGACGCGGCGGCGCCGGGCCCGGCGGCCTGCGCGGGGGCGGCGGCGGTCATGGTTCCGCACGCCACCGCCACCGCGGCGGCGGCCGCCGTCAGCCAGTGGTGTCTGTGCCGTGTGCCCTTCACTGCACCTCCTGGTGGTGGGGTTACCAGAGGTTGTACTGGCCGGTAGGCATCGTGGGAACACATGAAACAAGACAACTGCTCACCTTTTGCGGATCCATCGTTCCGAGCGGGGTGTGACGGCTGTGACCGATGCGCCAGGTGTGGGTGTGACGGGTGTGACGACCACGGTGACGTGCGCGCCCGGCCGCGCCCACACCCGCGCGGTCGCCGCCCGGTCCCCGGGCAGCACGGGCGTGGCCGTCCGGGCGGCTCCGCTCAGCGCGATGCGCCAGCCGCCCGCCCCGGGCGGCACGGAGATCTCGGTGACACCCCTTCCGGCCCGGTACGTCAGCCGGAAGGCGCCGGTGCCCGGCTCGTACGCCTCGGCGGTGACCCGCCCGGCGACCGCCGGCGCGTACGGGGCCGCGGTCTGCTCCTTGTTGGTGCGGAAGCGTCCCTCGGCGTCCACGGCGCAGTACCCGCCGCCGTAGCACCAGACGTAGCCCGCCCAGCCGGAGCTGTAGCGGTTCAGGGACGTCAGCGCGTCACGGTAGAAACGCCCCATGTTCGGGAGGGAGTTGTTGAGCGGTCCCCACTCCCCCACCACGACGGGGACGCGGTACCGCCGCGGGTAGGCGGTCACGGCGGACTCGTACGCCTCGATCCAGCCGGCCGACGGGTCGTAGTCGGCGCCCGCCTCCATCGCCGTGTTGTAGAAGTGCGGAGCGTAGACGGCCTTGCGGTCGTGGATCCGGCCCAGCCCGGTGGGGACGCCCTCCCCCACGATCGGGGTCGGTTCGAAGAAGATCCAGGAGTCGTCGTCGACGGAACGGACGGCGTCGGCGAGGCGGTTGTACATCGGGGTGAGCTGGTCGCGCTCGATGCGGCGGGCGGCCGTCGGCAGGTCCTCGCCCTCGGCGATCTCCCCCATGGGCTCGTTGATCAGGTCGTAGCCGAGGACGGCCGGATGGTCCCCGACGCGTTCGGCGAGCACCCGCCACATGTCCGCCTGGGCACGCCTGAGGTCCGGGTCCTCGTAGAGGTGGGTGAACGCCCGCTGGACGGCCGGTTCGAAGTACTCGGAGAACCAGTCGTCGGGGTGCGGGGTGAAGGGCAGCCCGTCGGTTCTCGTCGCCCACTCGGGGATGCCGCGGTGCCCGAACGCGGGCCCGAAGACGTCCTGGTGGGCGTCGATCAGGACCTGGACGCGGTGCTTGTGCGCCCAGTCGAGGACCCGTTCGATCTTGCGGAGGTACGCCTTGCTGTACCGGCCCCGCTCGGGTTCGAGGTCGTCCCAGAAGACCAGCAGCCGCGCGAAGTTGAAGCCCTGGGCACGCAGGTCACGGAAGTGACGTTCGGTGATCGCGGACAGGGCGGCCTCGCCGCGGTGGGCCTTGTCCTCGACGTTCCAGCCGCGCAGGGTGAGGACGCGGCCCCGGTCGTCCGTGAGCCGGGGTATGCCGAGGCCGGGAGACGGGTCCCGGTCCCCGGCGGCGATCCTCGCGTGAGCGGTTCCGGTGGACAGCAGGACGGTGCACACGAGCGCGGCGAACAGACGGCGGTACATGGGACCTCCGGCACGGTCGGTCGACAGTGCCGCAGATCACATCAGGAAAGATGAGCTTTGTTCAAGACTGTGCGTTCAAGACTGTGCGCGGAGCCCGGCCGCCCCGGGCCCGGGATCAGCGAGCGGTCTCGGTGTGCACGTACTCCACGAGCCGGGTCAGGGCGTCCGGGTCGGTGGACGGCAGGACGCCGTGGCCGAGGTTGAAGACGTGGCCCTCCAGGCCCGCCGCCGCGTCCAGGATCTCGCGGGTCTTGGCCTCGACCGCCTCCCGGGAGGAGAAGAGGACGGCCGGGTCCAGGTTGCCCTGGAGCGCCTTGCCGGGGCCGACGCGGCGGGCGGCCTCGTCCAGCGGGACGCGCCAGTCGACGCCGACGACGTCCGCGCCGGCCTCGCCCATGAGGCCGAGGAGTTCACCGGTGCCGACGCCGAAGTGGATGCGCGGCACGCCGTATCCGGCGACGGCCTCGAAGACCTTGGCGGAGGCGGGCATCACCGAGCGGCGGTAGTCCGCGGGGGACAGGGCGCCGACCCAGGAGTCGAAGAGCTGGACCGCGCTCGCGCCCGCCTCGATCTGCACCTTGAGGAAGGCGGCCGTGATGTCGGCGAGCCGGTCGAGGAGGTCGGCCCACAGCTGCGGGTCGCCGTACATGAGCGCCTTGGTGTGCTCGTGGTTGCGGGACGGGCCGCCCTCCACGAGGTAGCTCGCGAGGGTGAACGGGGCGCCCGCGAAGCCGATCAGCGGGGTGGCGCCGAGCTCGCGGGTGAGCAGGCCGAAGGCCTCGGTGACGTAGGAGACGTCCTCGGGGGTGAGGTCGCGCAGCCGGGCCAGGTCCGCGCGGGTGCGGATCGGGTTGGCGATGACCGGGCCGACGCCGGGCTTGATGTCCAGGTCGATGCCGATGGCCTTGAGCGGGACCACGATGTCGCTGAAGTAGATCGCCGCGTCCACGCCGTGCCGGCGCACCGGCTGGAGGGTGATCTCGGTGACCAGTTCCGGCCGCATGCAGGACTCGAGCATCGGGATGCCCTCGCGCACCTTGAGGTACTCCGGCAGTGAGCGCCCGGCCTGCCGCATGAACCACACGGGGGTGTGCGGCACCGGCTCACGCCTGCACGCCCTGAGGAACGCGGAGTCGTACGTGGCGGTCGGCTGCTTGCCCGCGGGGCTCTGGTTGGCACTCACGTCGGCAAGTCTCGCATGCCCCTCCTCGGAGGTCCGACCACGGGCCCGGCCCCGGGCCCACCCCCGGGTGCGGCCGCGCGCGAGCTGCGTGGGGGCGCCCGTGCAGGACCGCGTGATCCGGACATCGCACCCGCACGCGGGTGTCCCTCCCTGCGCCGGGGCGCCGTTCCGCTTAATCTTCCCCGCATGGCTGCGGCTCAGGGACGACTGTCGGACGGCGCTGGCGGAATGGACGAACAGAAGGGTGCCGAGGAGGAGGCCCGGCACGCGGGGAGTACGGCACCGCCGGCCTTCGCGGCCGCCGTCGAGGCGCTCCGGGGGGCGCGACTGCGGCCGCAGATCGAGGTGGAGGCGACGCGCGCACCGCAGCGGCTCGCCCCGTTCGCTTACGCGCTGGAGGCCGCGGTCGTCGACGGTGACGACGACCTGGCGGACGGGCGGCTGGTGCTGCTGCACGACCCGGCCGGGCACGACGCCTGGCGGGGTACCTTCCGGCTGGTGACGCTGGTGCGGGCGGAGCTGGAGCCGGAGATGGCCGCGGACCCGCTGCTGCCGGACGTGTGCTGGTCCTGGCTCACCGGCGCGCTCCAGGCGCGCGGGCTGGCGTACGGCGAGCCCAGTGGCACCGTGACGCGCGCGAGCTCGCACTACTTCGGGGGACTGTCGGCGCGCCCGTCCGCCTCGCAGATCGAGATCCGGGCGTCCTGGACGCCGCGCGAGGGTCTGGGTGGCGTCCCGGACACCGCGGCGCACCTCGCCTCGTGGTGCGATCTCCTGGCCCAGGTCGCGGGCCTGCCGCCGGCCGCGCCGGGTGACGCGTCGATCGTCACGCTGCCGCAGCGCCGCGACCCGCAGTCGCGCTAGTCCCGCCCTGCCCCGTCGCCCGGTCCGGCACCCGGATCCGTCCGGCCAGGGAAACGTTCCGTCACTTTGTCGACACAGCCACATTCGGCCACGTATCGACAAAGTGTGAAACCGTTCGATCTTCGAATGATCGACCGCGTGTCCGAATTGCTCGGATTGTTACTCACCAGATCGTGATCATTCTCTAAAGGCGGACGGGTTCGGTGCCGAAGACGACTGTGACCTTGAAAGCACGGTTCGTCCCGGCTTCACCCCCCACGAGCCGGCCCCGTCCCGCCCCCCAGGAGGCCTGGTGTCCGTTCTCCTCGAGCAGCCTGCAAGCCTGGTCGCCTACCGCCCGAACAAGCCGACCGCCATGGTGGTCGTGGCCGACCCGCGCGTCCGTTCCACCGTCACCCGCCATCTGTGGGCGCTCGGTGTGCGCGACGTCATCGAGGCCTCGTCCGTCGCGGAGGCTCGTCCCCGCATCGGCAAACCCCGCGACATCTGCGTCGCCGACGTCCATCTCCCAGACGGCTCCGGTCTGACGCTGTTGTCGGAGACCCGTGCCGCGGGCTGGCCCAACGGGCTCGCCCTGTCCGCCGCCGACGACATCGGCGCCGTGCGCAACGCCCTCGCCGGCGGCGTCAAGGGCTACGTCGTCACCGGCACCCGCACCAACGTCGGGCTCCCCACCCGGCCGGGTGCCGCCCCCATCGGCGCCGCCGCCCGCCTGCACCGCCGCCCCCCGGGTGCCCCGAGCCACCCGGGCGGCTACCGCGAGCTCTCCGGCCGCGAGGTGGAGGTCCTGCGACTGGTCGCGGAGGGCCAGTCGAACAAGGCGATCGGCGTCTCGATGGGCCTGTCCGCCCTGACCGTCAAGAGCCACCTGGCCCGCATCGCCCGCAAGCTGGGCACCGGCGACCGCGCCGGAATGGTCGCCGTGGCGCTGCGCACCGGCATCATCCACTGACCCGCCCCTGCCCCGCTCCTCCCCCGTTGAGCCGATCTTTCACCGACCTGACTGGTTTACGACCCTCCCGCGCCCGCCGACGGAACGTTCCGTCGGCGGGCGCCGTCGATCCACCGATACCCTTGACAGGTGACCGACGCCCACGAAACCGCAGCAGACCCTTCACTGCGAACCACCGGAGGCGCCCCTCCGGACGACGCCGGATCTTCTGTGACTCAGGCGCCGATCCCCTTGCTCGAGCCGCGCGAGGGCATTCCGCCGGTGATCGCCGACGCGACCGCCCTCGCCGAGGTGACCGCCGCCTTCGCCGCCGGGCACGGCCCGGTCGCCGTCGACGCCGAGCGCGCCTCCGGCTACCGCTACGGGCAGCGCGCGTATTTGGTGCAGCTGCGCCGCGAGGGCGCCGGGTCCGCGCTGATCGACCCGGTGGCCTGTCCGGACCTGTCCGGGCTGGGCGCGGCGATCGCCGACGCGGAGTGGGTGCTGCACGCGGCCACCCAGGACCTGCCGTGTCTGCGCGACATAGGGATGGTGCCCACCCGCATCTTCGACACCGAGCTGGCCGGCCGGCTCGCCGGCTTCCCGCGCGTCGGCCTCGGCGCCATGGTGGAGAACGTCCTGGGCTTCGTCCTGGAGAAGGGCCACTCGGCCGTCGACTGGTCGACACGCCCGCTGCCCGAACCCTGGCTGCGCTACGCCGCGCTCGACGTCGAGCTCCTCGTCGACCTGCGCGACGCGCTGGAGAAGGAGCTGGACCGGCAGGGCAAGCTGGACTGGGCCCGGCAGGAGTTCGACGCGATCGCGTCGGCCCCGCCGGCCGAGCCCCGCAGGGACCCGTGGCGCCGTACGTCCGGCATGCACAAGGTGCGCCGGCGCCGTCAGCTCGCCGTGGTGCGGGAGCTGTGGCAGACGCGGGACCGCATCGCGCAGCGCCGGGACGTCTCGCCGGGCAAGGTGCTCGGGGACGCGGCCATCGTCGAGGCGGCGCTCGCGCTGCCGGCCAACGCGCACGCGCTGGCCGCGCTGAACGGGTTCGGGCGGATCAACCGCCGGCAGCTGGAGCAGTGGCAGACGGCGGTCGACCGGGCCCGGGGCCTGTCCGAGTCGCAGCTGCCGCAGCCCGGCCAGCCGGTGACCGGTCCCCCGCCGCCGCGGGCGTGGGCCGACAAGGACCCGGCCGCGGCGGCGCGGCTGTCCGCGGCGCGGGCGGGGGTGACGGCGCTGGCCGAGCGGCTGAACATGCCGCAGGAGAACCTGATCACGCCGGACACGGTGCGCAGGGTCTGCTGGGAGCCGCCGGCGACGGTCGACGCGGACTCCGTGAGCGCGGCCCTCGCCGGACACGGGGCCCGGCCCTGGCAGGTGGAGCAGGTGACGCCGGTGCTGGTGACGGCGCTGTCCCAGGCCGTGGCGTAGGCGCAGGGCGGGGCGTACGGGCGCGGCGTACGGCCGCGTCGTCGTACGGCGGCGGTGTGACGTTCGCCGCTTGGGCCGGGGGGACTGGGCAGCTACGTTACCCACAAGTAGCATGAGCCTGAGCGCGCGCTCAGTGCATGCGTGCCGCAGCAGTGCCACCCCGCACCCTGGAGGAGAGCCATCGTGCCTCGTACCGTCAGGGACGTCGTCTTCGTCGACGGCGTCCGCACCCCGTTCGGCAAGGCGGGCCCGAAGGGCATCTACCACGAGACCCGCGCCGACGACCTGGTCGTGAAGGCGATCCGGGAGCTGCTGCGCCGCAACCCCGGTCTCGACCCGAAGAAGATCGACGAGGTCGCGATCGCCGCGACCACCCAGATCGGCGACCAGGGCCTGACCATCGGCCGCACCGCCGGCATCCTCGCGGGCCTGCCGCAGTCCGTCCCCGGTTACTCCATCGACCGCATGTGCGCGGGCGCCCTGACCGCCGTCACCACGGTGGCCGGCTCGGTCGCCTTCGGCGCGTACGACGTCGCCGTCGCGGGCGGTGTCGAGCACATGGGCCGCCACCCGATGGGCGAGGGCGTGGACCCGAACCCGCGGTTCGTCAGCGAGAAGCTGGTCGACGAGTCGGCCCTGTTCATGGGCATGACCGCCGAGAACCTGCACGACCGCTACCCGACGATCACCAAGCAGCGCGCCGACGAGTACGCCGTGCGCTCCCAGGAGAAGGCCGCCAAGGCGTACGCCAACGGCCAGATCCAGGCCGACCTGGTGCCGATCTCGGTGCGCCGCACCAACGCGGAGGCCGGCGAGACCGGCTGGGGTCTGGTGACGGCCGACGAGCCGATGCGCCCGGGCACCACCCTGGAGAACCTCTCCGGCCTGAAGACGCCGTTCCGCGTGCACGGCCGGGTCACCGCGGGCAACGCGGCCGGTCTGAACGACGGTGCGACCGCCTCCCTGATCGCGAGCGAGGACTTCGCCCGCGAGAACAACCTGCCGGTCAAGATGCGCCTCGTCTCGTACTCCTTCGCGGGCGTCGAGCCGGAGGTCATGGGCTACGGCCCGATCCCGGCGACGGAGAAGGCCCTGGCCCAGGCCGGGCTGTCCATCTCCGACATCGGCCTCTTCGAGATCAACGAGGCCTTCGCCGTCCAGGTCCTGGCCTTCCTGGAGCACTACGGCATCGCCGACGACGACGCGCGCGTCAACCAGTACGGCGGCGCCATCGCGTTCGGCCACCCGCTGGCCTCCTCGGGCGTGCGTCTGATGACGCAGCTGGCCCGCCAGTTCGAGGAGCAGCCGCACGTCCGCTACGGCCTGACCACCATGTGCGTCGGCTTCGGCATGGGCGCGACGGTCATCTGGGAGAACCCGCACTTCGAGGGGGACAAGTGAGCACCACCGCAGAGCTGCTGAAGGGTGCGGCCGAGCTGTTCCCCGGCGAGGTCGTCACCAGCGCCCACGTGCGCCACTTCGACCTGCCCCTGGGCGCCGGGCGCTTCGCCCTGATCACCCTGGACAACGGTCACGACCACACCAAGCCGACCACGCTGGGCCCGCAGTCGCTGGCGAACATCGACGCCGCGATCGACCGGGTCGAGAAGGAGGCCGCGGACGGCGACATCGTCGGCGTCGGCGTCACCGGCAAGCCGTTCATCTTCGCCGTCGGCGCCGACCTCAAGGGCGTCGAGCTGCTGAAGCGGCACGAGGACGCGCTGGCCATCGGCAAGGGCGGCCACGACGTCTTCAAGCGGCTGGCGAAGCTGGCCGTGCCGACCTTCGCGTACTACAACGGCGCCGCGATGGGCGGTGGCGTCGAGATCGGCCTGCACTGCTCGTACCGCACGGTGTCGGCCGCCCTCCCGGCGTTCTCGCTCCCCGAGGTCTTCCTCGGCCTGGTCCCCGGCTGGGGCGGCTGCACGCTGCTGCCGAACCTGATCGGCGCCGACAAGGCCGTCTCGGTGATCATCGAGAACAGCCTGAACCAGAACAAGCAGCTCAAGGGCAAGCAGGTCCACGAGCTCGGCATCGCCGACGCGATCTTCGAGGGCGCCGACTTCCTCGAGCAGTCGCTGATCTGGACCGCCTCCGTCCTCAAGGGCGACATCGAGGTCGAGCGCCCGGTGATCGACCGCGGCGAGGCCTGGGACCAGGCCGTCGCGCGCGGCCGCTTCATCGCCGACGGCAAGGTGCACGGCGCCGCCCCGGCCGCCTACCGCGCCCTGGACATCATCGCCACCGCCAAGAACGGCGACCTCCAGCAGGGCTACGACGCCGAGGACCAGGCGCTCGCCGACCTGATCATGGGCGGCGAGCTGCGCTCCGGCATCTACGCCTTCAACCTGGTGCAGAAGCGCGGCAAGCGTCCCGCGGGCGCCCCGGACAAGTCGCTGGCCCGCCCGGTCACCAAGGTGGGCGTCGTCGGCGCCGGCCTGATGGCCTCCCAGCTGGCGCTGCTCTTCCTGCGCCGCCTGGAGGTGCCGGTCGTCCTGACCGACATCGACCAGGAGCGCGTCGACAAGGGTGTGGGCTACGTCCACGCCGAGATCGACAAGCTGCTCGGCAAGGGCCGCATCAACCAGGACAAGGCCAACCGCCTCAAGGCCCTGGTGACCGGCGTCCTGGACAAGGCCGAGGGCTTCGCGGACGCCGACTTCGTCATCGAGGCCGTCTTCGAGGAGATGGGCGTCAAGCAGAAGGTGTTCGCGGAGGTCGAGGCGGTGGCGCCCGCGCACGCGATCCTCGCCACCAACACCTCGTCGCTCTCCGTGTCGGAGATGGCGTCGAAGCTGAAGCACCCCGAGCGGGTCGTCGGCTTCCACTTCTTCAACCCGGTCGCGATCCTCCCGCTCCTGGAGATCGTGCGCGGCGAGCAGACCGACGACGCCTCGCTGGCCACGGCGTTCGGCGTCGCCAAGAAGCTGAAGAAGACCGCGGTCCTCGTGAAGGACGCCCCGGCGTTCGTCGTGAACCGCATCCTTACCCGCTTCATGGGCGAGATCCAGAACGTCATCGACGAGGGCACGCCGGTGGACGTGGCGGAGAAGGCGGTCGAGCCGCTCGGCCTGCCGATGTCCCCGCTGGTCCTCCTCGAGCTGGTCGGCCCGGCGATCGGCCTGCACGTCTCGGAGACCCTCAACCGGGCCTTCCCGGAGCGCTTCACGGTCTCCCCGAACCTGAAGGCGGTCGTCGAGGCGGGCAAGCGCGGCTTCTACGTCTACGACAGCGGCAAGCCCGAGCTGGACCCGGAGGTCGCCGCGCTGCTCAAGCAGGGCGACACCGTCCTCACCGAGGAGCAGGTCCGCGACCGTGTCCTGGACGCGGTGGCCCAGGAGATCGGCCTGATGCTCGACGAGGGTGTCGTCGCCGAGGCCCAGGACATCGACCTGTGCCTGATCACCGGCGCCGGCTGGCCCTTCCACCTGGGCGGCATCACGCCGTACCTGGACCGTGAGGGCGTCGCCGAGCGGGTGAACGGGAAGCGGTTCCTGGAGGCCGGGGTGGCTTCGGTTCCGGCGTAGTCGTCGGGATCCGGCACGTGTGAAGAGGGCCTCCGCCACCGGCGGAGGCCCTCTTTCGTGCTGTGCGTGCTGTCAGTGCTCCTGCCACGCCGTGAGCGCCAGCCCCGGCTCGTCCTTGAGGCGACTCAGCAGCAGCCGGCCCGTCGACGGGGAGAGCGTCGCCGCCACCACCCGGTCCTCGGCGTCCAGGGCGAGGGACACCTCGGCGTCCGCGGGCAGCGGCGGCCCGGACTCGGTCCACCAGGCGCCCGCTGCCTCCTGCTCGCTGGGGTAGGCGGCGAAGGCGATGCGGCCCGCGGACGAACGCTGGGCGAGCAACGTGCAGTCGTGCCCGTCGATACGGCAGCGCACGGCCGAGACCGGGCCGGGCCCCGCCGCGGGGAGCAGCGCGACGGGCTCACTGCCGGGGCGCCAGACGCACAGGTCGCCGGAGGCGTCGGTGAAGTACAGGCTGGTGTTCTCGTCGGAGGTGGCCAGGGCGCGCAGGGTGCCCGGACGGGCCTCGGCGTTCACCGACTCCATCGCGCCGAACACCACGCCGGACCCCGGCTGGCGCCAGTGCATGAGCACGCCGGGCCCCGCCGCATACGCGTGCATGCCCCCCTTGGCGCCGGTCGTCGCGACGGGCCCGCCCTGGAGTGCCGATCCCTTGAGATCGTGCCACGGGCCCCAGCCGCCCTTCTGGCTCTGGGCGCGCATGCTGAGCCCGCCGCCGTCGCCCCGTACGAAGACGTGTGCCCGGCCATGGGCGTCGACGGCGACGGCCGGTGTGCTGGTGCTCTCGCCCTCGCCGGCCGGATGGCCGACGTCGACCCAGTCCAGCGCTGCCAGCAGGGGGCGGAAATGGACGGAGTGCACGAGGCCCGACCGTCCGGGCTTCGTGGGCCGCCAGGAGACCATGTGCACATATCCGTCGGCCCCCTGCCCGAGGGCAAGGACCGGATGCACCTTTTGGTCTCCGCCCACGGTGCGCGGGGCGCCCCAGGAGCCGCCCGGTACGAGCTCGGCACGGCACAGGACGGCCTCGGACGACACGTGGTAGATGCTGAGACGGCCGTCACGACCGCGTATGAGCCACTCGCCGATCACAGGATCACTCTATGCCGCTGTCCTGCGGCCCACTACGCGCGGGGTGGCCGTGCGACCCTGGCTGCCATGAACGACAGCGCCCCTCTCCTGGTGATCGTCGACGCCGCGAACGTCGTCGGCTCCGTGCCCGACGGATGGTGGCGGGACCGGCGGGGGGCCGCGGAGCGGTTGCGGGACCGGCTGGCGGTGGACGGGGTGCCGGGGCGGGAGGGGCCCGTGGAGGTCGTCCTCGTCGTCGAGGGGGCGGCCCGCGGGGTGGATTCCGTGCCCGGCGTACGGGTGGAGTCGGCGCCCGGCAGCGGGGACGACCACATGGTCGCGCTGGTCGCCGGGGCGGCCGGTGACCGTGCCGTCCTCGTGGTGACGGCCGACCGGGAGCTGCGGCGCCGGGTGACGGAGCTGGGCGCGGAGGTGACGGGGCCGCGGACCGTCCGCCCGGCCTGAGGCACCACCGCGCCGGTGCACGCGCTCCGGCCCCGCACTCCCCCGGGAACGGGACGTACGGGGCCGGCACGACGGTACTCGACGGCGGGGCCTACTGAGGGGTTCCTGCACCGGACGACGGCTTCGTCGGGCCGGCCCCCGGTTCCTCCTCCCCCCGGGCGAGGCGGCTGTGGGTGCGGCCGTAGAGGAAGTACACGACGAAACCGATCGCCATCCAGATGGCGAACCGGACCCAGGTCTCGGCGGGCAGGTTCAGCATCAGCCACAGCGAGGCGGCCACCGACACGATCGGCAGCAGCGGGACCAGCGGGGTGCGGAAGGCGCGGGGCAGGTCGGGGCGGGTACGGCGCAGGATGATCACGCTGATCGCGACGACGACGAAGGCGAACAGGGTGCCGATGTTCACGAGCTCGGAGAGTTCCCTGAGGCTCGTGAAACCCGCCACGATCGCGATGATGACGCCGAGCAGGATGGTCGGCCGGTACGGCGTCTTGAACTTCGGGTGGACGACGGAGAAGAAGCGGGGCAGCAGTCCGTCACGGCTCATCGCGAAGAACACCCGGGTCTGGCCGAGCAGCAGGATCATGCACACCGTGGTCAGGCCGACGGCGGCGCCGAAGCTGATCACACCGGAGAAGAAGGGATGCCCGGTGGCCTTGAACGCCTCGGCCAGCGGGGCTTGCTCGGACAGCGTGCTGTAGTGCTGCATGCCGGTGACGACGATCGACACCAGGACGTACAGGACGGTGCAGATCAACAGCGAGCCGAGGATGCCGCGGGGCATGTCGCGCTGCGGGTTCTTGGTCTCCTCGGCGGCCGTGGCGACGACGTCGAACCCGATGAAGGCGAAGAAGACGACGGACGCGGCGGTGAAGATGCCCATCACGCCGAAGTCGGCCGGCGCCCACCCGAACATCAACTGGATCAACGGCGCATGCAGGCCCCCGCCCGCCTCCTGCGGCTTGGACTCCGGGATGAACGGGTCGTAGTTCGCACCGTTGATGAGGAAGGCGCCCGCGATGATCACGATGAGGACGACGGTCACCTTGATGGCGACGACGAGCGAGGTGATGCGGGCCGACAGCTTCATGCCGAGGACGAGGATGCCGGTGATCACCAGGACCAGGGCGGCGGCGAGGATGTCGAAGCCGAATCCCTCGGCGCCGTCCCTGCCGCCGAGCTCCGCGGGCATCTGCCAGCCCGCGTTGTCCATCAGCGAACGGACGTAGCCCGACCAGCCGACGGCCACCACCGCCGTCCCGAGCGCGAACTCCAGGACCAGGTCCCAGCCGATGATCCAGGCGGGCAGCTCGCCGAGCGAGGCGTAGGAGAAGGTGTACGCCGAGCCGGCCACCGGGACCGTGGAGGCGAACTCGGCGTAGCAGAGCGCGGCGAGCGCGCAGACGACACCGGCGACGACGAAGGCCAGGGCCACGGCGGGCCCGGCGTTGTTCTTGGCGACCGTGCCGGTCAGTACGAAGATGCCGGTGCCGATGATGACACCGACACCGAAGACGGTGAGGTCGAGCGCGGACAAGGATTTCTTGAGCGCGTGCTCGGGCTCCTCGGTGTCGCGGATCGACTGCTCGATCTTTTTGGTCCTGAAGAGGGTGCTGCTCACGGGTCCTCCCACGCTTGCGTCCTCGACATGATCGAGAGGGGGCCTAGTGCGTATGCCCCGGCGTGAGCGGATTCACGCGGATGGGTCGGTTTCACCACCGCAACGTATGGAGATACCGACCCATCCGGCCGTACGTCAGTCGCGCGCGGCCTCCATCGGGTCCACCTCGGCGCCCGTGCGCTCGTACTTGCCGTCGAGCTTGGCGACCAGGCCGGTGACCTGGCGGGCGATGTCGGGCGCGGTGAGCCCGATCTCGGCCAGGACCTCGGCGCGGGAGGCGTGGTCGAGGAAGCGCGGCGGGATGCCGAAGTCGCGCAGCGGTACGTCGACGCCCGCGTCGCGCAGGGCCTGGGCGACGGCGGAGCCGACACCGCCGACCCGCGAGTTGTCCTCGACGGTGACGACCACGCGGTGGCGCTCGGCGAGCGGGGCCATGGCCTCGTCGACGGGCTTGACCCAGCGCGGGTCGACCACGGTGGTGGAGATGCCCTGCCGGTTCAGCAGGTCGGCGATCTCCAGGCACATCGGGGCGAGCGCGCCGACGGAGACCAGCAGGACGTCCGGGGTGTCGGTGCCGGGGGCGCGCAGCACGTCCATGCCGCCGACACGGCCGACGGCGGGTACGGCGGGGCCGACGGCGCCCTTGGAGAAGCGGACCACGGTCGGCGCGTCGTCCACCGCGACGGCCTCGCGCAGCTGGGCGCGGACCTGGTCGGCGTCGCGCGGGGCGGCCAGGCGCAGGCCGGGGACGACCTGGAGGATCGACATGTCCCACATGCCGTTGTGGGAGGCGCCGTCGGTGCCGGTGACACCGGCGCGGTCCAGCACGAAGGTGACGCCGCACTTGTGCAGGGCCACGTCCATCAGGACCTGGTCGAAGGCGCGGTTGAGGAAGGTGGCGTAGACGGCGAAGACCGGGTGGACGCCGCCGTGGGCGAGGCCGGCCGCGGAGACGGCGCCGTGCTGCTCGGCGATGCCGACGTCGTAGACCCGGTCGGGGAAGGCCTTGGCGAACTTGTCGAGGCCGACCGGCTGGAGCATGGCGGCGGTGATGGCAACGACGTCCTCGCGCTCCTCGCCGATCTTCACCATCTCGTCGCCGAAGACGCTGGTCCAGTCGGCGCCGGAGGTTGAGATGGGCAGGCCCGTGTCGGGGTGGATCCTGCCGACGGCGTGGAAGCGGTCGGCCTCGTCCGCCAGGGCGGGCTGGTAGCCGCGGCCCTTCTCGGTGAGGCAGTGCACGATGACCGGGCCGCCGAAGCGCTTGGCGCGGGTGAGGGCGGACTCCAGGGCCTCGATGTCGTGGCCGTCGATCGGGCCGACGTACTTCAGGCCCAGGTCCTCGAACATGCCCTGCGGGGCGATGAAGTCCTTCAGGCCCTTCTTCGCGCCGTGCAGGGTGTCGTAGAGGGGGCGGCCGACGACCGGGGTGCGCTCCAGGACCTCCTTGGTGCGGGCGAGGAAGCGCTCGTAGCCGTCGGTGGTGCGCAGGGTGGCCAGGTGGTTGGCGAGGCCGCCGATGGTGGGGGCGTAGGAGCGCTCGTTGTCGTTGACGACGATGACGAGGGGGCGGTCCTTGGCGGCGGCGATGTTGTTCAGCGCCTCCCAGGCCATGCCGCCGGTGAGCGCGCCGTCGCCGATGACGGCGACGACGTGGTCGTCGCGGTCGAGGACCTGGTTGGCCTTGGCGATGCCGTCGGCCCAGCCGAGGACGGTGGAGGCGTGGCTGTTCTCGATGACGTCGTGCTCGGACTCGGCCTGCGAGGGGTAGCCGGACAGGCCGCCCTTCATCTTCAGCTTCGAGAAGTCCTGACGGCCGGTGAGCAGCTTGTGCACGTAGGACTGGTGGCCGGTGTCCCAGAGCACCTTGTCCTTCGGCGAGTCGAAGACGCGGTGCAGGGCGAGGGTGAGTTCCACCACGCCGAGGTTGGGGCCGAGGTGGCCGCCGGTCTTGGAGACGGCGTCGACGAGGAAGGTGCGGATCTCCTCTGCCAGCCGGTCCAGCTCTTCCAGGCTGAGCCGGTCCAGATCGCGCGGTCCCGTGATGCGGGTCAGCAGCGGCACCCGTGCCTCCTTGCAGTAGAGCTGTTGCCGGGCTCGTCGAGTCTAATGTTCCGCTCCGGCGGAACGTGTCGGGGCGGTGCGTCGTACGTCACGCGATCGGCTGTACCCATCGACGGCCGTTTCTACGTCCCCTCTTGACGCGACGGCTACGCCTCCTGACGCGGCAGCACGGCGGTCCGCCCCGACGCGGCAGCACAGCGGTCCGCCCGCCGGCCCGGGGCTCAGCCGGGCCGGCGGGCGGACCGCCTTCGGTCGTACGCGGGTCGGGGTCCGCCCTACGCGCGGCCGGCCGTCTTCTGCGTCTTGCGGGTGATCGCGTCGATGACGACCGTCGCCAGCAGCACGCCACCGGTGATCATGTACTGGACCGGCGAGGCGATGCCCTCCAGGGCGAGGCCGTACTGGATCGAGACGATGACCATCACACCGAGCAGCGCGTCCCACGTGCGGCCGCGGCCACCGAAGAGGGACGTGCCGCCGATCACGGCCGCGGCGATGACGTTCATCAGGAACTCACCGGTGCCCGCGCCCTGGTTGGCGGAGGCGATCTTCGAGGCGACGAAGAGACCGCCGATCGCGGCGAAGGTACCGGCGATCGCGAAGACCGAGATCCGGACCAGCTCCACGTTGATACCGGCCCGGCGCGACGCCTCGACGCTGCCGCCGAGGGCGAAGACCTTGCGGCCGTAGGCGGTGCGGCGCAGCACGAAGTCCGTGAGCAGCAGGACCGCGAGGAAGATCACCACGGCCAGCGGCAGGCCCTTGTACTGGTTGAAGACGATCGCCACGGCGAAGGCCAGGATCGCGAGCAGCGCCGTGCGCACGATGATCTCGTTCAGCGGCCGGGACGGCACCCCGGCGGCCTCGCGGCGACGGTTGTCGAAGAACGCGGTGAGGAAGTACCCCGCGGTCACCACGATCGCCAGGCCGTAGGCGGCGGCCACGTCGCTGAAGTAGTAGCTGGTCAGCTTGACGACCACGCCCTCGGAGTCGAGGTTGATGGTGCCGTTGCTGCCGAGGATCTGCAGCATGAAGCCCTGCCAGAACAGCAGTCCGGCCAGCGTCACGGCGAAGGCCGGGACACCGATGCGGGCGAAGACGAAGCCGTGGATGGCGCCGGCCACGGTGCCGGTGAGGACGGCCAGCACCAGGGCGAGTATCTCGTTCATCCCGTGCGTGACGCTCAGCACCGCGAAGGTGGCGCCCGCGACACCGCTGACCGAGCCGACCGACAGGTCGATCTCGCCGAGCAGCAGGACGAAGACGATACCGACGGCGATCATGCCGGTGCCGACCATGGCGACCGACATGTCGGAGAAGTTGCCGGCGGTCAGGAAGTTGGAGTTCAGGCTGGTGAAGATGGCCCAGATGACCAGCAGGCCGACGACGACCGGGAGGGACCCGAGGTCGCCCGCCTTCATCTTCCGCTTGAACTCGCTGACGTAGCCCGCGAGGCCCTGCTCGCGCACCAGCAGGCGGGGGTCCACCGCGGTGACCGCGGCGGAGGCCGCATCGGGGTTCTCCACCGCGTGGTCCTCGGTGGCCGCGTCTGCGGATGCGGAGGTCTTGTCGATACTCACTTCTGGATCTCCCCATTGGTGCGCGCCGCACGACGGGTCACGGCGTTCTCCGTGGCGCCCGTGATGGCGGAGATGATCTCTTCCTGCGAGGTCGACTTGACCTCGAAGACGCCGTTGTTGCGCCCGAGGCGCAGGACGGCGACCTTGTCGGCGACCGCCTTGACATCGGCCATGTTGTGGCTGATGAGGATGACGGCGTGGCCGCGCTCGCGCAGCCGCTCCACGAGGTCGAGGACCTGCGCGGTCTGCTCCACGCCGAGGGCGGCGGTGGGCTCGTCGAGGATGACCAGCTTCGGCTCGCCGAGCATGGACCGGGCGATCGCCACGACCTGGCGCTGACCGCCGGAGAGCGAGGCGATCGGGATGCGGACGCTCGGGATGCGGATCGACAGCGTGTCGAGGAGCTCGCGGGAGCGGCGCTCCATCTCCACCTCGTCCAGGACACCGCGCTTGCGGATCTCCCGGCCCAGGTAGAGGTTGCCGACGACGTCGATGTTGTCGCACAGCGCGAGGTCCTGGTAGACGGTCGCGATGCCGAGGTTCTGGGCGTCGTGCGGCTTGTTGATCGTGACGGTCTTGCCGTCCCACTCGATGGCGCCCTCATCGATGGGGTGCACGCCGGCGATCGTCTTGACCAGCGTGGACTTTCCGGCGCCGTTGTCGCCCACCAGGGCGACCACCTCACCGGCGTGGACCTCAAGCTCTACGTCGGTGAGCGCCTGGACGGCACCGAATCGCTTGGAGACCCCGCGCAACGCCAGCACGGGCGTAGCGGACACGTGAACCATCTCCTTCGCCGCCTGACCCGGCGGGAGGTTGTGCAGAAGTTTGGGGGGGGTGGCGGGGGGTACCCGCTGGGTGTTCCGTCCGGCGCCCCGCGTAGCTTGCGGGGCTGTCGAGTGCGGGGCACCGGAGGAAGCTGCGTGCAGCCGGTCCCGTACGCGCTCAGGCGGTACGGGATGCGGGACTGCCTACTTGAGACCGATCTTGTCGCAGGCGGCCTTGTAGTTGCCGGCGCAGATCTCGTCGAGGGTGTAGAAGCCCTCCTTGATCACGGTGTCCTTGATGTTGTCCTTGGTCAGCGAGACGACCGGGACGAGCACCGAGGGGATGCCCTTGGTGGTGGCGCTGTCGGCCTTGTCCTTGGCGATGGAGTCGAGCGACTCGCCCTTGGCGAGGGCGACGGCCATCTCGCCGGCGACCGCGGCCTCCTGCGGGTAGGACTTGTAGACGCTCATGTACTGCTCGCCGGTGATGATGCGCTGCACACCCGCGAGCTCGGCGTCCTGGCCGGTGACCGGGATGTTGGCGATGCCGGCGGCCTTCAGGGCGGTGATGATGCCGCCCGCCATGCCGTCGTTGGCGGAGTAGACGCCGATGATCTTGTCCTTGCCGATGGCGGAGATGGCGCCTTCCATGTTGGCGTTGGCGTTCTCCGGCTTCCACTCCTTGGTGTCGTACTCGCGGCCGACGTTCACCTTGCCGTCGAGGACGGAGTGGGCGCCCTCCTTGAACTGGGCGGCGTTCGGGTCGGTGGAGGAGCCGTTCATCATGACGATCTGGCCGCTCTTGGCCTTGTCGCCCAGCGCCTGCAGCAGGGCCTCGCCCTGGGTCTTGCCGACGGTCACGTTGTCGAACGAGGTGTAGGCGTCGATCGGGCCCTCGGCCAGGCGGTCGTAGGCGACGACCTTGATGCCCTGGTCCTTGGCCTTCTTCACCGAGCCGGCGATGGCCTTGGAGTCCACCGCGTCCACGATCAGCACGTCGACCTTGTTGGTGATCATGGTGTCGACCTGCTGCGCCTGCAGCGTGGCGTCCTGCTTGGCGTTGGCGTAGACGACCTCGCCCTTGTTGTTCGTGAGCTCCTTGACCTTCTTCTCGATCAAGGGCTTGTCGAACTTCTCGTAGCGCGCGGTCTGGTTCTCCGGAAGGAGGAGGCCGACCTTGATGTCGTCGCCCTTCTTGGCGGCGGAGTCGGACGAGTCGCTCTTGTCGCCGGACTCCTTGGCGCTGCCGCAAGCGGCGAGAGAGACGGCCATCGCGGTGGCGGCAACGGCAACGGCGGCACGACGCATACGCGTGTTCACTTCAGAAACCTCCCTGACGAGGCCGCGTCGTTGCGGCCGAGGTGGCTGGAAGTCAACTCGGCCACACGTGCGACGTCAAGAAGTAAATCCTTAACGAGATGGCAACGGTGCCATCCGTTCTCTAAGTGAAGGCAGGGGTGGCCGACGACAGAGCGCCGTTCACACTTCCGTCCAAAAGCGTCGAATCGCCCATCTCGCTGAGGGCGAGGGCGAGCGCTCCGAGCACCTCGGCCCGGCCGCCAAGTGCCCCGGGGAGAACGGAGAGTTGACGCGCCGCACTGGGGATGGCGTACCGGCCCACGGACTCTCTGATCGGGCCCAGCACCAGCTCACCGGCCTCGGCGAGGTCGCCGCCGAGGACCACGCGGCTCGGGTTGAGCAGGTTGCAGAGATTGGCCACGCCGCTGCCGATGTGGCGGCCGACGTCGGCGATCACCCGACGGCAGCCCGGGTCGCCGTCCCGCGCCAGCCGCACGACGCCCTCCATGGTCAGATCGGTGCCGTGGCTCGGCTGGAGGAGCGGGAGGACGTAGCGTGCGGCCGCGAAGGTCTCCAGGCAGCCCCGGTTCCCGCAGCGGCAGACGGGGCCGGCCTCGTCGAGCGTGATGTGCCCGATCTCGCCCGCGGTGCCGCCGGGGCCGCGGTAGATCTTGCCGTTGATGACCAGGCCCGCGCCGACACCGCTGGCGACCTTGATGTACGCCAGGTCCCGCACCCCCCGGCCGCTGCCCCAGACCAGCTCGCCGAGGGCGCCGAGGTTGGCGTCGTTGTCCACGTGCACCGGCACGCCGAGCCGCCCCCGCAGCTCCTCGGCGGGCCGGGTGCCGCCCCAGCCGGGCAGGATGGCGGTCGAGCCCAGCGTGCCGGACTCCACGTCGATCGGGCCGGGCACGCCGAGGCCCACCCCCGCGATCTTGGAGCGGTCGACGCCGGTCGCCGCGATCAGCCGGTTGACCAGCTGTTCCGCCCGGTCGAAGCCCTGCGCCGCGGAGGCGTCGACGTCCAGCGGCTCGGACTCCTCGGCGAGCACCTGATGTGCCAGGTTCCCGACCGCGACGCGCAAATGCGTGTGCCCGAAGTCGACGCCGATGACGATGCCCGCATCCCCGCTCAGGGAGACGCTGCGGGCACGGCGGCCGCCCGCCGAGGTGGGCGTGACCTCGACGGTCCCGCCGTCCTTCAGTTCCCGGACGATGTTCGAGACGGTCGCCGCGGACAGGCCCGTCGTCCTCGCGATCTCCGCCTGCGTGAGCGACCCGGCGAGCCGTACCGCTCGTACGACCCGTTCCAGGTTGGCTCGGTGCAGCGACGACTGCGACCCGGGAGTCTCCATTGACTCTCACCCTCATCCCTGGGTCCGTGTCACCCTGTGTGATGCGGACCTTGTACAAGTTATGAACCCCAAACTCCGCTGAATCGCCCAGTGGCGTCAAGCCCTTGAAAGAAATCGGTTGCAGGCCGTGTCCACGGCCGACTACCCGCGGTACGCCACAGGGGTCCGGCCCCGGAGAGCTGTCTCTCCGGGGCCGGACCCCTGCGTACGACGGGTGGAGCGGCGGTGGGCGTCAGCGGAAAGTGCCCTGCGACACCGAACCGGCGATCCGCCGCTGGAAGACGCAGTACACGATCAGTACGGGCACCACCGTGACCACGATCGCCGCGAACAGCGCGCCGTAGTCGATGTCGTAGACCTGCGAGGACGCGTAGGCGGCCATGCCCTGGGTGAGGACCCACTTGTCCTGGTCGGTGTTGAGCGCCACCGGCAGCAGGAACTGGTTCCACAGGCCCAGGAAGTTGAAGATCGCCACCGCCGCCATGCCCGGACGGGCCATCGGCAGCATCACCTGGAAGAACGCCCGCCAGTCCCCGGCACCGTCGATCAGCGCGGCCTCGTACACGTCGTGCGGCAGCGACCGGAAGAACGAATAGAGGAAGAACATCGTGAACGGCAGCGCGAAAGCGACATAGGTGAGGATCAGTCCGGGACGCGTGTTCAGCAGCCCGAAGTTCTGCAACTGGAAGAAGAGCGGAACGATCGCCAGGAAGACCGGGAAAGTCAGGCCGGCGAGCATCACGTAGTAGATCAGCCGTCGGCCGGGGAACTCGAACCGGGCGAGAATGTAGGCGCACATCGCGCCGAGCAGCATCACCAGGATCAGTGCCGAGACCACGACGATCACGGAATTCAGGAAGTACTTCCCGATGTTCGCGTCGGTCCACGCGTTCGCGTAGTTCTCGAACCGCCAGTGATCCGGCAGCGAGAACGGCGACGAAAGGATCTCGCCGGTCGATTTGAACGACGACATCAGCACCCACAGCATGGGCACGATCACGATCACGGACCACAGGATCAGCAGGGCGTGCGAGATCGCCGCGAATCTGCGGTCGCTGCTCGCGGCGACGCGCGTCAGCTTGCGGTCGCTCGCCGGTTTCCGGTCACTGGCCGGCTTCCGGTCGGCGGCAATGACGCTCACCGGGCACCTCCCTTGGCTGCGGCACGCCGAGCCCTGGACCCAGGTGCTTTCCTCTTGCTCTCGCCCTCGCCGCCGCCCGTGAGGCGGTTGACGAGGAACACCAGCGCCGCGAACACCAGGGTGACGACGGCGAGGACGACGCCCATCGCGGTGGCGTAGCCGAACTGCTGCTTGGCGAAAGCGACGTTGAACAGACGCTGGCTGATCGTCAGGGTCGAGTTGTCCGGGCCGCCGTTCGGCACCATCGCCTGGACGTAGACGAACGCGTCGAGGGCGGCGATGCCCAGGTAGATGTACGCCGTCTGCACGCTGTCCCGGATCGCCGGCAGGGTGATCGAGATCGTGGTGCGGAACCGGCCGGCCCCGTCGATCCTCGCCGCCTCGTACAGCTCGGCGGGAACGCCCTTGATCGCGGCGATGAAGAGCACCGCGTAGAACCCGACGAGCCCCCAGACGATGACGAACATCACGGCCGGCATCGCGGCCGCCTTCTCGCCCAGCCACGCGAACGTGTCGAACTGGTCGAGGCCGAGGCCGGTGAGGACGCCGTTGAGCAGGCCGGCGTTCGGGTCGTACATCTGCGCCCAGATCAGACCGACGATGATCGCCGGCACGACGTAGGGGAAGAAGGAGATGATCCGGTAGAACGACGCTCCCCGGATCCCTCGGACGGGGCCCTTGCTGGGCCCGCCCAGGGTGATGGCCACGGCGACCCCGAGGGCGAGCGTCAGCGTCACCAGCGGCACGAAGGCCGCGAGGAGTGCGACGTTGCGCAACGCCTTCAGGAAGACGTCGTCCTGGAACATCTTCGTGAAGTTGTCGAAGCCGACGAAGTTGTAGTCCGGGCTGAAGCCGCGCCAGTCGGTCATCGCCCAGAAGATCGCCTGGCCGAACGGGATCAGGACGAAGATCACGAAGATGGCCAGCGGGACGCCGAGGAACGCGAGGAAGAACGTCACCCGGTCGAACGTGAGCTTGCGGCGCCGTGGCCGCCCGCCGCGAGCGGCCGGCTCGGGCCGGCGGCTTGCGGCGTCGGAGGTGGTGGTCGTGTCTTTCATCGCCGTACTAGCTGATCTCGATCTTGTCGATGGAGCCGTCTTCCCGGACCGTGTCGGAGATCTTCTGCAGGGCCGCGGTGAGGCCCTTGCGGTCGAGGTCACCGGAGAGGAACGAGTTCCACGGCACCAACTGGTCGGTATTCATGCCGTAGGCCTCGACGAACCTCCTCATGTCGTAGATGTTGTCGCCCGCGGCCTCGAGCATCTTCGTCTGGGAGACGAGGGCGGCCGATCCGAAGCCGTCGGCGGGCACGGTGCCCTTGACCACCGTCGGGGCCAGCTTTGTCTTGGAGAAGTTGGCGGCCGCCTTCTCGGACAGCATCGCCCGCAGCACTTCCTTGCCGCCGGCCGGGTTCTTGCCCTGCTTGGGCACGATGAACGGCTCGCCCGCTGCGGCGTGGAGCGACTCGTAGGGCAGCTTCGGCTTGTCCGTGAGCGTCATCTCCGGGAACCCGGTCATCTGGAAGTCCGCCTTGGTGGCCTTCTTCATCTCGTTCTCGATCCAGCCACCCGACGGGTAGAGCAGCGCCTTCTGGTCGTTGCTCCAGATCGCCTGCGCCTTCTGGAACTGGGTGCCGGAGCCGCCGGGGACGAACATCTTCTCCTTGATCATGGTCTCCATGACCTTGAGGACGCCCTGGACGGCCGGATGCGACCAGGCGCCCTTCTCGAGATTGCCGAGAGCGAGCCGGACCTCGTCACCGCCCTCCTTGATCGCTGAGGCGAACAGCATCGTCTGGTAGTAGGTCGCGGCTTCCTTGCCGTGGACGAAGAGGTACTTGCCCTTCTTCTTCGCCTGCTGGCCGAGGTCGAGCGCCTCGTCCCAGGTCTTCGGCGGGGTCCAGCCGTTCTCCTCGAAGAGCGTCTTCGAGTACCAGACGCCGTACACCGTCATCACGTACCGGAGCGCGACGAACTTGCCGTTGTACGTTCCGGGGTCCTTGACGCCGGGGTAGACGACATCGGCGATCTTCTTGCCCTCGTAGGTGTTGGCCTCGAAGAGGTCGTCGAGCTCCTCCAGCTGGTCGAGGATGCCGAGGAAGCCGATCTGGTCCTCACCGGAGTTGTCGATGAGGTCCGGCGGGTTGCCGCCGACGAAGCGGGGCTGGAGCTGGGGGGCGATGTCGACGACCGGCTTGACCTGGACCTTGAGGCCCTTGACCTGGCTTCCGAGCACCTGGTTGGTGTAGTCGACGTAGTCGGTGCCGTAGCCGCCGTCGAAGATGGCCGCTTCGACCGCGGAGTTCGCGGCGACACCGAACGGGTTCTTGGCGCTCTTCTCGCCCTTCGGGCCGCCGTCGCCGTCGCTGTCCTTGCTGGAGGGAGAGCTGCACGCGACCGCGAACGAGCCCATCGCCGCGGTGGCGATGGCCCCGCGCAGGAGCGTCCGCCTGTCAAGAGAGCCGGCACGAATGGTCATCTCTGCAACCTCACTGATCGATTGGAGCTGTACGGGTGTGCTGCGTGTGCGCCCGCCGTGGCCGGACCGGTCCTGCGCCGGCCACACGTGGGGCGTTGTCGCCGTCGTCTCGGAGCCGCGGTGCGGCGCCGATGATCAGCTGAGCGATGCCGGCACAACAGTCGCCGAGGCCAGAGCGGCGGTCGTCCGCCTGATCAGATCGCGATGGCCCACACCGGTGGTGGATCCCATGCTCAAGTCCTCGCCTTCTCCAGGACTCAGGCGGTGAACCGGATCCTCCCCGGCACCGCGTTCGGGTCAAGCTGGGTCATGCAGGAAGTGCGGCCGTACAAGGTCGGGTGCGGTGAAGATGCCCCGGAGTGCCGACAGGTATAGTCCACTTAACACCGACGGAGCAAGATCGAATGCAAGGTTCCTCATACGTCTTTTCCGAGTTGAGACCTCGCGGAAATATGAGCGGACTGCGTGCCCCCTGAAGGAAATGTCCCGGGCACCGGACCCGCACGCCACAGCCAACACCCTTGACACCATTGACCCCTTCAAGCACTACTAGTCCTTGCGCATCGAATTTGACAACGTTGTCCATTCCCCAGTGAGCGCAGGGAGGGTGCTGGCGCATGCAGTACAGGGTTCGGCACAGATGGGGTCCGGCGGTCGTGGTGACGACCGCCTTCGCTTTGGCGGTGGGTTCACAGGGGGCGGCGGTCGCGCTGCCCACCGCACCGGCCAAGGCCGACCGGGAGTTCACGTCGTCCTTCGAGGCGGACGACCCGGTTCCGGACTGGGTCAGCACCGTGGACACGGCCCCCGACGGCAGCAAGCGGGCGGCCGGCGTGGACGGCGGATACAGCACCGGCATACCGGGCAATGTCACCGATCGCGTCAGCGGCGTACGGGCGAGCGCCGAGAACACGGGCGGCGGCGAGGTGAAGGAGAACCTCGTCGACGGTGAGCCGGGCACCAAGTGGCTGACCTTCGAGAAGACCGGCTGGGTCGAGTTCGACCTGGACGAACCGGCGAAAATCGCGAAATACGCGCTCACTTCGGCCAACGACCACGCCGAACGCGACCCGGTGGACTGGACGCTCAAGGGCTCGGCGGACGGCCGGACCTGGCAGACCCTCGACACCCGCGCCGGGGAAGCCTTCGGCGAGCGGTTCCAGACGAAGACGTACGACCTCGCCGAGGTCGCCGAGTTCCGGCACTTCCGGCTGGAGGTCACCAGGAACAACGGGGCGGGTGACGCGCTCCAGCTCGCCGACGTGCAGCTGGCCACCGCCGCCACCGACACACCCGTCCCCGAGGACATGCTCTCCGTCGTCGACCGCGGCCCGAGCGGCTCGCCGACGGCCAAGGCGGGCGCCGGCTTCACCGGCAAGCGGGCACTCAAGTACGCGGGGCGGCACACCGCGGACGGCCGGGCGTACTCGTACAACAAGGTCTTCGACGTCGACGTGAAGGTCGACCGCCGCACCGAGCTGTCGTACAAGGTCTTCCCGTCGATGGCCGACGGCGACCTCGACTACGACGCCACGAACGTCTCCGTCGACCTCGCGTTCACCGACGGCACCTTCCTGAGCGACCTCGGGGCCACCGACCAGCACGGCTTCCCGCTGACGCCGCGCGGTCAGGGCGACGCCAAGGTGCTGTACGTCAACCAGTGGAACAGCGTGAGGTCGGGGATCGGCTCGGTCGCGGCCGGCAAGACCGTCGACCGGATCCTGGTGGCGTACGACTCCCCCAAGGGCCCGGCGAAGTTCCGGGGCTGGCTGGACGACGTGGCCATCGCGCGGGCCGAGGCCGAGCGCCCGAAGGCCCACCTGTCCGACTACGCGCTGACCACGCGCGGCACCAACTCCAGCGGCAGCTTCTCCCGCGGCAACAACTTCCCCGCGACCGCCGTGCCGCACGGCTTCAACTTCTGGACGCCGGTGACCAACGCCGGATCGCTGAGCTGGCTGTACGAGTACGCACGCGGCAACAACGCGGACAACCTGCCCACGCTCCAGGCGTTCGGCGCGAGCCACGAGCCGAGCCCGTGGATGGGCGACCGGCAGACCTTCCAGGTGATGCCCTCGGCCGCCTCCGGCACCCCGGACACCGGCCGGGACGCCCGCGAGCTCGCCTTCCGGCACGAGAACGAGACCGCCCGGCCGTACTACTACGGGGTGCGGTTCGAGAACGGCCTGAAGGCCGAGATGGCGCCGACCGACCACGCGGCGATGATGCGCTTCACCTACCCCGGTGACGACGCGAGCGTCATCTTCGACAACGTCAACGACCAGGCCGGCCTGACCCTGGACAAGGAGAACGGCACCTTCACCGGCTACTCGGACGTCAAGTCCGGCGGCTCCGCGGGCGCCACCCGCCTCTTCGTGTACGGCGAGTTCGACAGCAAGGTCACCGGCGGTGACGCCGGCGGCGTCAAGGGCCACCTGCGCTTCGACGCGGGCAAGGACCGCACCGTGACGCTGCGCATCGCGACCTCGCTGATCGGCGTCGACCAGGCGAAGGACAACCTGCGCCAGGAGATCCCGCAGCGCACCTCCTTCGACAAGGTCAAGCGCGACGCCCAGAAGCAGTGGGACCGCATCCTCGGCAAGGTCGAGGTCGAGGGCGCCACGCAGGACCAGCTGACCACGCTGTACTCCAGCCTGTACCGGCTGTACCTGTACCCGAACGCGGGCCACGAGAAGGTCGACGGGACGTACAAGTACGCCTCCCCGTTCTCCTCGGCGGTCAAGGAGAACACCCCGACCGAGACCGGCGCCAAGATCGTGGACGGCAAGGTCTACGTCAACAACGGCTTCTGGGACACCTACCGGACCACCTGGCCCGCGTACTCCTTCCTGACCCCCTCCAAGGCCGGTGAGCTGGTCGACGGCTTCGTGCAGCACTACAAGGACGGCGGCTGGACCTCGCGCTGGTCCTCCCCCGGCTACGCGGACCTGATGACCGGCACCTCCTCGGACGTGGCGTTCGCGGACGCATACGTCAAGGGCGTCGACTTCGACGCGAAGGCGGCGTACGACGCGGCCGTCAAGAACGCCACCGTCGTGCCCCCGTCGTCCGGCGTGGGCCGCAAGGGCATGGCGACCTCGCCGTTCCTCGGCTACACCAGCACCGAGACGCACGAGGGCCTGTCGTGGGCGCTGGAGGGCTACCTCAACGACTACGGCATCGCGAAGATGGCCGAGAAGCTCCACCGCGAGACCGGCGAGAAGCGCTACAAGGAGGAGTCGGCGTACTTCCTCAACCGCGCCCAGGAGTACGTCAACCTGTTCGACGCGAAGGCGGGCTTCTTCCAGGGCAAGGACGCGGTGGGCAACTGGCGCGTGGAATCGGAGAAGTACGACCCGCGCGTGTGGGGCCACGACTACACCGAGACCAACGGCTGGGGCTACGCCTTCACCGCCCCGCAGGACAGCCGGGGCCTGGCCAACCTGTACGGCGGTCGGGACGGCCTCGGCGACAAGCTCGACGAGTACCTCTCCACCCCGGAGACGGCCTCCCCCGAGTTCAAGGGCTCCTACGGCGGTGTCATCCACGAGATGACCGAGGCGCGCGACGTCCGCATGGGCATGTACGGCCACTCCAACCAGGTCGCCCACCACGCCCTGTACATGTACGACGCGGCCGGGCAGCCGTACAAGACGCAGAAGAACATCCGCGAGGTGCTCCGGCGTCTGTACACGGGCAGCGAGATCGGCCAGGGCTACCACGGTGACGAGGACAACGGCGAGCAGTCGGCCTGGTTCCTCTTCTCCTCGCTCGGCTTCTACCCGCTGGTCATGGGCAGCGGCGAGTACGCCATCGGCTCCCCGCTGTTCACCAAGGCGACCGTCCACCTGGAGAACGGCCGCGAGCTGGTCGTCAAGGCCCCGAAGAACAGCACGAAGAACATCTACGTGCAGGGCCTGAAGGTCAACGGCAAGCGCTGGAACTCCACTTCGCTGCCGCACTCGCTGATCGCGAAGGGCGGCGTCCTGGAGTTCGACATGGGCTCGAAGCCGTCCTCGTGGGGCACAGGCGAGAACGCGGCGCCGCCGTCGATCACCCGGGACGACGAGGTGCCGACCCCGCGCGCGGACGCCGTCGAGGGCGAGGGCGCCCTGTTCGACAACACGTCGGGGACGGAGGCTGCCGTGACATCGGTGGACCTGCCGGTGTCCGAGAAGGGCGCCGAGGCGGTCCAGTACACCCTGACGTCGCCGGCGGACCGGGCGAAGGCACCGACCGGCTGGAAGCTCCAGGGATCGGCCGACGGCACAACGTGGCGGACCCTGGACCAGCGCTCCGGCGAGTCCTTCGCCTGGGACCGGCAGACCCGGGCGTTCTCGGTGGCGTCGCCGGGCGCGTACGCGAAGTACCGACTGGTCCTGGACGGCTCGCACACGCTGGCGGAGGTGGAGCTGCTGGCGTAGGCGGATGACCCACGGGGGGGGGGGGGGGGGGGGGGGGCCCGCCCCCCCCCCCCCCCCCGCGCCCCCCCCCCCCCCCCCCCCCCCCGCCCCCCCCCCAGCGCCGCCCCGGCCCGCGCCCCCCCCCCCG